>DAHUZJ010000047.1 GCA_027306585.1 Acidimicrobiaceae bacterium | reverse complement strand
TGCAGACCGAAGGCAAGCAGCTGCAGCGGTCCCAGGGCGTGGGCATGGGGCATTGACGGCGGCACGGCGCGCAGCCGGCGCCGTCGTGGCGCCCGTTCCCAGGGGATGAGCCGGGCCTTCAGCGACGAGGAGCTGTTCGGGGACGATCTGGACCGGACGCCCCCCCCGGGCGCGCCCCTCGACGAGGAGGCGGGCGCCGCCGCCGCCGACGCCGTGCTCGGCGCGGGCGCACCGGACGGCGGCACCGGACCGGGATGGCGCGACCGGCCCTGGCGGGTCGACCCCGAGGAGCTGGCACGGCTGACCGCCGACCTCAATGCGGCGCAGCGGCGCGCCGTCGAGCACCGCGGCGGGCCGCTGCTGGTGGTCGCGGGCGCCGGCTCGGGCAAGACGCGGGTGCTCACCCGCCGCATCGCCCACCTGCTCGCCGCCGGCGACGCCGCCCCGTGGGAGATCCTCGCCATCACCTTCACCAACAAGGCGGCCGACGAGATGCGCCGCCGCGTGGTGGAGCTCGTGGGGCCCCGGGCCGAGCGGATGTGGGTGTCCACCTTCCACTCGGCGTGCCTGCGGATCCTGCGCTCCCACGCCACCCGCCTCGGCTACCAGCCGTCGTTCAGCGTCTACGACGACGGCGACTCCCGCCGCCTCCTCGAGATCGTGATCGGCGAGCTGGGCCTCGACTCGAAGCGGTTCCCCGCCCGGTCGGTGGCAGCGGTGCTCGGGCAGGCCAAGGCCGAGCTGGTGGGTCCCGGGCAGTTCGCCGAGGACTCCGCGTTCGGCGGCGACCCGTTCCGCAGGCGCATCGCCGACGTGTACGCCGAGTACCAGCGGCGGCTGGTGGCGGCCAACGCCATGGACTTCGACGACCTGCTCCACCAGGCGGCACGGCTGCTGCAAACCTGCGACGACGTGCGGGAGGCCTACCAGGAGCGGTTCCGCCACATCCTGGTCGACGAGTACCAGGACACCAACCACGCGCAGAACGAGATCGTCCTCCTGCTCGGGCGCGGGCACGGCAACGTGACGGTGGTGGGGGACTCGGACCAGTCCGTGTACCGGTGGCGGGGCGCCGACATCGCCAACATCCTCGAGTTCGAGGAGGCCTTCCCCAACGCCACCACCGTCATCCTCGAGCAGAACTACCGCTCGACCCAGACCATCCTCGACGTGGCCAATGCGGTGATCGCCAACAACGAGTCCCGGCGGGAGAAGCACCTCTTCACGGAGGGGGACGCGGGCGAGCAGGTCTGCCGCTACCGGGCCGAGGACGAGCGCGACGAGGCGGCCTGGGTGGCGAGCGAGATCGTGCGCCTGCGCGCCGTCGAGCACCTCGCCTACGGCGACGTCGCCATCTTCTACCGCACCAACGCCCAGAGCCGGGTGGTCGAGGAGGAGCTGGTCCGGGCCGGCATCCCCTACAAGGTGATCGGCGGCACCCGCTTCTACGACCGTCGGGAGATCCGCGACGTGCTGGCGTACCTCCGCCTCCTCGCCAACCCCGGCGACGAGGTGTCCGCCCGCCGCGTGGTCAACGTTCCCAAGCGGGGCGTCGGGAACACGTCGGTGCTCCGCCTGGCCGCCTGGGCGGCGGCGAGCGGCCGCAGCTTCGGCGAGGCCCTGGCCCACGGCGAGGAGGCGGGGCTGAACGGCAAGGCGTTGAAGGGGACCCAGGACCTGGCCGCCCTCCTCGCCGACCTGCGCGATGCGGCGACCCGCGTGCATCCCGGCGAGCTCGTCGAGCTGGTGGCGGAGCGCAGCGGTTACCTGGCCGACCTGCGGGCCGAGGCGGCGGCCAGCGGGCGTGGGCACGAGGCCGAGGGCCGGATCGAGAACGTGGGCGAGCTGGCCAACGTGGCCGCCGAGTACGACTCCCTGGCCGAGCTGCTCGAGACGGTCGCTCTCGTAGCCGACTCCGACGAGCTGGACAGCGACGGCACCCGGGTCTCCCTCATGACCCTGCACACGGCGAAGGGCCTCGAGTTCCCCGCCGTGTTCCTGGTCGGGTTGGAGGAGGGCATCTTCCCCCACAACCGGACCCTGGGCGAGCCGGTGGAGCTGGAGGAGGAGCGGCGCCTCTGCTACGTGGGCGTGACCCGGGCACGGCGCTGGCTCTACCTCTCCCACGCCTGGACCCGCACCCTGTGGGGGCGCCAGGCCCAGGGCCTGCCCAGCCGGTTCCTCTCCGAGGTGCCGCCCGAGCTGGTCCGCGACGTGGGGTCGTCGCGCCGCCCGTCCCGCGACGCGGACACCGGGTGGGGCGGTGGTTCGTGGCGAGCGGGTGCCGGCGGGCGGCCCGGTGGCGGCTCCCGCGAGGGGGACGGCGGCGACGGGGGCCGGCTGTTCGGTGCCGGGCGCGCCCGGGTGGCCGACCGGGGGTCGACGGGCGCCGAGGACCTCGGCCTGGTCGCCGGGGACGCCGTGGTCCACGCCCACTGGGGCTCCGGCGTGGTGGTGCGCACCCGGGGCGAGGGGGCGCGGGCCCAGGCCACGGTGCGGTTCGCGTCGGTCGGGGAGAAGACGCTCCTCCTGTCGGCGACGCCCTTGCAGCGTGGGTAGCAGGATGCGGGGGACGCCGTGGCGGCGACGCCCCTGGTCGGGACGTCGCGCACCTCAGCATGATCTCAGTGCCGGCGTGGGAAGATGTACGGGATGGTGACGACCGAGCGGCGGCCCGCGCCCGCCGACGACGCCCCCTCCCCGCGACCCAGGATCCCTCGACGGGTCCGGCGCCGCCGCATCCTGATCCTGCTGGCGGCGCTGCTCGTCGTCCTGACGCCGGTGTGGTGGTCGCTGGGGACAGCGCTCACGAACCCGGCGTTCGGGACATCGCTGGCGGCCCGTTTCGCCGAGTGGGCCCGCGACCACGGCGGCGCACCCATCGTCCGTTGGGCGGAGAAGGAGTGGTACTCCCACCACCAGCCCCCCAAGGGCGGCACGCCGCGGTCCGGGGTGATCCCCGCCGGGTCGAAGAAGACCACGCCCGTGGTGGCCAGCGGTCCCGGCCTGCCCGCCCCGAAGCGCATCGTCCCGCCGGTGTCGCCGGCCCTGCCCGGTGAGGGCACATGGACCCCGGCGGGCCGCACCGTCGACGGGGTCCCGGCCATCTACGAGGCGTTCGTGCGACCCGACCCGGTCCACACGAGCCTGCTGGTCGGCATCGCGTGGATGGACACCAAGCTGCTCAAGACGACGCTCTACTCGGGCAACCAGATCCCGGGTGGGGGGCCCTACACCAACACGGCGCCCATCCCCAACAGTGCCGCCCAGAGCCTGGCCGCGGCCTTCAACGCCGGGTTCCGCTTCCCGACAGCGAACGGGGGCTACTACACCGACGGGCACACCGTCATCCCCCTGCGCACGGGGGCGGCGTCGTTCGTCGTCTACGGCAACGGCAGCGCCACGGTCGGCGCCTGGGGCTCCAGCGTGACCATGACCCCCAACGTGGTGTCCGTGCGCCAGAACCTCGACCTGCTCGTCACAGGGGGCAAGCCGGTCCCCGGCCTGAACCAGACAACAAACTCGGCCTGGGGCCTCACCCTCGGCGGCGGCGTGTTCGTGCCCCGTTCGGGCATCGGGGTCACGGCCGACGGTGCGCTGGTGTACGTGGGCGGCCCGGGGCTCTCGATCACGACGCTGGCCGACCTGCTCGTGCGAGCCGGCGCCGTCCGGGGCATGGAGCTCGACATCAACCAGACATGGGTGAACTACGTCGCCTACGCCCCGAGCACACCCGCCGGGGCGGCCACCCCGACAAACGGCAAGGACCTGCTCCCGCAGCCGACAATGTCGGGCACACCGTCGCGCTACTTCCAGTCGTGGTGGCAGCGGGACTTCTTCACCATGTCGGCGGACCCCAACGGGACGGCGTTGCCCCCGAACGGGTCGTCGGCGCCCTCGGCCGGCTCCGGTTCGACCTCGACGACCTCGGGGTCCACCCACACCGCCACCGGCGGCGGGCAGCGCTCGACCTCCAAAGGCCGGTCGGCGACCCGCTCGTCCCGCTCGGGTTAGCCCGGCAGGCGCCGCCAGACGGACGGGGGGAGGAGCCGGAAGACGGCGAAGGCCCAGCGCAGCGTCCCGGGCACCCAGATGACTGGCGCCCCGCTGGCCAGCCCCGCCACGACGGCCTCGGCCACCGCCTCGGCCGTGGTGGCCATCGGCGCCTCGCTCATCCCGGCCGTCATCCGGGTGCGCACGAAGCCGGGCCGCACCACCTGCACGGCGACGCCGGTGCCGCGCAGCGCCTCTCCCAGCCCGACGGCGAACCCGTCCAACCCGGCCTTGGTGGCGCCGTAGACGAAGTTGGCCCGGCGCACGCGCACGCCCGCCACCGAGGACAGGACGACGATGCGCCCGTGGCCCTGGGCCTTCATGCGGGCGGCCACCGCGGTCAGTGCGGCCGCCGGCCAGGCGAACCCGGTCGTCACCACCTCGGCCGTCCGTTCCGGGTCGAGCTCGAGCTCGCGACGCGAGAGGACCCCCACCGCCAGGACGACGACGTCCACGTCGCCCCCGGCGGCGGCGAAGCACTCGTCGACCACGGCCGCTGCCCGGTCGACCTGCCCGGCGTCGAAGGCCACCGTGGGGACGTGGTCGACGCCGGCCGCCTTGGCCCCTGCGGCCGCCTCGGCCAGGCGCTCCTCGTTCCGGCCGGCCAGCACTACGGTGGCGAGGCGCTTCGGGGCCAGGGCGTGCACGACCGCCCGGGCGATGTCGGAGGTGCCACCCAGCACCACGAGGGACTGCGGCTGCCCGAAGGCGTCGAGCATCAGGGCTCCTTCCGGTCGAGGTCCAGGCCGAGGCGGCGGGACAGGTCCGAGCGGAGCACGCCCGCCGGGTCCACCCGCCGGCGGACGTGCTGCAGCTCGTCCAGGCGGGGGTACATGGTGCGGACCAGGTCGGGGCGGAGACGGGCGTCCTTGGCCAGGTAGACCCGGCCACCGGCCTCGGCCACCATCTCGTCGATGCGGTCGAGCAGCGCTCCCAGGGCGGGCGGGCCCATCGGCACGTCCAACGCGAGGGTCCACCCCGGCGTCGGGAAGGACAGGGGACCGGGCGTGCCGGGGCCGAAGCGCTTGAGGACGGCGAGGAACGACGGGACCCGGTTGGCGGCCAGCTGGTCGATGGCCCGGGCCACCACGTCCCCGTCGGCCACGACGAACTGGTACTGGAGGAACCCGCGCTCCCCGTAGAGGAGGTTCCAGTCGGCCACCCCGTCGAGCGGGTGGAAGAACCCGGCCAGCGGCAGCACCTCGGCCACACGGTGGCGCGGTGCGTGGCGGAACCACAGCTCGTTGAAGGCGGCCACGGTGAGCGGGTTGAGGAGGTGCCGAGGTCCCGGGCGCGGGATCCGCAGGCGCGACGTCCCCGGCGCCCGCGGCAGCCCTTCCCGCCGGCGCGCCGGGAGGTCCTCCCGCCGGGCGTGGTCGCCCCGGGTGAGGACGGCCCGCCCGGTGTGGCGCCCGGTGGCGGTGCAGTCCACCCACGCCACCGAGTAGCGGTAGCCGTCGTCACCCGACTCCATGGCCGCCATGACGGCGCCCAGGTCGTCGTACCGGTCGGTGTCGACCAGCATCCGGTCGGTCTCGACGGGCAGCAGGCGCACGGTGGCCCGGGTGACGACCCCGGTCAGGCCCATGCCGCCGGCGGTGGCCCAGAAGAGGGCGTCGTCCTCGGCCTTGGCGGCGCCGCGGCCCCGGCGTCCCGGGACGAGGTGCCGCACCCCGTTCGGCGTGGCCAGCGTGAGCGCCGTCACGTGCCGGGCGAAGCTGCCGTCGCGGTGGTGGTTCTTGCCGTGGACGTCGGCGGCGACCGCCCCGCCCACCGTCACCAGGCGGGTGCCGGGCGTGACCGGCAGGAACCAGCCCCGCGGCAGGGCGTGCTCGAGGAGCCGCTGCAGGCTGGCGCCCGCCCCCACCTCGACCTCGCCGGTCGCCTCGTCGATGCCGCCCACCCAGTCGAGCTGGGCCAGGTCGACGACCGTGCCGCCGGCGCACTGGGCGGCGTCGCCGTAGCTGCGCCCGAGCCCCCGCGGCACCACGCCGGTCCCGGGCGGCGGGTCGGCCAGCAGCTCGGCCACCCGGGCCTCGTCGGCGGGAAGGACGACGTCGGCGGCGGTGGGCGCCGTCCGTCCCCACCCGCGGAGCACCCTCCGCCCGGGGCGGTAGGGCGGGCCGGGCTCAGGCATAGACGCCGAGGGCCACCAGGATCGCCCACGACAACCCGAGGAGCTGGAGCGTCCGGTCGCCGAGGGCGAGCTCGGTGGGGGCGCTCCCCTCGCCGGCGTCGAGCAGCCGCAGGACGTACAGCACGCCCACGATCACGGGCACGACGCTGAGCTCGATCCACACCAGGTGGTCGCCGCGACGGGCGAGCCCCGTGTGGTCGAAGGCCCACAGGCAGTAGGTGGTGACGGTGGCGCCGGCGCTCAGGGTGAGGGCGGAGCGCAAGAACTGCATCGAGTACAGGTCGAGGGTCGCCCGGTGGTTGCCCCGTTCGTCGCCGAGGACGTGGTGCTCGCCGGCCCGCTTGCCGACGACGAGGAACAGCGCCCCGAACGACGTGACCACGAGGAACCAGCTCGACAGGAAGACGTGGGTGCCGATGCCGCCGGCGATGGCCCGGACGACGAACCCGGAGGCGACCGCCGCCAGCTCCACCACGGGCACGTGCTTCAGCCGCAGCGAGTAGGCGACGTTGATCGCTCCGTAGACGCCCACCAGGAGGGCGAGCTGCCACGACGCCACCAGCCACGCGCCCGCCAGCGCCACGGCGAACAGGACGACCGCCGCCGAGATCGCCGTCGGGGCGCCGATCACCCCGGCGGCGATGGGCCGGCCGGCCTTGTCGGGGTGGCTCCTGTCGGCCTCGGCGTCGACGGTGTCGTTGACGAAGTACGTGCCCGAAGCGGCGGCGCAGAAGATCCCGAAGACGGCGAGGGCCTTGCCGGCCACGCCGGGGTGGGTGATCACGCCGGCGGCGCCGGGCGCGATGAAGACGAGGACGTTCTTCGCCCACTGCTTGGGGCGGGCCGTGCGGACGATGCCCCACACCACCCCTCGGGCGCCGTGGAGCTGCCGGTGGGCCGGGGCCGGGCCATGCGACGACGTACCCGCCGCCACGCCGGCGCCGGGTGCCACCACTGTCTGCGGGGGACCGGGGATCGAGGGCTCTGCGACGATCCCCCGACGGTAACAGGCGTGCGCCGTCTGGCGCCGACACCGGCACCCCCGCCTATCATCGCCTCGATGAAGCGTCCCTACCGGGTGGTCGTGGCGAAGCCTGGCCTCGACGGCCACGACCGCGGGGCAAAGGTCATCGCCCGCGCCCTGCGCGACGCCGGGTTCGAGGTGGTCTACACCGGCCTCCACCAGACGCCCGAGCAGGTCGTCCAGGCGGTCGTCGAGGAGGACGCCGACGCCGTGGGCCTCTCGCTCCTCTCGGGCGCCCACCTCACGCTGGTGCCAAGGGTGGTCGAGGGCCTGGCGGCACAGGGCCGCGACGACGTGCTGGTGGTCGTCGGAGGCATCATCCCCGAGGACGACATCCCGACGCTCGAGGAGCTGGGCGTGGCCCAGGTGTTCACCCCCGGTGCGCCGCTGCCGTCGATCGGGGCGTGGCTGGCCGAGGCCCTGGACCGCCGGGAGGAGACGCTGGGCGTCTGAGGGCCGGTGGCCGCAGCAGGAGGACACCGCAGGAGGGCGAGCTCCCCAGCAGGGGAGCACCGGAGCACCGCAGCACCGCAGCACCGCAGGGCCGCAGGGCCGAAGTGGATCGCACGACCGCAGGAATGAAGAAGAGAGGACAGGGTGGATCTCTACGAGTACCAGGGCAAACAGTACTTCCGGCGCTTCGGCATCCCGACGTCGCCCGGGGGCGTCGCCGACACGGTCGACGAGGCGGTCACCCAGGCGGAGCAGGCCGGTTACCCGGTCGTGGTGAAGGCCCAGGTGAAGGTCGGCGGGCGCGGCAAGGCCGGTGGCATCAAGCTCGCCGCCGACGCCGAAGAGGTTCGCCAGCACGCCGGCGCCATCCTGGGCATGGACATCAAGGGCCACACCGTGCACCGGCTGTGGGTCGAGCACGCCTCGGACATCGCCAAGGAGTACTACGCCAGTTTCACCTTGGACCGGCCGGCCAAGCTCCACCTCGGGATGTTGTCGGCGACAGGCGGGGTGGAGATCGAGGAGGTGGCCGCCACCAACCCCGGTGCCATCGCGCGGCTCTCGATCGATCCGGTGACGGGGCTCGACCGGGCGGCGGCCCGCCGGTGGGTGGACGAGGCGGACCTCGACGAGGCGGCGCGCGATCAGGCCGCCGACCTGCTGGTGCAGCTCTACACCTGCTACACCGAGGGCGACTGCGACCTGGCCGAGATCAACCCGCTGATCCTCACCACCGAGGGCCGGGTCCACGCCCTCGACGCCAAGGTGACCCTCGACGACAACGCCCGTTTCCGCCACCCCGAATGGGAGGAGTACGCCGCCACCGAGACCGAGGACCCGCGCGAGCGGATGGCCCACGAGCGCGGGCTCAACTACATCGGGCTCGAGGGCTCGGTCGGCATCATCGCCAACGGCGCCGGCCTGGCCATGAGCACCCTCGACGTGGTCAACCAGGTCGGCGGCCGGGCAGCCAACTTCCTCGACATCGGGGGCGGCGCCAACGCCGACGTCATGGCGGCCGCCCTGGAGGTGATCAATGCCGACCCGTCGGTGAAGGCGATCTTCGTCAACATCTTCGGGGGCATCACCCGCGTCGACGAGGTGGCCAAGGGTGTCATCGAGGCGCTGCAGCGGGTCGACCTCCGCTCGCCGATCGTCCTTCGCCTCGACGGCACCAACGCCGAGGAGGGGCGGTCGCTGCTGGCCCCCCACCTGTCCGACCGCCTGCTGGCGGAGCCCACCATGCTGGAGGCGGCCCGGCGGGTCGTCACCCTGGCCGGTGCCTGAGAGAGGAGCAGCGTGAGCATCTTCGTCGACGAGACGACCAAGGTCGTGGTCCAGGGCATCAGCCCGACCAGCCAGGGGCTCTACCACGGCCTGCGCAACCGGGCCTACGGCACCCAGGTGGTGGCCGGGACCAACCCCAAGCGCGGAGGTGCGGAGATCGAGGGGATCCCCGTCTTCGCCACCGTGGCCGAGGCGGTCGCGGCCACCGGTGCCACCGCGTCGTTCATCTCGGTCCCGCCGCCGCACGCCGCCGCTGCCATCCTCGAGGCAGCCGCCGCCGGCATCTCCTTCGTCGTCTGCATCACCGAGGGGATCCCGGCCCAGGACGAGGCGGTGACCTACAACCGCCTCGTGCAGGAGTTCGGCGGCACGCGGCTCCTCGGGCCCAACTGCCCGGGCATCATCTCGCCCGGGAAGTGCAACATCGGCATCACCTCGGGTGACATCGCCCTCCCGGGCGGCCCGGTCGGGATCGTCAGCCGGTCGGGGACCCTCACCTACCAGGCGCTCCACGAGCTGTCCCAGCAGGGCGTCGGCCAGACCACCTGCGTGGGCATCGGCGGCGACCCGGTGCCGGGCACGAACTTCATCGACTGCCTGGCCGCCTTCCAGGCCGACCCCGACACCAAGGCGGTCATGATGATCGGCGAGATCGGCGGCTCCGAGGAGGAGCGGGCGGCCCAGTACATCGCCGACCACATGACCAAGCCGGTCGTGGCCTACGTCGCCGGGGTCACCGCCCCGCCGGGTCGCAAGATGGGCCACGCCGGTGCCATCATCTCGGGCTCCAGTGGGACGGCCCAGGCCAAGATGGCGGCCCTCTCGGAGGCCGGGGTGGAGGTGGCCCAGAACCAGACCGAGGCGGGCGTGCGCATGGTCGAGCTCGTGAAGGAGCTCGGCTGAGCGCGGGACGCCTGGCCGTACTGGTGTCGGGGACCGGCACCATCCTCCAGGCCATGCTCGAGCAGGGCCTGCCGGTCGTCGCGGTCGTCGCCGACCGGCCGTGCCGCGGTCTCGAGCTGGCGGAGGCGGCCGGCGTGCCGGCGGTGCTCGTCGACCGCCGGCAATGGGGGGGCTTCGGGCCCGCCTTCGACCGGGTCGGCTACACCCGCGCCGTCACCGAGGCGCTGGAGGCACAGCGCCCGGACCTCGTGGCGATGGCCGGGTTCGGGACCGTCCTCGCCGAGCCGGCCCACGAGGCCTTCCCCGGGCGGATCCTCAACACCCACCCTGCCCTGCTGCCGGCGTTCCCCGGGTGGCGGGCCGTCGAGGACGCCCTGGCGGCCGGGGCCACGGTGACCGGGTGCACGGTGCACGTCGCCACCCTCGAGATGGACGCCGGGCCCGTGCTGGCCCAGGAGGAGGTACCGGTGCTGCCGGACGACACGGTCGAGACGCTCCACGAGCGGATCAAGCAGGTGGAGCGGCGGCTCTATCCCGAGACGGTCCGGCGCCGGCTGGCGGAGGTGGTGCGGACGTGAGGGCCCTCCTCTCCGTCTACGACAAGACGGGGCTCGCCGAGCTGGCCGCTGGCCTGGTCGAGCTGGGCTGCGAGCTGGTGGCGAGCGGGAACACGGCCGCCGCCCTGGCGGAGGCCGGCCTGCCGCACCTCTCGGTGGTCGAGGTCACCGGCTCGCCCGAGATGCTGGGGGGCCGGGTGAAGACCCTCCACCCCCGGATCCACGGCGGCATCCTCGCCGACCGCTCGGTGCCGGCTCACCTCGCCGACCTCGAGGCCAACGGCATCGAGCCGATCGACCTGGTCGTGTGCAACCTCTACCCGTTCGCCTCCGACCCCTCGGTGGAGCTGATCGACGTGGGGGGCCCGACCATGGTCCGGGCGGCGGCCAAGAACTTCGCACACGTCGGCGTGGTCACCTCGCCGGCCGACTACGGCCGCGTGCTCGAGGAGCTGCGGGCCGAGGGGGCGCTGTCGGCGGCGACGCGCCGGCGGCTGGCCCGCGCCGCCTTTGCCCACACTGCCGCCTACGACGCCGCCATCGTCGAGTGGCTGGACGGCGACGAGCTCCTCCCCCCCACGGTCCACCTCACCCTCGAGCTGGGCGAGGTCCTCCGCTACGGCGAGAACCCCCACCAGCGCGGGGCCCGCTACCGGGTGGCCGGCCGGTCCAGCTGGTGGGACGGCGTCATCCAGCACGGCGGCACGGCACTGTCGTACCTCAACGTGTTCGACGCCGACGCCGCCTGGCGGCTGGTGCACGAGCTGTCCGCCGACGCCGGGAAGCCGGCCGTCGCCATCGTGAAGCACGCCAACCCATGTGGCGCGGCGGTGGCCGACGACCTGGTGACGGCGTTCCAGCGGGCGCTCGACGCCGACCCCACCTCGGCCTTCGGCGGGATCGTGGCCGTCGGGGGGCCGATGACGGTGGAGGTGGCCGAGGCGGTGGCCGACGGTCCGCAGGCCGACGTCATCCTCGCCACCTCCTTCGACCCCCAAGCGGTCGAGCGACTGGTGACCCGGCGCAAGGCCACGCGCCTGCTCTCGGCGCCCACCCCCGAGCCGGCCATGCGCCAGGTCCGCACCCTCGGGGCGATCGCGCTGGTGCAGGACGCCGACGAGTTCCGGGCGGCGCGCCCCGGGTGGGCGGTGGTGACGGCGACCCAGCCAACCGAAGCCCAGTGGCGCGACCTCGTCCTCGCCTGGCGGGTGTGCGGGCGGACCACGTCCAACGCCATCGCCGTGGTGACCGACGGGCAGGCCGTGGGCGTCGGCGCCGGGCAGCAGTCGCGGGTGGTCGCCGCCGAGCTGGCGGTGACCAAGGCGGGAGAGCGGGCCCGGGGCGGGGCGGCCGCCAGCGACGCCTTCTTCCCCTTCCCCGACGGCCTCGAGGTGCTGGCTCGGGCGGGTGTGGCGGCGGTGGTGCAACCGGGCGGGTCGGTGCGCGACGCCGAGGTGGTGGCGGTGGCCGACGCCGCTGGTCTGGCCATGGTGACCACCGGCGAGCGGCACTTCCGGCACTGAGGGGTGGCTGACGATGACACGGAGGGGCGGCAAGCGGTGATCCTTCTCGACGGCGAGCGCGTGGCGGCCCGGGTGCGGGCCGAGGTGGCGGACCGGGTCGCCCGGCTCGCGGCCGAGGGCGTCCAGCCGGGGCTCGGGACCGTGCTCGTGGGCGACGACCCGGCGAGCGCGCGGTACGTGGCGATGAAGCACGCGGATTGCGCGGAGGTCGGGATCGCCTCGTACCACGAGCAACTGCCGGCCACCGCCAGCCAGGCCGACGTCGAGACCGTGGTGGCCCGCTTCAACGCCGACCCCGCGGTGCACGCCTACCTCGTCCAGCTGCCGCTGCCCGAGGGGCTCGACGAGGAGCGGGTGCTGCTGGCCGTCGACCCGGAGAAGGATGTGGACGGCCTCCACCCGGTGAACCTGGGCAAGCTCGTGATCGGCCGTCCGGGGCCGCTCCCGTGCACGCCGGCCGGCATCGTCGAGCTGCTGGCGGCCTTCGACGTCCCCGTCGAGGGCAAGCACGTGGTGGTGGTCGGCCGGGGGCTCACCATCGGCCGCCCGCTGGCGCTGCTCCTCGCCATGAAGCGGCCGGGGTGCAACGCCGCGGTGACCGTCGTCCACACGGGGGTCGAGGACCTGGCCGGGCTCGTCCGCCAGGGGGACGTGGTCGTGGCTGCGGCCGGGCGGGCCGGTCTGGTCACGCCCGACATGGTGAAGCCGGGTGCCGCGGTGGTGGGTGCCGGGACGAGCTGGGAAGGGCGCAAGCTGCTGTCGGACGTGGACGAAAGGGTGGCCGAGGTGGCCGGATGGATGACGCCGCGTATCGGAGGGGTGGGGCCGATGACCCGGGCCATGCTCCTGCGCAACACCGTGCGGGCAGCGGAGCGGGCGCGATGACGGGGGAGCACGAGGAGCGGCCCTGGGGCTCCTACACCGTCCTCGACGACGACGCACCGGACCACAAGGTCAAGCGCATCGTCGTCCTCCCCGGGAAGCGACTCAGCTACCAGCGGCACGCCCGCCGGTCCGAGCACTGGTTCGTGGTGCGGGGACGCGGGCGGGTGACGATCGAGGACGAGGTACGCGACATCGGCCCGGGGGACTCGGTCGAGGTGCCCGTGGGCGCCGCCCACCGCATCGAGTGCGTGGGCGACGCCGACCTGCTCTTCGTCGAGGTCCAGCACGGCGAGTACTTCGGGGAGGACGACATCGTCCGCCTCGAGGACGACTTCGGGCGGGCCGCCGCCCCCTGACGGCTCCGCCGGGGAACGGGCAGGGCGGGCAGTACGCTGCGGGCGTGGTGCGTATCGCCGACCTCCTCGCCGCGGGGCCCACGTACTCGTTCGAGTTCTTCCCGCCCAAGAGCGAGGCCGAGCTCAACACGCTGGTCCACACGCTGCGCGACCTCGAGCCGCTGGCACCCTCGTTCGTCTCCGTCACGTACCGCGGCGGTGCGGCTTCCCGCCAGCGGACCTACGACCTCGTGACCGGCATGCTGCACACCACCTCGCTCGTGCCGATGGCACACCTGACGTGCGTGGCCCACAGCCGCCTGGAGCTGGCCGAGATCCTCGTCGACTACGCCAAGGCGGGGGTGGAGAACCTGATGGCGCTGGGTGGCGATCCGCCGGAGCAGCTGGCGCCGGGAGGGGCGGCGCCGGCCGAGGGGGCACCCGGGGGAGCGCCGGGCGAGCTGCACCATGCTGTCGAGCTGGTGGAGATGGCCCGCGTCATCGGGGGGTTCTCCATCGGGGTGGCCGCCCACCCGGTCGGACACCCGGCCTCCCCCGATCTCGCCACCGACCGCCGGCACCTGGCGGCCAAGCTCCGTCTCGCCGACTTCGCCATCACCCAATTCTTCTTCGAGGCCGGCGAGTACGCCCGCCTCATCGACGAGCTGCACGCCCTCGGCGTCGACCGCCCCGTGCTGCCGGGCATCATGCCGATCACGTCGCTCGCATCGGTGCCCAGGATGGCCGCCATGGGGGCCGCCGTCCCCGGCTGGATGGTGGAGCGGCTGGAAGCTGCCGAGCACCGCGGCGGGGCCGCGTCGGTCCGGGCCGAAGGGGTGCGGCTGGCGACCGAGCTGTGCCAGGAGGTGCTGGCCCACGGCGCCCCCGGGCTGCACTTCTACACGCTCAACCGCTCCAGCGCGACCCGCGAGATCTACCGCGCCCTCGGGCTGGCGCCCGAGCTGTCGACGGCCGGCTGACCGGCCACCGGTGGTCCGGTGGTCCGGTTGTCCAGCGTGCCTGGCACCGGCGGACCGACGGGCGGCCTCCCGACGGCGGTTTTCGGCGCCCCGGGGCCGCTGACTAACGTGACGACCATGCCGACCACCAGCCCTGTTCACGTCACGGTCACCGGCGCCGCCGGTCAGATCGGGTACTCGCTCCTCTTCCGCATCGCGTCGGGCCAGCTGCTCGGCGCGGACCAGCCGGTGGTGCTCCGGCTCCTCGAGATCGAACCGGCGATGAAGGCGCTCGAGGGCGTCGTCATGGAGCTGGACGACTGCGCCTTCCCCCTCCTTGCGGACATCGTGGCGACCGCCGACCTCTCGACCGCCTTCGATGGCACCTCGTGGGCGCTGCTCGTCGGCTCGGTGCCTCGCAAGGCGGGGATGGAGCGGGGTGACCTGCTCAACGTGAACGGCGGGATCTTCAAGCCCCAGGGACGGGCGATCGCCGAGCACGCCGCGTCGGACGTGCGGGTGCTCGTGGTCGGCAATCCCTGCAACACGAACTGCCTGATCGCGCGGTCGAACGCCCCGGAGGTACCGGCCGACCGGTGGTTCTCCATGACCCGCCTCGACGAGAACCGGGCGAAGAGCCAGCTGGCGAAGCGGGCCGGCGTGCCGGTCTCTTCCGTCACGCGCACCGCCATCTGGGGCAACCATTCGGCCACCCAGTTCCCCGACTTCGCCAACGCCCGCATCGACGGCCGGCCAGCGCCCGAGGTGATCGGCGACATGGCATGGCTCCAGGGGGACTTCCTCACCACCGTGCAGAAGCGGGGGGCCGCCATCATCGACGCCCGGGGTGCGTCGTCGGCGGCGTCGGCCGCCAACGCCGCCATCGACACCGTCGTCTCCCTCCGGACCGCGACCCCGGACGGCGACTTCTTCTCCGTGGCCGTGCCGAGCGAGGGTCAGTACGGGACGCCCGAGGGGCTGCAGTTCGGCCTGCCGGTCCGCGCCGACGGCAAGGGCGGCTGGTCGGTGGTCGAGGGGCTCGAGCACGACGAATTCGCCGCCGATCGGATCCGCGTGACGACCGACGAGCTGCTCGCCGAACGCGACGAGGTGCAGCGGCAGGGCCTCGTCGGCTAGCGGGCCAACGGCACCTGCGGGAGCTCGATGTCGATCCCCGCGTTGGTCAGGAAGGTGAGCTTTCGGGCAACGGTGTCCTGCCAGACCGACATCTCCGCGTCGAAGTGCGAGCGGTTGCCTTCCTCACATGCGTGCTCGACCTCGTCGAACGCTGCATCCTCGGCATCCAGCAGCTGGCGGTACCGGAGGAGGAAGTGGTCGTCGATCGTCTGGCGCACGGTGGCCTCCCGCTTCGTCGGGCCCGCACGGCCGCGGGCCGTCTGCCTCTGAGGATACCGCCGCGTCCCCGAGCCTGCTCGGCGGCTGCTCGACGGTAGCACCGGTGGTCGGATCGCCGATCCCGGCGGGCACCGCCGGTGCGACCTCTCGTGGTCAGTAGGTGGTGGCGGCGGACAGCGGCGCAAGGCGCTCCGCCGCTGCCGCCAGGAGCGCCTGGCCGGCCACGAGGAGGGATAGGTTGCCGCGCACCTTGAGCCGGCCGCTCGTGACGAGCACCGCGGCGTCGACCTCGCCCCGCGAGAGGGTCGCCGCGTCCTCGTAGGAGAGCATCACGGTGACGTCGGCCTCCGGCTCGGCCGATCCGTTCCCGGCCGTCGCGCCGTCCTGCTCGAGCCGCTCGAGCCGCACGCGGTCCCCGGCGACGTCGAGGACCACGCAGACCCGACCCTCCGGCGTGCCCGACACGACCTGGGCGACCCGGAAGCGAGAAAGACCGCCCGCCGTCCCGCCCAGCGTGCCGGCCCCTCCGGGCGCGACGGGCGCCGGGCCCGGGCCGGGAGCCAGATCGGTGACCGCCTCGTTGAAGGCGGCGACCCATTCGGGCGAGTAGAAGCGAGGCACGGCGGAGGGCCGGCGGAGTGCTGGTCCGGGGGACCGTCAGCCAGCCGGTGCGCTGGGTGACGGTCCCGGGTAGGCGCTGATGGCCGCCGTCTCGGTGGGCGACGTCTTCGAGCGGCGCAGGATCTTGCGGCCGAGCCACCCGACCGGGTCGAAGTCGGCGTCGACGACGCGCTCCTTCATCGGGATGATGGCGTTGTCGGTGATCTTGATGTGCTCGGGGCAGACCTCGGTGCAGCACTTGGTGATGTTGCACATTCCGAGCCCCATCTGCTGACGGACGAGGTCACGCCGGTCGTTCGTGTCGAGGGGGTGCATCTCCAGCTCGGCGATGCGGATGAAGAACCGCGGCCCGGCATAGGCGGGCTTGTTCTCCTCGTGGTCGCGGATGACGTGGCAGACGTCCTGGCACATGAAGCACTCGATGCACTTGCGGAACTCCTGGCCCCGCTCGACGTCGATCTGCTGCATGCGGTAGCCCTCGGCCGGGGGTGGCGGGGGGGAGAACGCCGGGACCAGCTTCGCCATGGCGAAGTTGAAGCTGACGTCGGTGACCAGGTCCCGGATGATCGGGAACGTCCGCATGGGGGCCACGGTGATGGGGCCCGGTGGCAGCTCGTCCACCCGGGTCATGCACATGAGGCGGGGCCGGCCGTTGATCTCGGCGGAGCAGGACCCGCACTTGCCGGCCTTGCAGTTCCAGCGGCACGCAAGGTCCGGCGCCGGGCCGGCCTGCAGCCGGTGGACGACGTCGAGGACCACCTCACCCTCGTTGGCCGGGAGGCTGTACTCGGCGAAGGCGCCACCGTCGGGATCGCCGCGCCACACCTGCAGGGTGACCGTCGAGTCTGTCGTGTCGGCCACCGGGGCGGTCGCTGTCTCCGGTTCGCTGGCGAGGGCGGCGGGCTCGGTGGTCATCAGTGTCCCTCCTCGAGGAGCGCCTGGAGCTCCGCCGGCATCTGCGGCAGGGGCTCGGGGGTGATCTGGACGGGGGCGGCGTAGCCGCGCTGGGCGTTCTGCCGTTGCACGAAGTTGACCTTGCCCAGCTCGGGGTCGGGGCCGGGGTAGTCGTCACGGGTGTGCCCGCCCCGGCTCTCCTTCCGGTGCAGGGCCCCCTGGGCGATCGCCGTCGACACCGTCAGCATCGAGGGCAGGTCCGTGGCGAGGTTCCATCCAGGGTTGTAGGCGCGTCCGCCGCTCACCGAGACCTTGCCGGTCCGCTCCTTCAGCTCCTCCAGCTTCTCCAGGGCCTGCTCGAGCTCGGACCCGGTGCGGATGATGCCCACCAGCGCCTGCATGCACGACTGCAGGTCCTGGTGGATGTCGTACGGGTTCTCCCCGCCGTCCCGCCCGAACGGCGACAGGGCGTCCGCCACGACCTCCTCGATCTCGGCCGGGCTCACGGACGGCTCGCCGCTGCGGCCCTCGGCGTAGTCGGACGCCCCGATACCGGCCCGGCGCCCGAACACGAGAAGGTCGCTGAGCGAGTTCCCGCCGAGCCGGTTGGCGCCGTGCATGCCACCGGCCACCTCGCCGGCGGCGAACAGGCCGGGAACGGTCGAAGCCTCGGTGTCGGCGTCCACCCGCACGCCGCCCATCATGTAGTGGCACGTCGGGCCGACCTCCATCGGCTCGGAGGTGATGTCGACCCCAGCCAGCTCCATGAACTGGTGGTACATGGAGGGGAGCCTCCGGCGGATGTACTCGGGCGACCGCCGGCTGGCGATGTCGAGGTACACGCCACCGTGCGGGCTGCCCCGGCCGGCCTTCACCTCGGAGTTGATGGCCCGGGCCACCTCGTCCCGTGGCAGCAGGTCGGGGGTCCGCCGGTAGTTGATGTGGTCCTCGTACCAGGCGTCGGCCTCCTCTTCCGTGTCGGCGGTCTCAGCCCGGAACATCTCGGGGATGTAATCGAACATGAAGCGGCGGTCCTCGCTGTTCTTCAGCGCCCCGCCGTCGCCTCGCACGCCTTCGGTCACGAGGAGCCCCCGCACCGACAGCGGCCACACCATGCCGGTGGGGTGGAACTGCACGCACTCCATCTCGATGACGTCGGCGCCGGCCCACATCGCCATGGCATGCCCGTCGCCGGTCGACTCCCAGGAGTTCGACGTGTACGTGTAGCTGCGCCCGATGGAGCCGGTGGCGAGCACCGTCGCCTTGGACTCGAACACCACCATGTCGCCCGTCGGGCGCCAGTAGCCGATCGCCCCGGACACGGCGCCGTCGCCGTCGGTGAGCAGGCGGAGGACCTTGCACTCCATGAACACGTCGATGTCCATGTGCACGGCCCGCTGCTGGAGCGTGCGGATCAGCTCCAGCCCGGTGCGGTCGCCGACGTGGGCCAGCCGGGCGTAGCGGTGGCCGCCGAAGTCCCGCTGCAGGATCCGGCCGTCCTTGGTGCGGTCGAACAGGGCGCCCCACGACTCGAGCTCGTACACCCGGTCGGGTGCCTCCTGGGCGTGCAGCTGGGCCATCCGCCAGTTGTTGAGGTACTTCCCGCCCCGCATGGTGTCGCGGAAGTGCACCTGCCAATTGTCCTCGGAGTACACGTTGCCCATGGCAGCCGCCACCCCGCCCTCGGCCATGACCGTGTGGGCCTTGCCCAGCAGGGACTTGCACACGAGCGCGGTGCGGAGCCCACGCGCCCTGGCCTCGATGGCGGCGCGCAGGCCGGCACCACCGGCGCCGATCACGATGACGTCGTACCGGTGGGTTTCGTACTCGGGCATGGTCGCTCCTCTCGTCCCGCTCGCCGCGCCGTCGCCTAGAAGAGGCGGAAGTCCGTGATGGTCCCGCTGGCCACCAGGCGGACGTAGAGGTCGGTCAGGGCGACGAACACCAGGCTGGCCCAGGCGAAGTTCATGTGATGCGCGTTGAGGGGCGTCACGAACTTCCACAGTCGGTACCGGATGGGGTGCTTGGCGAAGCTGCGGACTTGGCCGCCGCACAGGTGGCGGCAGGAGTGGCACGACAGCGAGTAGCACCACAGCAGGACGGCGTTGACCGTGAGGACCAGGGACCCCACGGTGACCCCGATGCCGATCCCCGGCTGGTTGTAGGAGACGACGGCGTCGATGGTCAGGATCACGTTCAGGATCAGGCCCAGGTAGAAGAACCACCGGTGGACGTTCTGGAGGATGAGGGGGAAACGCGTCTCGCCGCTGTAGGAGCCGTGGGCGTCGGCCACGGCGCAGTTGGGCGGGGAGAGCCAGAAGCTCCGGTAGTAGGCCCGGCGGTAGTAGTAGCAGGTGAGGCGGAAGCCGAGCGGGACGATCAGGATGAGGATGGCCGGGGAGATCATCCACTGGCTGAGCACGATGTGGGGGTGGCTCCCGGGCACGCAGCTGCCAGCCAAGCAGGGCGAGTAGAAGGGGGAGATCAGGTCCCGGTGCTCGGTTGCACCGACGTAGTAGTCCTTGTTGACGAACGCCGCCCAGGTGGCATAGACGACGAAGGACGTGAGCACCGTCGCCGTCACCACCGGCTGCAGCCACCATCGGTCCTTCCGCACCGTCGGCTGGTCCGGCCCCCCTCGAGTGCCGCCGATCGTCACCGGGCTGACCGTCGCCTTCTCCACCGTGGCCACGCCGTCCTCCTGTCGTCGTTCCGTACGTGTCCCCCGGTCCACCGGAGGCTTGCCGGGCGGACGGGGACCGGATGCCCGGGCCGCCCGTCGCCGCGCCGGCCGGGGGCCTGGGGCACGAGCGGACTTCATCATTCCAGACAGCAGCAGGAGTCACGCAACTCGCCGCGCCGGGCGTTGCAACGGGACGGTGCCCGGTGCGGTGCCCGGTGCGGTGCCAGAGGCGTCGGCGGGCCTCGCCGGGCCTCGCCGCGGAGCGGTGCCCGCGTCCGGAAGGGGGGGTCGAGCATAGGCTCGACCCCATGGCCGACCTGCCGTCCCACGCACCCCTGCCGCCTGCCGACCTGCCGCGCACGCTGGGGGAGCTGCGCGCCGCGGGATGGCGGTCCACCCCGGTCGCCGAGGAGCTCCGCCGCAACGCCGCCGGCCGCATCGCCGCCGGGGAGCCCCTGGTAGCGGGCATCCTCGGCTTCGAGGACACGGTGCTGCCGCAGCTGGAGAACGCCATCCTGGCGGGGCACGACGTGATCCTCCTGGGCGAGCGGGGTCAGGCCAAGACGCGCCTCATTCGCGGGCTCGTGCCACTGCTCGACGAGTGGCTGCCGGCGGTGGCGGGGTCGGAGATCAACGACGACCCCTTTCGCCCGGTCTCCCGGTTCGCCCGGTTCCGGGTGGCCGAGGAGGGTGACGACACGCCGGTGGACTGGGTGCACCGCACCGACCGGTACGGCGAGAAGCTGGCGACGCCCGACACGTCCATCGCCGACCTCATCGGCGAGGTCGACCCGATCAAGGTGGCCGAGGGCCGGTACCTGTCCGACGAGCTCACCCTCCACTACGGCCTGGTGCCGCGGGTGAACCGGGGCATCTTCGCCATCAACGAGCTGCCCGACCTCTCCGAGCGCATCCAGGTCGGCCTGCTCAACGTGCTCGAGGAGCGGGACGTCCAGATCCGGGGCCACCGGGTGCGGTTGCCGCTCGACATCGTGCTCGTGGCCACGGCGAACCCCGAGGACTACACCAACCGCGGGCGGATCATCACCCCGCTCAAGGACCGTTTCGGGGCGCAGATCCGCACCCACTACCCCCGGGACGTGGTCCACGAGGTGGAGGTGATGCGGGCGGAGGCGGAGCTGCCGGCGGAGGGGCCGCCGGTGACCGTGCCCGCCTACCTCGAGGAGGTGGTGGCGGAGATCAGCCAGCTGGCGCGACGCAGCCCTCATCTCAACCAGCGGAGCGGCGTGTCGGTGCGGCTCACCATCGCCAATTACGAGACCCTGGTGGCCAACGCCCGCCGCCGGGCGCTGCGGACCGGGGAGCCCGTGGTGGTGCCCCGGGTGAGCGACCTGGCGGCCCTGGTGCCCTCGACCCAGGGAAAGGTCGAGGTGGAGGCGCTGGAGGAGGGCCGCGAGGAGGAGGTCGTGGCCCAGCTCGTGTCGGCCGCCGTCCTCGCCGTGTTCCGACGGCGTGTGGTCCTCGAGGACTCCGGGGCCATCCTCCGGGAGTTCGAGTCGGGCCAGGTGGTCCACGCCGGCGACGACCTGCCGGCCGCCGACTACCTGGCGGTCCTGCGGGAGCTGCCCGCGCTCGAGCCGGCTGCCCGGTCGCTGGTGGGGACGGACGCCGGCGAGTCGCCCGCGTTGCTCGCCAGCGCGGTGGAGTTCCTCCTCGAGGGACTGCACCTGACGAAGCGCCTGAACAAGGACGCGTCCGGTGCCCGGGCGCTGTACCGGAGCCGGCGGTGACGGCCCGCTACGACTACTCGCGCTGGGACGGCAGCCAGTCCTTTGCCGGGTTCGAGCCTGACGACCTCCTGGCCGAGCTGACCGACGACCTGCTGTCGGGAGGCGACCTCGACGACGCCCTTCGCCGGCTGCTGCGCAATGGCCTGCGCACGGCGTCGGGGGACCAGGTGACGGGGCTCCGGGAGATGCTCGAGGCCCTCCGGCGCCGGCGGGCCGAATTGCTGCGCCAGGGCGACCCCGACGGGCGGCTGGCACGGCTGGGCGAGCGGCTCGACGAGGTCGTCGCCGAGGAGCGGGCGGCGATCGACGACCTGGAGGGCGAGGCGGTGGGCTCTGGTGACGACCGCCGCGCCGAGGTGACCCGGGACGTGGCGGCGGAGCGGCGGATCGCCCTCGACCTGCTACCGGGCGACGTGGCAGGCCGCGTGCAGAGCCTCCAGCAGTACGAGTTCGTGTCCAGCGAGGCACGAGGGAAGTTCGAGGCCCTCGTGGAGGAGTTGCGCCAGGAGGTGGCCGACGCCTACTTCCAGGGGATGTCCGACGGCCTCCGGTCGACCGATCCGGCCCAGATGGCCCGGATACGGGACGCGCTGGACGCCGTGAACCGGATGCTCGAGCAGCGGGAGCGGGGCGAGCCCCTGGATCCCTCGTTCGAGGAGTTCATGAGCCGTTTCGGCGACCTCTTTCCCGGCGCCGAGAGCCTCGACGAGCTGCTGGAGCTGCTGGCGGCGCGGATGGCGGCGGCCGAGGCGGTGTGGCAGTCGCTGTCGCCGGAGCAGCGGGACCAGCTGCGGGCCCTCGCCCAGTCGCTGCTCGAGGACATGGACCTGCGGTGGCAGGTCGAGCGTCTCACGTCCAACCTCCAGCGTGCGTTGCCCGACGCCGGATGGGGGCAGAGCTACCGCTTCTCGGGGGACACCCCGATGGGGCTCGGGCAGGCGACCGACCTCGCCGCCCAGCTCGGCCAGGTGGACCGGATGGAGGAGCTGCTGCGCTCGGCAACGTCGCCGGCCGCGCTCGGCGAGGTCGACCTCGACGAGGTCGCGCGCCATCTAGGGGAGGACGCCGCCCGGTCCCTCGCCCGCCTCGCCCGCCTCGCCCGCGAGCTGGAGGAGGCGGGCCTGGTCCAGAACCAGGGCGGTCGCACCGAGCTCACGCCCAAGGGTGTCCGGCGGCTCGGGCAGCGTGCGCTCTCGGACCTGTTCAGCCAGATGCGGGAGGCGCGCCTCGGCGAGCACCAGACGACCTGGTCGGGGAGCGGGCACGACCGTGAGGAGACCTCGAAGCCCTACGAGCACGGGGACCCGTTCAGCCTCGACCTGTCCCGCACGGTCCACAACGCCGTCCGCCGGGGCGGGAGCGGCCTGCCCGTCCGGCTGCGTCCCGACGACTTCGAGGTCGTCGAGACCGAGGCCCTGACCCGGTCGGCCACCGTGCTCGCCGTCGACCTGTCGATGTCGATGCCCATGCGCGACAACTTCGTGCCGGCCAAGAAGATGGCGATGGCGCTGCACGCCCTCATCTCCAGCCGGTTCCCTCGCGACTACCTCGGGATCGTGGGGTTCTCCGAGGTCGCCCACGAGATCCGGCCGGACGAGCTGCCCACGGCCATGTGGGACTACGTCTACGGGACCAACCTGCAGCACGCGCTGCTGCTGGCGCGCACGATGCTCGCCCACCAGCACGGCACCCAGCAGATCATCGTGGTGACCGACGGCGAGCCGACGGCGCACATCGAGCCCGACGGCGAGGTCCAGTTCAACTACCCGCCCGTGCCCGAGACCCTCCGGCGGACCATGGCCGAGGTCGTGCGGTGCACCCGGGCGGGCATCACGATCAACGTCTTCGCCCTCGACATCGAGCGCACGCAGTTCCCCTTCGTCGAGCAGATCGCCCGGGTCAACGGCGGGCGGACGTTCTCGACGACCCCTGACGCCCTGGGCGGCTACGTCCTGGTCGACTTCCTGCGGCACCGCCGGGTCCTGCGGCACGCCGGCTGAGGTCGCCCGCAGGGTCACGTGCCCGGACGACGGCGGTCGCCGGGCGCCTTCCCGGGGGCTGCGTCCTGGGCCAAGCGGACCGCCCCGGACCGGCCGCGGCACGTCGCGACCCGCCTGCAGCCGATATCACCCCTGGCCAGCGCCGCGAAAATCCCTGACACGGCGGCGCGTCCCCCTTGCACCCGGCGCCCCGATGGCGCAAGATGACAACGTTGTAGTTACATCGGTGCCACACGGAAGGTGAGGGGAGGCAGGCCGATGGACGTCGTGTCGTTGCTCTACGGTCGACAAGAACGCAGCTGGCAGGCCCAGGCGAACTGCATGGGCGTGGACCCAGACCTGTTCTTCCCGGAGCGGGGCGCGTCGACCCGGGAGGCCAAGGAGGTCTGCCGGGGCTGCGTCGTGCAAGAGGACTGCCTCGAGTACGCCCTTGCCAACGGGGAGAAGTTCGGCATCTGGGGGGGACTCAGCGAACGCGAGCGCCGGCGGCTGCGCCGGGCTCGCGCCCTGCAGCGCCGGGCTGACGCCGAACGCGCCAGCTGACGCCGAACGCGCCAGACGGGGCCGTCGGGCAGGCTCGCGGGCCGAACCGGGGTCAGCCGGGCGCACCCCGGCCGGGGGCCAGCCGGGCCTCGACGGTTGCTCCGGCGTCCAGGTCGAGGAGGTCGCGACGCGCCGGGGTGACGGCGTCCCGTACCGCCTGGGGTACCAGCCCGACCAGCTCGCAGCGGGCGATCGTCGCTCCGTAGGGCTCCAGGAGGGCGCGGACCTCGTCGTAGAGGGCCTCCGGCCCGACGGCGAAGGGGTCGACGAGGTTGCACGACACCTGGGCTCGTCCGCCGACGTCGAGGCCGAGGGTCCGCACGGCCGGACCGCGCACCTCGGCCGCCACCGTGCGAGCCAGGGCCAGTCCGTCGGGGCGGTCGTCCAGCCACAGGTTGTAGGCGACGAGGAAGCCCCGAGCGCCGACGGCGCACGCCCCGGCGGTCGGGTGCGGTACGGCGGGGCCGACATCGGGGGCCAGGCCGGTGAAGGCGCCCCGCCGGACCTCGGGCAGCGTGCGTACCCCACCTCCGGGGAGAGGTCCGTACAGGAAGCACGGCAGGCCGAGCGTGTCGGCTGCCCAGCGGGCGAAACGGTCCCGGGCGCCCACCGCCGCGTCCAAGGCCGCCGGCGGCCGGAGCCGGCCGTCGGGGTCCATCTCGAGGGGGACGACCGGGACGACGTCGACCACGCCGAAGCGGGGGTGGCTGCCCCGGTGGCCGTCGAGGTGCAGGCGGGCCACGGCTGCTGCCGTCACGGCGCGGGCGGCCGCCTCCACGGCCGGTGCGGGGCCGGCCAAGGTGAGCACGGCACGGTGATGGTCCGCGTCCCGGTGCACGTCCGCCAGCACGCCGTCGCAGACGATCGCCAACAGGTCGAGGGCGGCATCATCGCGGCCCTCGCTGACGTTGACCACGCACTCGAGGTCGGGTACCGGGGGCGCCGGGGCGCGGGGCACGGGACCCTCGGCGAGGAGGGAGCGATGAGGGTCGCTCGGGCCGAGGTGTGGTCCGGCGGTCAGTTGAGCTGGGCGCCCACCGGCTGTGCGACGCGCCGCCGTCGCAGGATCCGACGCCGCTCGCGCTCCGAGCGGCCGCCCCACACACCGTGGTCGATGCGGTTCACCAGGGCGTACTCGAGGCACTCGTCGGCGACGGGGCACGTCGCGCAGATCTTCTGCGCTTCCTGCACGCCGAGACCGTCGCTGGGGAAGAAGATTGCGGGAGGCATGTCACGGCATTTGCCGTCGGCCATCCAGTCGGTGCTCATGGAAGGACCCCCTTCACGGTCTGAAAGTGTAGCCCCTTGGCCCAGGGGCCCGGCCGGACCGTCGGGCGACCTGCGAGGTACGGGCGCCAGGGGCCCTTTCGGAGGTCCGAGGCGCCGAGGGGCGTCGACCGGGCGCCGAGGGGCGTCGACGGGCCACCGCCCTGGCAGTGGCCGGTTACGCTGGGCCTCCGACCGCTGCACGACCGCGCACTTGACCGCAGGAGCCGCCATGTCCCCGGAGCCCGAAGAGACGACCGCCGAAGCCCCCGAGGAGCCGGTCGGCCACGCGCGCGTGGTGTACCTGGGGCCGGTCGCCCCGCATTGGGAGGTGCAGTCCGACTACGGCGACGCGGAGGTCGTCGATGCCTTCCGGGAGCGTGTCCTCGCCCGCCTCGTCCTGCTGCCGCCGCACGATCCCCAGTTCCGGCGGAACCGGGAGCGCGTGGTGCGCGACGCCGAGCGCGAGCACATTGCGCTGGATTGGGACCTCGGCTTTCCCGAGGAGACCGAGGCGGCGGCCGAGTAGCCACTTCTCGGGACCGCTCGCCTGGCGCAGGGCACTTCGCGGGCGGTGCGGGCGAGGGCCGCAATCGTCTCAGCTCTCGTCGGGCAAGTCGATGCGCTCGAGCCAGAGCCCGGGGGCATCCAGCTCGGCCGGGGTCGGGAGGGTGCGGCCCGACGTCCACAGCCGACCCAAGCCGTCCTCGCCCGCCCGCTCGAGCACCCCGCGGACGAAGGTGGCGCCCCTATCGACCTGGTCACGGCCCAGTTCCAGTCCGAAGAGGGCTGCGGCCGCCTGCTCCCCGGCGGCGTCCTCGATCCGGTACCGGTACCACGCCTCCCGGAGGGCGCCGGCCGAACCGGTGAGGTTTCCCGACACCCGGGCCGTGACGTGGTCGACGTAGGCGCCCACGGCCGTCGTGATCGCCACGAGCTCGGACGAGGTTCGCTGCTGTCCCGGCGTGAGCAGGTCCGCCAGGAGGGACTCGGGGTCGGCCAGCAGGCGCTGCAGGGACTCCGGATCGCCGGATTCACCTCCCAGGCGCTCGGCCAGCCCCGTCTGGCTGGCGATGGCGTCAGCGGCGACGGATTCGAGCAGGGTGCGGATGCGGTCGGCCACATGGGGGCGGCACAGCACGGCGTGCGCCGTGAGCTCCCGTACGCACACCCACAGGCGGGCCTCCTCCTCGGGAAGGCTCCAGTCCCGGGAGAACTGCGCGATGTTGTCGGGCACCACGAGCACTTCGTGCGACGCCGGCCAGGGCAGCGGCAGGGCGTACTGACCGAGGGCACGCTGGGCCAGGTGGCCGGCAGCGGAACCGAACTGCATCCCGAGCAGCACGGGTCCCATCGTGCCGGCGAAGCGGCCCAGCAGCTCCTCGAGGCCACCCGCGCCGGCGAGGCCCTCCTCGATGGGAAGGGGCGGGGTGGCGCGCCGGTGGCCGTCGACCATGCGCTCGAGGACGGGGACCCAGGCGTCGAGGGCCCGTAGCGCCCATGCCCCGCGCCCGACGGCGACGAAGGTCGACGGTTGGTCACCGGGCCCGACCGGCAGGCCGGTCACGTCGGCCACGTGGAGCTCGGCGACCCGGGCCAGCTCTTCGAGGGCGATGCGCGTGAGGGGGTCGGCGTTTGGCTCGGGTTGACCGTCCGTGGCAACGGCCTGCGCCAGCGACCGGGCGGCGTCGAGCCACGCCGTGCGGCCCGCCGATGCGCCGCCGATCAGCTTCAGCAAGTCGTTCAGCAACCCCTGGAAGGGATTGCCGGCGCCCATCGGGTCGTCCATGCCCACGTCTCCATGCTAACGGGACGGCACGGGGCTCCCGAGAGCGCCGGGCGGACAGCCCCGGCTCAAGGGGTGGCAGCCAGCCGCACGGTCTCGGTGACCGACCGCCCGGCGCGTGTCACCCCGATCGTGGCCCGACTGCCGGGCGGCAGCACGTAGAGCCGGGCTCGCAACTCGGCGAGCGTCCGCACCGGCCGGCCGTCGAGGGCGACGATGATGTCGCCCGGTCGGAGGGCCTGGGCGGCCGGACCTCCGGGCTCCACCTCGAGCACCTCGGCGCCGGTGGTGGTCGTGCCGCCCGTGACGACGGCGGCGGTGGTCGGCACGGTGTGCTGGGCCGGTGTGCTCGTCGCCGGTGACCCGGCCGAGACGTCCTCGCCGACCAGGCCGAGCCAGCCGTGCTCGACCTTGCCCGTCATGGCGAGCTGTCGGGCGACGCCCACGACGAGGGGTGCCGGCAGGTAGGCCCGGGGTGCGCCGGACCCGGTCGCCGATCCCGACCGGTCGAGGAGCCCGATGACCTCCCCCTGGGCGTCGAGCAGGGGTTGGCCGGCCATCGCTGGGGCACTGGCGCCGGTGACCATGATGGCGGCCATCCCGGCGCCAGCGCCCTGGGGCACGGCTGTGCCGACGGAGCGCACCGTCGCCGTGGACCACCGCACCCCGTGCTCGCGACCGTTGTCCGGCACGAGCACGGCGGAGTGGAACCCGGGGCCGACATCGGTGTCGTCGGCGAAGCGGGCCGGATCGAGCAACGCCGGCACGCTGAGGAGCGCCACGTCCGAGTTGAGGTCCACGGCCACAACCGTCGCCGTCAACCGTCGCCCACCGTTCGTCTGGACCCGCACGACGCGGTCGCCGGCGACGGCGTCGGCGGTGGTGGCCACCAGGCCCGCACCGGCCAAGACGACGCCGCACCCGATGGACGTCTCCGGCGATGTGACGCGCGACAGCGACACGACCGAGGCGGCCGTCCGGCGGACGACGGCGGCGGTGACGGTGCAGCAGCCGGCCGACGCGGTGACCGGTCCGGCCACGGCCGTCTGGAGCGTCGCCTGCGGTGTGCCCGGTCCCTCGCCCGTCTTGACGAGCAGCAGGGAGCCGACCGTGACCGCCATGATGGCGACCGCCGCGACGCACAGGGTGGCGGCACGGTGGTGCGCGCTGCGGGCGGGGGGCCACGCCGACGCGAGCGCCGCCTGACTGGCCCCGTGGCGGCCGAACGGGGCGTCGCCGGCGCCCCCGACGCGGCCCATCTCGGAGGGGTGGCGCCAGGTGCGATCGGCGGGCGGGATCCACCCAGCGAGGCCGGCGCCGGCGCCCGTCTCGCCCGGCGTCCGCTCGTCGTCCCCGTCCGGGTCGTCGGGTCCCTCAGCGAAGGGGTCCGGGCCGCCTGGCATCACAGGGGGGAGGTTACCGACGGGGCCGGTCGCATTGACGTCGCCCTCCACCCCTACGATTGGGCGAATGTCCCGGGACCTTGCCATCGACCTCGGCACGGCGAACACCCTCGTCTACGCCAAGGGCCGTGGCATCGTCCTCAACGAGCCGACGGTGGTGGCCCTCGACACGCGCTCTCGCGACGTGCTCGCCATCGGGGACGACGCCTGGCAGATGATCGGACGGACGCCTGGCTACATCGTGGCAGTGCGCCCGCTGCGCCAGGGCGCCATCACCGACTTCGAGATCACGGAGCGAATGCTGCAGGTGCTGCTCCGACGGGTGGGGGTCGGGCGGATGAACCGTCCCCGGGTGTTGATCTGCGTGCCTTCGGCCATCACGGCGGTCGAGCGTCGCGCCGTGAAGGAGGCGGCCCGGCGGGCGGGGGCCTCGTCGTGCTACCTGATCGAGCAGCCGATGGCAGCAGCGATCGGCGCCGGGCTTCCGATCCACGAGCCGCTGGGCTCCATGGTGGTCGACGTCGGCGGCGGGACCTCGGAGACGGCCGTCATCTCGCTCGGCGGCGTCGTGGCGATGCGGGCCATTCGCTGCGGCGGGTTCGACTTCGACGCCGACATCCAGTCGTACGTGCGGTCGACGTTCAACCTGGCGATCGGGGAGCGCACGGCGGAGGCGGTGAAGATGGCGATCGGGTCGGCGAGCCCGTACGAGGGTGAGCCGGACGCCGAAGTGCGCGGCCGCGAGGTGACGACCGGCCTCCCCAAGACGGTGGTCTTGACGTCGGCCGGCGTGCGGGCCGCCGTCGAGGACCACGTGTCGCAGGTCGTGGAGGCCACGATGGAGTGCCTGGGCGAGGCGCCCCCCGAGCTGGCGCAGGACATCATGTTCGAGGGCATCCACCTGGTCGGTGGTGGCGCGCTGCTCCGGGGCATGAGCCAGCGGCTTGCCAACGCCACCGCCGTGCCAGTGCACCTCGTCGACATGCCACTCGAGTGCGTCGTGCTCGGCGCCGGAAAGTGCATCGAGTCGTTCGAGACGCTGGCGCCGATCTTCGCCGCCGCCGAGCGTTAGACCGCGCCGAGGAGGATCTCGGCCACCTCGCGCACCTGCCAGTCGCGGTCGACCGCGCTGCGACGGAGCGCTTCGTCCACGGCGGGTCCTTCGAAGGCAGCCAGTGCCACGGTGGCACGCCGTCGAACCGACGGCCGGTCGTCCAGTGCGTGCAGCACCGCTGCCAGGCCTGCCGGGTCGCCGAGCGCACCCAGCGCGGCCACCGCCGCTTCGCGGCAACGGGGGTCGGGGTGGTCGACGGCCACCGCGGCGAGCGCCGGCACCGCCGACGTGGCTTCCCGCTCGCCGAGCGCCCAGCACGCGGCCTCCACCACGAGGGGGTCGGGGTCGCCGAGCGCCGTGCCGAGCGCCGCATCGAGCGCAGCGTCAGGAGCGACCTCGGCCGTCAGGTCCGCCGACCGCCGCCGAACGAGGGGGTCGGGGTCGCCGAGTGCCTCCCGCGCGCTCGCCGGGCCGAGGGCTCCACAACGGGCGAGGGCCCCCAGCGCGGCGGCCCGCACCGACGGGGTGCCGTCGGCCAGGGCCTCTCGGGCCACCGGGGCCTCACCTCGATGGCCGGCGGCGATCACGGCCAAGCGCCGCCGCTTCGCCTCGGCGCCGCCGCGGTCGCTGCCCGGTTCCGTGACAGGATCTTCCGGCACGCCAACGAGTATGTCCGAGACCACACGCAACGACGGGTCGGCTTCTGGCACGGCCGACGACACCGCCGGCGGGCCGGCCGGCGGGCCGGCTGACGGATCCGCCGCGGACGGCCCGGTGCACCGGCGCACGCGGGTCGGACGGCGGAGCCGGCGTCCGAAGTGGCGGTGGCGGTGGCCCGTGCGCCTCGGCGTGGTGGCCGTCGTGGTGGTGGCCGGACTCGTGATCGCCGACCACGTCGACCTCAACGAGTACGTGCTCACGCCCGGCGACGCCCAGGCGGTCGACCCGCTCGTGACCGTTCCCGCCGGCATGGGCCACAAGGTGCACGGCGCCGTCTTGCTGACCGACGTGTACGTGACACAGGTGACGGCGCTCAGCTACTTGCGGTGGCGGCTGGACGGCAACGCGCAATTGGTACCCGCCACAACACTCCTCGGGCCGGGCACCCCGGCCACAGAGATGCTCACACAGGGCTACCTCGACATGGCGCAGTCCCAGGACGCGGCCAAGGCGGCCGCCCTCACGCGCTTGGGCTACTCCGTCACCGAGCGGACAGCCGGCACCCTGATCTACGGCGTCCAACCCGGGTCGCCGGCCAGCCGCGTGCTCCACGTCGGGCAGGTCGTGACGGCCGTCGGGGGGACGCCCACGCCCGACGTCTGCGCCTTCATCGGCGCGTTGGCACCGCTGCGCCCGGGCACGGTGGTCGACCTCACGGTGCACCAGGACCGGGTGACGTCCGACGCTCGGCAGATCCCGGGCGCGGTGGTGCAGCGGCACGTCCGGCTGACGTCGTGGCCCCGGTCGGTGCAGGAGCCAAGCACCACCACATGCCCGGGGAACATCCCCGCGTCCCACGCCTACCTCGGCGTACAGGTCGAGACACAGAAGGCGTTCGACTACCCGTTCCCCGTCTCCATCCGCACGTCCACAATCGGGGGCCCGTCCGCAGGGCTGGCCATGACGCTCGGCATCATCGACACGCTGGACGGGGGCCACCTGACCGGGGGCCAGCGGGTGGCGGCGACGGGCACGATCGACCCGAGGGGCGACGTGGGCGACGTGGGGGGCGTGCCCCAGAAGACGGTGGCGGTCGAGCAGGCAGGGGCGACGGTCTTCTTCGTGCCGAGCGACGAGAAGTCGACAGCGGTCGCCAAGGCCACCCCGTCCCTCCACGTGTACGGCGTGACATCGCTCGGCCAGGTGCTGTCCATCCTCCACCGGCTGGGGGGAACGGTGCCGCCCAGTCACCAGGTCTCGGCCGGCGCGTCGTAGGCTCTAGCCGATGTCTGCGGACCGCCCGGCCATCTCGACGCCGCGCCTCTCGGTGACCGACGTCGCCCGTAAGTCGTTCGGGACGGTTCGCCGGGGGTTCGACACCGAGGAGGTGCGGCTCTTCCTCGAGGTGGTCGCCGAGGAGCTGATGGCGGCCGAGCAACGGGAGGACGAGCTGCAGCGAGAGCTGGCGGCTGCCGAAGAGCAGATCCTCCACCCCGATATCGACGAGGCCACGCTGAGCGCCGCGCTCGGCCAACGCAGCGCCGCCGTGCTCCGAAAGGCCCACGAGGAGGCCGGTCGCATCGTCGACCACGCCGAGGCGCAGGCGGCGGCGGTGCTGCGCGACGCCCACCAGCAGGCGACCGAGACGCAGGTCCAGGCCGAAGCCGCCGCCGCCGAGCGCATCGCCGATGCGGAGATCACGACCAACGCCCTCCAGCAGCAGGCCCACCAGGAGGCGACCCACACGGTGGAGGGGGCGCGGGCCGAGGCCGACGCCATCGTGGCGGGGGCGCGAGAGCAGGGCCGGGCGATGCTGGACCAGGCACAGGAGGCCCGGCGGCGGGTGCTCGCCGACATGGCCCAGCGCCGGCGGGCGATGACCGCCCAGATCGACCAGTACCGGGCGGCTCGGGACGAAGTGGCGGCGGCGGTGGTCGGGGTCCGCCACTCCGTCGACCGCATCGTGGGGGACCTGGGTCGGGCCGACGACGCCGCCCGCACGGCGGCGGCCGAGGTGGCGCACCGCCACCCGATCGAGGCGACAGAGCACCTTCTCGTGGCCGAGGCCGAGCAGGCGGCGGCCGAGCTCGGGACGCGGACCGGCACGCCCGCCGACCTCGAGGCCACCCGGCCAGTGAGCCTCGACGAGATCCGCACCGAGGTCCCGTTCCACGAGGACCTGCCCGAAGAGGTGACGGCCTGGGACGCCGCCGGTGCGGGCTTCGTCGAGGAGGACGAGGACTTCGCAGGGTCCGGGCCGTGGCGGTCCGAGGCCGAGATGGGGGGCGGCGCTGGCGCCGGGACGGCCACCGAGGCCACGATCGTGGACTTCGACGAGCTGGGCATGTCGGAACCGGCGCAGGGCCGCACTTCCCTGCCGGCCAGCGGACTGCCGCCCGTGCCCGGCACCGAGGAGCTGTTCGGGTACCGCCAGGACTGGGAGGTGCGCGTCGCGGTCCCGGAGGGCGAGGAGCCCGACGAGCTCGCGGCGGAGCAGGTGGGCGAGGCCGCACCGTCTGACGGCGCCGGGCGCGACGGCGCCGGGGCGGGCGGGGAGCCGAACAGCGCGGGCGGGGAGCCGGCGACGGGCGCAGCCGGGCCGCCGGCGCCGGACGCCGCCGAGCACCCCATGGAGGCGCCCGAGACCGCGGACGGCGAGACCGCGGACGGCGACAGCGTCGAGGGCCTCTTCGCCCGGCTCCGGGCGAGCCGCACCGCCGCCGACCGACCGACCGGCCGGTCCGGCCGCACCGCCAAGGCGCCCGACGTCCGACCGGACGCCGGGCCGGCGGGGAGCTCCGGGTCCGACGAGGGTGCCGCGCCAGCGGCAGGTGGCCCTGCGGCGGGCGAGGACCGGTCCACCCCGGACGGGGACGGAGTGGCGGTACCTCAGGACGACGAGGAGGAGCCGCCACGGTCGGCGGGCACACCGGCGGCCGGGCGGGCGCTGGCGCGCCGGGCGGAGCTGCTCGACCCGGTGACGGCGGTGCTGGCCCGCCGCCTGAAGCGGGCCCTCCAGGACGATCAGAACCGGCTGCTGGAGCGGTTGCGGAGCGGCACCGGCGACTGGACGGACGAGCTCCTTGCCTCCGAGGACGAGCAGCGAGGGCTCTACGCCGGCGCCGCCCTTCCTCACGTGCGGGAGGCGGTGGCGGCCGGGATCGCCTATGCCCGCTCGATCGGCCGGCGCCCTCGCGGCAAAGCTCCGGTTCCCGACGACCAGACCGTCGCCGAAGTGGCCGAGGAGCTGGGCCGCACGGTTGCCACGCTGCTGCGGCGGCGGCTCACCGGCGAGGACATCGCCGACCCGGTCGAGCGCGTCGGGGCTGCCTACCGCGAATGGCGCGGCGAGCGCATCGAGCGCCTGGTGGGCGACGCGTCCCTCGAGGCGTTCTCGGCCGGGGTCCTGGCGGCGCTGCCGTCAGGGAGCGAGCTGCGGTGGATCCGCAACGAGGACACCCTGGGTTGCGCCGACTGCGAGGACAACGCCCTGGGCGAGGCGGTGCCGAACGGGGCGGAGTTCCCGACGGGGCATCTCCATCCCCCGGCCCACCCCGGCTGTCGCTGCCTCGTCTTGCCGACACCGACCTGAGCCGTCGTCGTCTTAGGCTGCTGCCGGTGCGAACGCCCCAAGATCTGCCGCCTGCCCGCGCCGCCGCAGCGCGGGTGGGGCGGGGCAAGTGGTGGATCGTGGCCGGTGTCGTGGTGCTGGTCGTCATCCTGGCCTCCCTGAAGTCCCTGGCCACCCTCTACACCGACAGCCTCTGGTTCTCCTCGGTGTCGCTGCACCGAGTGTGGTCGACGCTGCTCGCCGTCAAGGTGGGGCTCTTCGCCAGCTTTGGCGCCGTCTTCTTCGTGCTGCTCTGGGTGAACCTGGTCGTCTGCGACCGCCTGGCCACCTCCCCGGGCGTCGCGGCGGAGCCCGAAGACGAGCTCGTGCGTCGCTACCAGCGAGCCGTCCGCCCCTACGCGGGGCGGGTGCACGCCGGAGTTGCCCTGGTCGTCGCCCTGATCGCCGCCTCCGGGACGATCGGCCAATGGAACAACTGGATCCTTTTCACCCACGCCACCTCTTTCGCGGCCAAGGACCCGCAGTTCGGGATCAACGTGGGCTTCTTCGTCTTCCGGCTGCCCTTCCTCGAGTTCCTCGTCAACTGGACCCTGGTCGCGCTCGTCGTCGTGTTGGCCGTGACCACGGTGTTCCACTACCTGAACGGCGGCATCCGGGCCCAGCGGAACGCCCCTCGCGTCCAGCCGATGGTGAAGGTGCACCTCTCGGTGCTCGTCGCCGTGATCGCCCTCGTCAAGGCGGCCGGCTACCTGCTCGCCCGCTACCAGCTGGACATGTCGACGAACGGATACGTCGAGGGCGCCGGGTACACCGATGTGCACGCCCGTCTGCCGGCGTTCGAGGTGCTGTTCTTCATCTCGCTCTTCGCCGCCGCGATCCTGCTCTACAACATCCGGCGCCAGGGGTGGACGTTGCCGGTCCTCGCCATCGGACTCTGGGCGTTCGTGGCCCTCGTGATCGGCGTCATCTACCCGGCCGTGCTCCAGGCCCTCAAGGTCAACCCCGCCCAGAGCCGCCTCGAACAGCCCTACATCCAGCGCAACATCCAGGCCACCCGGGCGGCCTACGGCCTCCAGCACGTCCAGGTCTCGCAGTTCTCCGGGACAACAGGCACCACCCCGACAGTGAGGGGCTCCGCCACCACAACCCTCCAGAACATCCGGTTGTGGGACCCCAACCGCACAATCAGCCAGGCGACGTTCCAGAAGAAGCAGAACATCAAGTCGTACTACTCGTTCGCTTCGACGGCCATCGACCGCTACACAGTGACAGGCACGATGCGGCCGGTGATCGTCGGCGTCCGCCAGATCAACCCCACAGACCTGCCGGCGTCGGGCTGGATCAACACCCACCTGCAGTACACGCACGGCGAGGGAGTGGTCCTCGCCCAGGCCAACAAGCAGACCTCCAACGGCAACCCGGACTTCACGGTCAGCGACGTGCCGGCACAGTCGTCGAAGGGCTACCCGACGATCACCACTCCCTACGGCCAGGTGTACTTCGGCCTGACACAGCCGGGCTACGTGGTGGCCGACACCCGTCAGGCGGAGCTCGACTACCAGAAGACGACAGGCGCAGACGTCGAGAGCCACTACTCGGGGCCCGGCGGTGTGACGATGGGGTCGTGGCTGACGAAGGCCGCCTTCGCCGTCCGCCTCGGCGACTTCAACCTGCTCATCTCCGACCTCATCACGCCGCAGTCGAAGATGATGTTCATGCGGACAGTGAGGGCGATGGCCGAGAAGGTGGCGCCGTTCCTGAGCTTCGGGTCCCATCCGTACGCTGCCGTCGTCAACGGCCAGATCGACTGGATCCTCAACGGCTACACGACGACGGCCAACTATCCGTACTCGCAGAACGCCAACACCCAGCACATGCCGCCGGGGACCGGGCTGCCGGGCAGCTACAACTACGTGCGGAACTCGGTCAAGCTCGTCGTCAACGCCTACACCGGCAAGATGACCTTCTACGCCATGGACTCGAGTGATCCCATCCTCCAGGCCTACGAGCAGGCGTTCCCCGGTATGTTCACTCCGGCGGCCCAGATGAGCCCCGCGCTGCGGGCGCACCTCCGCTACCCCGACAACATGTTCGCCGTGCAGGCGGCCATGTACGGCCGCTATCACATCGTGCAGCCGTCGGCCTTCTACACCGCCGGCGACGCCTGGACGCTGTCCCCGACGACCGGTGCGGGCTCGCCGCAGAACACGCTTCAGGTGACCCTCACCACCAACGCGCAAGGGCAGATCACGGGCGGTTCCTACCAGCCGATGGCACCCATCTACCAGGTCCTGGCAGAGCCGGGGAGCACACGCCAGTCGTTCACCATCTCGGACGCCTACGTGCCGGCGGGCCAGAGCTCTCAGATCCTCTCGGCCTTCATCATCGGGAACTCGAACCCGACACCTGGGACATACGGGACCCTCCACGTGTACGAGATCCCGCCCGGCAGCAGCGTGAACGGGCCGGTGCTGGCGGACGCCGCCATCCAGCAGACAGCCAACGTGTCCAGGACAATCACGCTCCTCAACAAGGACGGTTCGTCCGTCGTACTGGGCAACATCCTGATGGTGCCCATCGACCAGTCGATGCTCTACGTGCGGCCGCTGTATGTCGTGTCGTCCGGGAACCCGCAGCCGCAGCTGAAGTACGTGATCGTCGTGCTCGGGCAGCACGTGGCGATGAAGCCGACCCTCGCGGCCGCCGTCAACACAGTGCTGGGCACGCACCTGTCGACAACAGGAGGCCTGACCACCGCCACGACACCCACCTCGCCATCGAGCGGGACGGGGTCGTCGGTCAACCCGACGACAGTGGCAGCGGCCCAGACGCTGCTCCACCAGGCCAACCAGGAGTTCGCGGCCGCCCAGACAGCCCTCGCCCAGAAGGACCTCGCCGAATACCAGGCGGACATGACAGCGGCCTCGCAGAAGGTGGCACAGGCCGAGAAGCTGCTTGGGCAGGCCGCGTCCGGCAGCACCTCGACCGGCGCCACCGGATCGACGTCGACCAAGCGAAGCGGCTCAGGGACGTCCAGTAGCGGCAAGGGGTCCACCAAGGGCACCACGGCCGGGACGGCCGGGACATCCGGGACGTCTGGTGCGGGGGGTACCGCGGGCACTGGAGGTACTGCGGGTACCGGGCCGACGGGAACCACGGCGACCACGGGCACCAGCGGTGCTTCTGGCTCTAGTGGCACGGCGACGGCTGGCAGCACGGCCGGCACCGGGCCCGGGACGGCGTCCACGCGGGCGGCTTCCACTTCGGGGTCCTCGACGGCCACCACGACCTCCACGACGGGCCGCGCCAGCGGCCCCGGCGGGACCACCACCACGACGACGCCCGGAGAGACGTAGCCGGCAGGGGCCGGGGCGCACGGCAGCGGCGACAGCGTCGCCGGCTCCGAGCGCCGTGCCCGGCCGTGCCCGGTGCAACGGACGGGACGGCATGGGAACATGGCGCAGGACCGGCGCGGCTCCGTTGCCGGGTGGTGCCACCGCCACGAGCGGTGGGGGAGGTGCGACGTCATGGGACTGCTCGACCGGGTGAAGGAGCAGGCGGCAACGGCGACGGCGACGGCGACGGCCCGAGCGAAGGACGCCGCACAAAAGGGGCAGGCGAAGCTGGACGCCATGCAAGCGGCCCGTGCGGCCGACGCCCTGCTGCGAGACCTGGGAGCGGCTGTCTACGCCGAGCGGACGGGAAGGGCGCTGCCCGGCACGGAGGCGGCGATCGAGCAGATCCTCGGCGCGCTGCGGGCCCACGAGGAAGAGCACGGCCCCATTGATCTCAGCCAGTAGGCGGGGTACGGCATTGGCGTGAGAACGCCAGCGCTGGTACCGTGAAGGGACCGCCGCGGGGTGGAGCAGTCTGGTAGCTCGTCGGGCTCATAACCCGAAGGTCGCGGGTTCAAATCCCGCCCCCGCCACCAAGTACGGGCGTTTTTCGCGCCTCGTTGCGTATGCACAGGCCGCTGACCAGCATGTTTGGTCGGCGGCTTCTGTGTTTGTGGGGACAGTTTGTGGGGACCTACTCAGCCCTTGCGTATGCAGCCTACGCAGGGTGGCGCGAGCGCGAGCGGCCCGTACGCTGCGCTTTCGCGACCGAGGCGTCAGTCGGTGAACGGTTGCATGGGCGTGCCCTGTGCATGCCTATGCAGTTGCCCTACTCAACGCTGCTCCCGGGCGACGACCCTCCTCAAGGTGCGCGGTGGGACGTGCTGGCTCTGAGGCCGCACGTCGCGGTTGGCCCGTGGACGTGACTTCGCGGTTCTGCGTGACGATGGGAGGGGTCGGTCACCACAACGGCCGCAGTCGGCCGGGATCTGCGAGTGCCCCGAGGGCTGCTGTCAGCTGCCGGTAGGCCCCCTGGGCCCGGCTGGTGTTCCCAGCGTGCGACGGTCTCGGCGGCAGCCTGCTCGGCGGCCGCGGTGCATGCCCATCCACGCTCGGTGAGCACGAGCAGTGGGGCCGCTTGTCGCGTGGATCCGGGTGGCGCTCGACGGAGCCGCTC
>DAHUZJ010000046.1 GCA_027306585.1 Acidimicrobiaceae bacterium | reverse complement strand
GCGCACCAGCTCGTCGTGACCCACGGCAACGGCCCGCAGGTCGGGCTGCTGGCCAACGAGAGCGCCGCCGATCCCGCCCTCCGCCACGCCTACCCGCTCGACGTGCTGGGAGCCCAGACGCAGGGGATGATCGGCTACTGGCTGCTCCAGGAGCTCGAGGCCGCGGCGCCCGGCCGTCCCGTGGCGGCCCTCGTGACCCAGACCGAGGTCGACCCCGGCGACCCGGCCTTCGGCGCTCCCGCCAAATTCGTGGGGCCGCTCTACGACGAGCCGGCGGCTCGTCGCCTGGCCGCCGAGCACGGCTGGGCCATCTGCCAGGACGACGGCGGCTGGCGCCGGGTGGTGGCCTCGCCCGAGCCACGCCGGGTCGTCGAGCTGGACGTGGTGGGGGCCCTCCTCGACGCCGGGGCCGTGGTCGTGTGCGCCGGCGGTGGCGGGGTCCCGGTCACGCGCCGTCCCGACGGCCGGCTCGCCGGGGTCGAGGCCGTGGTCGACAAGGACCTGACCTCGGCCCTGGTCGCCACCGAGCTGGACGCCGACGTCCTCGCGATCCTCACCGACGTGCCGGCCGTCGAGGTCCGGCACGGCACGCCGCACGCCCAGGCCCTCGGGCGGGTGACCGTGGCCGAGCTGCGGGCTGCCGCCCCCGAGTTCCCCGCCGGGTCGATGGGCCCCAAGGTCGAGGCCGCCTGCCGGTTCGTCGCCGCCACCGGCCGCCGTGCGGCCATAGGCCGCCTGGAGGACGCCGCCAGCCTGGTCGAGGGCCGGGCGGGCACCGTGGTGGTCCCGGACTGACGGCCCGGCTCGCGCCAGTGCCAGCACACCTACCACGCCGCGCCCGTGTCGAAGCCGGCCGGCATCTCGTCCTGTGGCCAGTCCACGAGACGGGCAGCCTGGAGGCAGGCGAACCGGTCGGTCATGCCGGCGACGTAGCCGACCGCCGCCCGGACGACGTCGGGGGAGCCGGCGGGCCACCGGTCCGCCCCGGCGTCGGCGGGGAGGTCGGTGGGACGTGCCACGTAGTGCTCCACGAGGGCCCCGAGCATCCGGTGGACGGCGCGGGCCTGTGCCACCGACTCGGGGCGCAGGTAGATGCGCTCGTAGCACCACTCTCGGAGGGCGGCGAGCACGTCGGCCGCCTCCGGGCCCAGCCCCACCGCCCCCTGCTGCTGGCTGGTCGTGACGACGTCCCGCACGAAGGCGCCCAGCTGGCGAGCGTGCGCCGGCCCGGCCCACTCGAGGACGGCGGGCGGCAGGTCGGCGAGGTCGACGACGCCTGCGCGGGCCGCGTCTTCGGCATCGTGGGTGGTGTAGGCCAACCGGTCGGCGATCGAGCAGATCTCGCCCTCGGGCGTGGCCGGGGCCGGCCGGGACCAGCTGTGGTTGCGAATGCCGTCGCCGACCTCGGCGGTCAGGTTGAGGTGGGCCAGGGTGATGTCGGCACCCCAGGGAGCATGGTCGAAACCGCCGGGCACCAGCGGGTCGAGGGCGTCCTCGCTGGCATGCCCGAAGGGGCCGTGACCGCAATCGTGACCCAGAGCGATGGCTTCGGCGAGCGCGGCGTTGAGCTGCAGCGCCGTCGCCAGGGCGCGGGCGATCTGGGCCACCTCGAGCGCGTGGGTCAGACGCGTCCGCTGGTGGTCTGCCGGGAAGACGAACACCTGCGTCTTCCCGGCGAGCCGCCGGAACGCCGTCCCGTGCAGGATGCGGTCGCGGTCTCGCTCGAAGCAGGTGCGCCACGGGTCGGGCTCCTCCGGTCGCCGGCGGTCGCCGGCCCCCCGTGCGCGGGTGGCAGCGGGCGCCAGGGCATCGTGCTCGGCGGCCTCCCGGGCCTCCCGGTCGAGGATGCGGACGTCCCCCAGCTCGACCACGGGGCCGCCGTGCGCCTGCCGGAGGCCGGTGAGCTGCGACCCGTGGCCGCCCATCGTGCCGGCCCACCGTCGGGCCCGCTCGGTCAGCTCGTCCTTCGCCATGCCGTCCAGTCTGCCGGGTGCCTGTATCGTCAGGGGTGCCGCACCGGGCCGACCCGGGGCGGTCGCAGCGGCGGTCGAGAGCCGGCGGTGCGTCGCTGGAGCGGGCGGGCGGGAGCGCTGTCGCCCCGGAACCGAGGAGCCAGACACCAGGTGGACGTGCGGATCGGGATCGTCCAGACCCCCAAGGAGCTCGAGGTGGAGCTGGGGGACGAGGTCGACCGGGACCAGATCCTGGCCGAGATCGAGGGCGCCCTGGGCGGCGACGCCGTGCTGTGGTTGACCGACCGCCGGGGCCGCCGGGTGGGCGTGCCGGTGGCCAAGGTCGCCTACGTGGAGGTCGGCGCCCCGACCGCGGACCGCCGGGTGGGCTTCGGCGCCCCTTGAGCCGGCAGGCCGAATGACCGGTGCGTTGGCCCGGTCGGGCGACGGCCCGGCGGCCGGTCCGGGCCCGGGTGCGGCACCTGGGCCCCTCGACCTGCGCCTCGTGTTCGTCACCGGCAAGGGGGGCGTGGGCAAGACGACGGTCGCCGCCGCCCTGGCCCAGCTGGCCGCCCAGCGGGGCAAGCGGGTGCTGGCCTGTGAGGTCGACGCCAAGGGCGACCTGGCCGCCCTGTTCGAGTCCGGCCCGACGGACTTCGCCGGGCGGGAGGTGGCACCCGGCGTCGTGGCGATGTCCATGGACACCGAGGCCTCGCTGCGGGAGTACCTCAAGCTCAACCTGCGGATCCCCGTCGCCGGGCGCATCTCGCCCTTGGCGAAGGTGTTCGACTTCGTGGCGACCGCCGCCCCGGGCGTGCGGGAGATCCTGACCGTCGGCAAGCTGTGCTGGGAGGTGCGTGAGCGCCACTACGACCTCGTCGTGGTGGACGCCCCCGCCACCGGGCACATCATCGGGCAGCTGGCCGCCCCGCAGGCGATCAACGACCTGGTCAAGGTCGGCCTCATCCGGTCCCAGACGGACTGGATGCTCGAGATCCTCTCGGACCCGCTGCAGACGGGCCTCGTGGTCGTCACCACGCCCGAGGAGATGCCTGTCACCGAGACCCTCGAGCTGTCCGGGCGGGTGGCCACCGAGACCACCGTACGGCTGGCCGCCGTCATGGTGAACCGGGTCCTTCCGGAGCTGTTCGGGATCCACGAGGAGGAGGTCTTCGCCGAGCTGCGCACCCCCCGCCTCCAGAAGGAGCTCTCGGACCTGGTGGGCGGGGACGTGGCACCCGTCCTCGAAGGCGCCCGACTGGCGGTGACCATGCGCCGGACCCGCGCCGGACACCTCGAGCGGCTCCGGGCCGGCCTCCCGCCCGAGGTGCCGGTCCTCTACCTGCCCTACCTCTTCGCCCGGTTCCACGGGCTGCGGACGACGAAGCAGGTCGCCACGTCGCTGGCAGAGGAGCTCGGCCTGTGACGCCCGGTCGTGCCGCCGGCACCGCCGACGAGGCGCCCCGCCAGGGCACGCTCGACGGGCTGCTGGCCGCCAAGGAGATCGCCGTCGCGTGCGGGCCGGGGGGTGTCGGCAAGACGACGGCGGCCGCCGCGGCGGCCGCCATGGCGGCCTGCCATCACGGCGGGCGGGTCCTCGTGCTGACCGTCGACCCGGCGCGGCGTCTGGCCGACGCTCTCGGCCTCTCCCGGCGAGGCCTCGGCAACAAGGAGCGGCGCATCCCCGACGACGTCTTCCGCCAGGCGGGCGCCACCCCGCGCGGCGAGCTGTGGGCGGCCATGCTCGACACCAAGGAGAGCTGGGACGCCCTCGTCCGGCGCCACGCGCCCGACGCCGCCACCCGGGAGCAGATCCTCGCCAACCCCCTCTACCGCAACATCTCGGGCAGGTTCGTCCAGAGCCACGACTACATCGCCATGGAGCGGCTCTACGAGCTGCACGCCGAGGGCCGCTACGACCTCATCGTGGTGGACACCCCCCCGACCCGCAACGCGCTGGACTTCCTCGACGCGCCACAGCGGATGGAGGACTTCTTCTCGAGCCGGCTCCTGCGCTGGTTGATCGTGCCCTACCGCTCTCGGCTGGTGAACCTGGCGTCGAGGCCCTTCTACCAGGTGGCCGACCGGATCCTCGGAACGCAATTCCTCGCCGACATCGCCGAGTTCTTCATCCTGTTCCAGTCGATGTACGAGGGGTTCGTCGAGCGGGCGGGGGCGGTCACCCGCCTGCTGTCGGACCGGCGCTGCACGTTCCTCGTGGTCTCGACGCTCGAGGCGACGCCCGTGCGTGAGGCCGAGTTCTTCGCCCGTGCCCTCGTGCGGCGCGACCTGCACCTGGGCGCGGTGGTGGTCAACAAGGTGCTGCCCTCCTACTTCCGCGACCGCACGGCGGCCAAGGTCGCGACCACGCTGCGGGACCGGGCTGCCGACCTGGCGGCGGCGCTGCCGACCGACCCCGCCCACACCCGCCGGGTCCTCGAGGAGGTGGCCGACAGCTTCCTCAATTTCGGGGGGGTGGCCCGGAGGGAGGCCGAGCAGCAGGCCGAGCTGGCCACCCACCCCGAGGTGCTCGCCACGGTGCCCTTCTTCGACGGTGATGTCGTGGACATGGAGGGGCTGCTGCGGCTCGGCGCCGCCATGTGGGACTAGCCGCCGGGCGGCCGAAGGAGATCGCCCCGGGCGAAGGCGAGACCCTGGCGCCGCCCCAATGGCCCTCGTACGATCGGGCCTCATGGCCTGGCGCTGTCCGCGGTCGTCCTCGGGTCTCGTCGCTGCCTGCCTCGTCGTCGGGCCGGTGGTCGCCGGCCAGGCCGCGCTGGTCGCGCCGGCCACGACCTCGCCGCAGGCGACGTCGTCGGCTTCGCTGTCGGTGGCCGGCTACTGGGAGGTGGCGGCCGACGGCGGCATCTTCGCCTTCGGCGGCGCCCCGTTCGACGGCTCGATGGGCGGGCACCCCCTCAACCAGCCGATCGTGGGCGTGGCCGCCGCCCCCGGCGGCGGCTACTGGGAGGTGGCGGCCGACGGCGGCATCTTCGCCTTCGGCGGCGCCCCGTTCGACGGCTCCGTGGGCGGCCAGCCGCTCGCGGCGCCGGTGGTCGGCCTGGCGTCGACGGAGGTGTCGGTGGTGGCGCCCACGGCGCCTTCGGTGGTCTGCGGGAACGCCGGCCTCCTCACTGGCCCGGCCGCACCGCCCGCCGGTGCCGTCACGGTGCCGGCGGGCAACGACAGCGGCATGACACTGGGCACGCCGGGCACGACCTACTGGTTCGCGCCGGGGACCCACACGCTGGGCACAGGGCCCTACGGCCAGATCATCGCGGGGAACGGCGACACCTACGTCGGCGGGCCCGGTGCCGTGCTGTCGGGTCAGGGAAGCAACGACTACGCCTTCACCCAGCATGCGACCGGGGTGACGATCGAGTACCTCACCATCGAGGACTTCGGTGCACCCGGGGCCAACGGGACACAGGGCGTGGTCAACCACAACTCGGCAGCGGGCTGGGTCATCGCGCACGACACCATCCAGGACGACGCGGGGGCGGGCGTCATGCTGGGTAGCCAGGACGTGCTCACCGACAGTTGCCTCACCCAGAACGGCCAGTACGGGTTCAGCGCGTACAGCACAACAGGGACGGTCAGTGGCGTCACCGTGACGGGCAACGAGGTGTCCGGCAACGACACGTACGACTGGACAGCGCACCAGCCGGGCTGCGGGTGCTCGGGAGGGGCGAAGTTCTGGCAGACCAACGGCGCCGTGGTGACGGGCAACTACGTCCACGACAACCACAACGTCGGCCTCTGGGTCGACACCGACAACGCCGGCTTCGACATCTCGGGCAACTACATCTCGGGCAACGCGGCCGAAGGCATCATGTACGAGGCCAGCTACAACGCCCTGATCTCGGGGAACACGCTGGTGGACAACGGGTGGGTCGCCGGTGCCACACCGTCGCAGGGCTTCCCCGAGCCCGCCATCTACGTCTCGGAGTCGGGTGGCGACGCCAGGGTGGCCAGCGCCTACTCGGGCACCCTCACGATCCTCGGCAACGTCCTGACCGACAACTGGGGTGGCGTCGTGCTGTGGGAGAACGCCAACCGGTTCTGCGGCGACGGCTCCGACAGCGTGTGCACGCTGGTGGACCCGGCGGCGACCGTCGCCTCGTGCTCGGCGAACCTGCCGAGCGCGACGCCGGGTGGCGTTCCCGATTACTACGACGACTGCCGATGGAAGACCCAGAACGTCACCGTGTCGGCCAATACCTTCACGTTCACACCGGCGGCGATCGGGTCGGCGTGCTCGGCCGCGACCGACTGCGGCGAGACGGGGCTGTTCTCGGAGTACGGCACAGTGGCGCCGTACCGCGGGTGGGCCGTGCCGGCCGCCATCTCCGACCACCAGGGCAACCGCTTCGTCGGCAACGCCTACGTGGGGCCCTGGACCTTCGACGGCTTCGCGCTCGGCGACAGTCTGACCTGGTCCCAGTGGACCTCCGGGGTGCCCAACGCCGGAGGTTCGGGCTTGCCGTTCTCCGCACAGGACGCCGGCTCCTCCTTCCAGGCCTGACCCCGCCGGTCACCGGCGGCCCGGCTGCACGGTGAGACCGCGACGCGTCCGCGCCGGAGTCGCCTCCGCGGGCGCGGCGGTCCACGCCCGGCGGGCGGCGGGCGCGCCTACGATGCGCCTGAGGCCATGCTCGACTACCACCTCCACCTCTGGCCGCACGACCAAAGGGACACGCCGCTCGACCTCGAGCAAGTGGCGGCGTACTGCGAGCGGGCGGCGGCCGCCGGGGTGGTGGAAGTCGCCCTCACCGAGCACCTCTTCCGCTTCGTGCAGGCGAAGGGCCTGCTCGGCCCGTTCTGGGAGGCGGACCCGGCGGCGCACTTGCACGGCTCGATGGCCGCCTACTGGCAGCACCACGCGACCGCCGACCTCGACCGCTACGTCGACGCCGTGCTCGAGGCCAAGCGCGCCGGCCTTCCGGTCGTCCTCGGTCTCGAGGTCGACTGGTACGCGGGCCGGATGGGAGCCGTCGGCGATCTGCTGGCCGGCTACCCCTTCGACGTGCTCCTCGGCTCGGTGCACTGGCTCGGCGCGTGGCGCTTCGACGACCTCGACGACCCGGTGTCGATGGCCGAGTGGCCGGCGCGAGAGGTCGACGCCGTGTGGACCGCGTACGTCGACGCGCTGGAGGAGCTGGCGGCCTCGGGGGCGTGCGACGTCCTCGCCCATCCCGACCTCGTGAAGGTGGCGGGGCACCGACCCGGACGGCCCCAGGAATGGTGGGACCGCATCGCCGAGGCGGTTGCCCGTCAACGCCTGGCCGCCGAGGTGTCGTCCGCCGGGTGGCGCAAGCCGGTCGGCGAGCAGTACCCCGCCGAGGGGCTGCTCGTCCGCCTGGCCGCTCACGGTGTGCCGCTCACCACGGCGTCCGACGCTCACCGCCAGGAGGAGGTCGCCGACCGGGCCGACGAGCTCCGTGCCCTGTTGGCCTCCATCGGCGTCGACCGCCTCCAGGGCTTCCGGCGCCGCCAAGGCCACAGCGTGCCCGTGGCACGGGCGCCGGCGGGCGTGGCGGCAGGACCCGCTCCCGGCGCGCCGTCAGGCAACGGCAGCGACCCGGGGCGCGGGCAGGAGCCGTCGTGACGACCCCCGGCCTCCAGGCGCTCGCCCGCACCGACCTCAGCCCGGCGGAGCTCGCGCACCTGCACCGGCTCCTCGGATCGTGGTCCGTGCTCGCCGACCTGTCCTTCTCCGACCTGCTGCTGGTGGTCGCCACCCGGCCCGAGGAGGAGCACGAGCCGCAGCTCTTGGTGATCGGCCAGATCCGTCCCAGCAACCGGCCCACCCTCGTGGACCAGGACCTCGTGGGGCAGGCGGTCCTGCAGTCGTCGTGGTCGCTGTCGACGGCGGCCCTGGTGCGGGGCGACGTGGTGCGCGGCACGATCCACCACCCGATGATCGGGGAGTCCATCCCCGTCGAGAACATCCCCGTGCGCTTCGGCGGCCGCGTGATCGGGGTGGTCGTGCGGATGTCGTCGCCCCAGCCGCCTTCGGGGGGGCGGGGGGCCGCCAGCAGCTTCGAGAAGGCCTACCTCGAGGTCTTCGAGCGGCTGGCGGCGATGGTCGCCGAGTCGGCGTTCCCCTTCCCCGAGGAGGACGTGGGCACGGAGGAGACCCCGCGGGTCGGGGACGGGTTCGTCGTGGTGGACGCCGACGGGCGGGTGGAGCTCGCCTCGCCCAACGCCGTCAACGCCTTCCACCGGATGGGCGTGTACTCGCCGCCGGAGGGCGCCCGGTTCACCGAGCTCGGGGTCGAGGAGTCGGCGGTCGAGTGGGCGCTCGCCACGGGGCGGCCGGTCGTCGAGGAGGTGGAGCGCCGGCCCGACGTCATCGTCCTCGTGCACTGCATCCCGTTGCTGGCCGGCGGCACCGTCACCGGTGCCGTCATCCTGCTGCGGGACGTGACCGACGTCCGGCGCCTCGACCGCCTGCTGCTGTCGAAGGACGCCGCCATCCGCGAGGTGCACCACCGGGTCAAGAACAACCTGCAGACGATCTCCTCCCTGCTCAGCCTCCAGGCCCGGCGGGCGGGGCCCGGGGCCGGCCAGGACGCCCTGCGGGAGGCGGAGCGGCGGGTGCGCTCCATCGCCCTTGTCCACGAGATCCTGTCGCGCGACCCCGGCGACCAGGTGCCGTTCGGGGAGATCGTCGGCTCGCTCGTCCAGATGGCCCAGGACTCCGTCGTGTCCTCGTGCCCGGTCAAGATCGAGGTCACCGGCGACCTCGGGGAGGTGGCGGCGGACGTCGCCACGCCGCTCGCCGTCATCCTGGCAGAGCTGCTGCAGAACGCCGTCGAGCACGGCTTCGCGTTCGGTCCGGGCGTTGCGGGTGCCGGGGCCGGGGAGGGGGCGGCCGAGCGATCGGGGACGGTGCGCCTGGTGCTCGAGCACCAGGGCGACCGGCTGCTGGCCACGGTGTGGGACGACGGCATCGGGTTGCCGCCCGGTTTCGACATCGAGATGACGACGAGCCTGGGGCTGTCGATCGTGCGGGACCTGGTCCTCAGTCAGCTGGAGGGGTCGATCCGCATGGGACCGGCCGATGGGGGCGGGACCGAGGTGGTCATCGACGTCCCCGCTGGCGCGGCCGCACGCTGAGCGTGCCGCCGTCAGCCGGTCGGCGAGCGGTCGAGGGTCAGCTGGCCCGGCGTCGTGCGGCGAGCCAGGCCTTGCGGAGCTTGCGGCGCTCCTCCTCGGAGGTGCCGCCCCACACGCCCGACTCCTGGTTGGTCGCCAGGGCGAAGTCGAGGCACGGCTCCTGCGCCTCGCACGCCCGGCACACCCGCTTGGCTGCCTCGATCTGCTCGACCGCCGGGCCGGTCGTCCCCACCGGGAAGAACAGGTCTGGCTCGGTGTGGCGGCACGCCGCCACCTTTCGCCAGTCGCCTGCATCCCAGTCGACCGTCCGGTTCCACATGAGCGCCATTCGTGACGTCCTCCACCCGGTTGTGAACATATTCACATGATCGGCCCGCATAGGTGGCCGTCGCGGAAAAGGGAAATTACGACGGGCATTATACGGTGAGGTTCACGAATTGCAAGGAGCAAGCGTCGATGTTGGTCTTGGCCCACAGGGGATCCAGCGGCGGCGGGCCGCTCCCCGGGGGGCGCGCCGCCCGGGAGAACACCCTCGACGCCTTCGCCGCAGCACGGCGGCTCGGCGCCGACGGGGTCGAGCTCGACGTCCGCCGGACCGCCGACGGCGCGCTCGTCGTCCACCACGATGCGGAAGTACCCGGGGTGGGGCCCATCGCAAACGTCGATCGGCGCGACCTGCCGGCCGGGGTGCCCACCCTCGACGAGGCCCTCGAGTCCTGCACCGGGGCGCTCGTGGACGTCGAGGTGAAGCACGAGGCGGCCGTCGACCCCGGTCGGGAGCTGGCGGCCGCCGTGGCGGCGGCCCTCGCCGGCCGGCCACCGTGGACCGCCGCGCCGGGCCCGGGCCGTACCCCCGCGGGGATCCTCGTCTCCTCCTTCGACCCCGGCAGCCTCGCCGTCGTGACCGAGCGGGCCCCGGAGGTGCCGACCGGGCTCCTCGTCGACTGGACGGCCGACGCCCGAGAGGCCCTGGCGGCGGCGCGGCGGCTCGGGTGCACGGCGCTCCACCCGTTCGTCACCCAGGTCGACGCATCGCTCGTTGCCGCCGTCCACCGCGCCGGGATGGCGCTCCACGTCTGGACGGTCAACGCCGATGCCGACTTGGCGGCGATGGCGGCGCTCGGTGCCGACGCCGTGATCACCGATCGGGTCGCCGCCGCCCTCGCCGCCGCCGGCCGGCGGCCGAGGAATGGCGAGGCTGCTGCCGGATCGTCAACAATCGGACCATGAACGTCGTCGTCTGTGTGAAGCAGATCCCGGATCCGGCGGCTCCCGCCTCGCTGGACCCCACCACGCACACCCTGGACCGGTCGGGGAAGCTCATCCTCGACGACTCGGACTCCTACGGGGTCGAGATGGCGCTGCAGCTGGCCGCCAACGTGGAGGGGAGCGAGGTCACGGTCGTGTCCATGGCGCCCAACAGCGAGACGTCGGGCCTGCGCACCGCCCTCGCCATGGGGGCCGCCAAGGCGATCCTCGTCTCGGACGGCGCCCTGGCGGGCACGGATGCCCTCGGCACCGCGAAGGTCCTGGCCGCCGCCATCCGGCGGGCCGAGCCGGACCTCGTCATCGCCGCCACCGAGTCGACGGACGGCTACACGGGCACCGTTCCCGTCCAGGTCGCGGAGCTGCTCGGCCTGCCGTCGGTGACCTTCGCCAAGGCGGTGGCCACGGACGGGTCGTCGGTCAAGGTCGAGCGCCAGACCGAGGCCGGGTACGACGACGTCGAGTGCTCCCTCCCGGCCGTGGTGACGGTCACCGCCGGCGTGGTCGAGCCGCGCTACCCGTCCTTCAAGGGGATCATGGCGGCGAAGTCCAAGCCGGTCGACACCCTGTCGCTCGCCGACCTCGGGATCGACCCGAGCGAGGTGGGCTTCACCGGGGCCCGTCAGGAGATCACCGACGTGTCCGCGGCGGAGTCCCGCTCGGCGGGGGAGATCGTGGTGGACGAGGGTGACGGCGCCCAGCGCATCGTCGCCTTCCTCGAGCAGATCAAGGTGGTCTGAGCATGCCGATCGACAAGGTGTGGGTGCTGGCCGAGGTCGCCGAGTCCGGCCCGACCCCCGTCACCCTGGAGCTGCTGACCGAGGCGCGCACCGTCGCCTCCACCGTCGAGGCGCTCGCCTGGGGTCCCGACACGGCATCGTTCGCCGGCACGCTGGGGGAGTACGGCGCCGCCCGGGTGTACGACGTCGGCGACCTCGGGGGCGCGCTACCCGGCGCCCCGGTGGCCGGTGCCATCGCCGAGCTGGTGAAGGGCGGCAACGCGCCCGACGCCCTCTTCGTCCCCGCCACCTACGACGGCCGCGACGTGGCCGGCCGCCTGTCGGTCAAGCTGGACCGGCCCGTGCTGACCAACGTCACCGACCTGGCGGTGGACGGCGACCTCTCCAGCAAGCACCCGGTGTTCGGCGGGTCGCACCTCGTCACGGCGCGTTTTGCCGGGGAAGGACCCGGGATCTTCGTCATCCGCGCCAAGTCGTTCGCCGCCGAGCCGGGTGGCGGGGCGGCGGCCGAGGTGGTGCCGGCCCCGACGCCGGACCTGGGCGCCACCGGCGGCGCCCGCATCGTGGACCGCCACGTCGAGCAGCGGTCCGGCCCGAAGCTGGACGAGGCGGCAGTGGTCGTCTCGGGCGGCCGGGGCCTGGGTGCGGCGGAGCACTACGCCCTGATCGAGGAGCTTGCCGGCCTGTTGCACGGGGCCGCCGGCGCCAGCAGGGCCATCGTGGACGCGGGCTGGGTGCCCTACTCGCACCAAGTCGGCCAGACGGGCAAGACGGTGAAGCCGACCGTGTACGTCGCCGCCGGGATCTCGGGCGCCACGCAGCACCTGGTCGGGATGAAGGGCTCCAAGAACATCGTCGCCATCAACAAGGACCAGGATGCCCCGATCTTCTCGGTGGCCGACCTCGGCATCGTGGGCGACGTGCACAAGGTCCTGCCGGCGTTGATCGAGGCGCTGAAGAGCCGAGGCTGAGCGCCCGCCGGCCGTGGCCTCGGGTGGGGGGTCGCGGGCGGGGCCCCGAGGGCGGGGGCCCGAGGGCGGGGCCCCGAGGGCGGGGCCCCGAGGGCGGGGGCCCGAGGCGGTTCAGCTGTCCTGATGTTGGCCGTGGCCCTTGCCGTGGCCGTTGCCGCCGCCGTTGCCGGGCGAGGGTGGGCTCGGTGTCGGTGGTGCCGCCGTGGTGGGCGGCGCCGTGGCGACGACCAAGGTGACCGTGGTCCCCTCGGCCAGGCGGCCGGAGGGCGTGAAGGAGACGACGTCGCCGGCCGGTGTCGCCGAGGGCGTCGCCTGCGCCGACACCTGGAGGCCCAGGCGCTCGAGGTCGGCCGTCGCCGTGGCGGCCGGCTGCCCGTCGAGTCTTCCGGCCGGCAGTGTCACGTAACCCGAGGCCACCGTCAGGACGATGCGGCTGCCTCGGCGCACCCGCCGGCCGGCAGCCGGGTGCTGGGCGACCACCACGTTGGCCGCGTGGCCGGGGACGTCCGCCGAGGTCGCGGCCGACCGGAGGCCGAGGGAGCGCAGGCGGCTGATGGCGCTCCCCACGGGATTGGCCGTCAGCCTCGGCACGGTGACGGTGGCAGCCTCCGGGCGTTGCCCGCCCCCGAGCACCCCGCTGGCCGCCAGCCCGATGAGGAGGACCGCCACCGACGCGGACAGGAGCGCAACGGCGACGGCGCCACGGCGGGCCGGGACCGGCCACCATGCCGGCCACCGCGGCCAGGCGTGCAACAGGGTGCCCGTCCCCTGCCGCTGCGAGTCGCCGGGCCGACGCTCACCCTCCACGGGCCGGGGCAGCGGCAGGGGAGCGACGGTGGTGCGCTCCTGTGCGCCCGGTACCCCTGACACCTGGGACGCGGTCGCGTCGGCGGCCACGAACGGTGCGGTCGGCGCCGCGGCCGTCCCGGTCGGCGCCGCGACCGTCCCGGTCGGCGCCGCGAACGGTGCCGTGGCTGTCTCGATGCGGGCGGTGGCCGTACCGGGCAACGCGACCGCGACGGGCGGCCAAGCCGTCACGCCGCCGAGCTGCGATGCCGTCGCGGCGACGTCGGCCGCCGACGCCGGGCGCTGGGCGGGGTCCTTCTGGAGCAGGGCGGTGACCAGCCGCTGTACCGGAGCCGGCACGTCGGGCGGCATCGCCGGCACGGGCTCGTAGAGGTGCGCCATGGCGACGGCGATCGAGTCCCGGCGGCTGAAGAGCCGAGTGCCGGTCAGGCACTCGTAGGCGACGACGCCCAGGCTGTAGAGGTCGGACGCCGGCGTGACCGGACTGCCCCGCAGCTGCTCGGGGGACATGTACGTCACCGTTCCGACGACGGTGCCCACCTCGGTGCGCGACGGGTCGTCCAGCAACCTGGCGATGCCGAAGTCGGTGACCACCAGCCGGCCGTCCGCGCGGAGCAAGAGGTTGGCCGGCTTCACGTCGCGGTGCACGAGCCCGGCGGCGTGAGCCGCGGCGAGGGCGGCGGCTGCCTGCGCCACCACCGCCATCGTCTCGGTGACGCCCAGTGAGCCGCGTCGCACCCGCGCGCTCAGCGGCTCGCCGTCGACCAGCTCCATCGCGAGGAAGGCCGTGCCGTCCTGCTCGTCGTAGTCGTACACGGCGACCACCGAGGGGTGGGCCAACGCCGCCAGGGCGCGGGCTTCGTCGCGGAAGCGCTCGCGGAAGCCCGGACGGCTTGCCAGCTCGTCGCGCAGCAGCTTGACGGCCACCGTGCGGTCGAGGAGCGTGTCGAGCGCAGCCCACACCTCGCCCATTCCGCCAGAGGAGATGCGCCGGTCCAGCCGATAACGGCCGCGCAGCACCGAGCCCGAGTCCACGTCTCCGCGATTTCCTTCCCTCCCCCGTCTCAAACGGCGGGTGCAACTGCCTGCGGCGTTGCCCTGGGCGCTTCCTACTCCGCGTCCTACCGCGTTGCCTACGGGTCACTGCGGCGTGCCCAGATCGAGTGCGATACGGGTGCCGGGTGCCGGGTGCCGGGTGCCGGGTGCCGGTCAAGGCCGCGGTCGAGGTGTGGGGGCTCGCTCACGGGCGCTGGCGTCGGGCAGCGGCGTCCTGCCGCCGGCGGCGGCGGGTCGCCGGGCCAGCAACCTGTGCGTCATACCAACGGCCAGGGGATGGCTCGCTCCGAGGAGGGGAAGGGCAGCACGCCGGAGGACAGCAGGGCTTCGGCCCGCCGGAGGATCTCCAGTAGCTCGTCGTCGTCCAGCAGGTCCGCGAGCCCCTCTGGGGGGCCGTGGCCGACCAGCCGGTCGAGGTCCTCCCTGACGGCGGAGGAGAGCGGGTCCCCGGCGAAGTCCCAGATGACGGTGCGGAGCTTGGGCTCGACGTGGAACGTGAGGCCGTGGTCGATGGCCCACAGCCGCTCCTCGGCCAACAGGACGTGCCCGCTCTTGCGGTCGGCGTTGTTCGCCACGACGTCGAAGGCGGCCAGGCGGCGCAAGGTCTCCTGCCACGCCGGTTCGTCTCGCAGCGTGAAGTAGTGGGACTCCCCGTCCTCGGGGACCACCCGCTGCAGGGATCCCTCGCCGAACGGTGCGTCGACGCGCACGACCGTTTCGGGCACGAGGCACCACCCCAGCCACTCGGAGAGGACGTGAGCGGCCACTTCGCGTCGGTGCAGGCCGGGCCCGAAGTCCCACAGGGGACGTTCGCCACGGACGGGCTTGTAGACGGCGGCGAGCTCGAGGCCCTCGAGGGAGCACGTGACGAGGAGCGTGGCGTTGGAACTGCCGGCGATGCGGCCGTGGACGGTGATCGTCCCGTGCCCCAGCACGTCGCTCACCGCGCGGCCATCGGGCGGCGCGTCGTCCGGGCGGCCCCCCCGTGACGCGCCGGCCGTCACGTCACCGGCGGCCGGTGGCCGTTCGTGCGAGGGCAGTCGTGGCCGGAGGGGTCCAGCGGCAGCCCGCACAGCGGGCACGGCGGCCGCCCAGCCTCCACCAGCGTGGTGGCGCGGATGGCGAACGCTGCGGCCTGCTCCCTCGTCACGGCGAGCCGGGCGACGATGCCCTCCTCGCCGTCCTCCTCGCCGGCCTCCTCGACCACGACCACCAGCCGGTCGGTGTCCTCGTCGTAGGAGACGCCGATGGTGCCGACCACCCAGTCCGGCTCGGCGTCCACGTCGAAGTCGAGGTCGTCGGGCAGGTGGCCGGGACGTCCCAGCTCACGGACGATCCGAGCCAGATAGCTGGCCAGGACGGCCACCTGCTGCTTCTCGACCTTCACCGTCACCGTGGTGGCGCCCTCGGCGAAGTGCAGGAGGAAGAGGCGCTGTCCGACCGGCCCGGTCGTCCCAACGGAGAAGCGTTCGGGCTGCTGGAGGTCCAGGTCGCCGCTCACGGCGCCACCAGGCCGTCGGCCGACACGTTCATGCACAGCACCCGGGGGCCGGCGGGCGAGTACGTCACTGCCGACACCGAGCACGTGGAGACCGTGAGCCGCTGGAACAAGTCGATGGGGACCCCGGCCGCCACGGCGAGCACGGCCCGGATGGGGTCGGCGTGGGACACGGCGACGATCGTCTGGCCGGGGTGGGCCGCCGCCAACCGGAGGACGGCCTCGGTGGCCCGGGTCGTCATCTCGGAGAACGACTCACCGCCGGGGAACCGGAAGCCTCCCGGCCACCGCTGCACCGTCGGCCACTCGCGCTTTCGGGCGGCGCGTGCCAGCGACATCCCCGTCCACTCCCCGATGTCACAGTCCATGAGCCCTCGCTCGGTGCGCACCCGGAGACCCAGGGCGCGGGCGATCGGCGCCGCCGTCTCCCGGGCCCGCTCGAGCGGGGAGGCGTACACGGCGCCCGGAGGGCTGGCGATCCCGGCGATCCGCTCGGCGACGCGCGCCGCCTGGCCTTGGCCTTCCTCCGAGAGGTGCAGGCCAGGGGCCTGGCCGGGGAGCGCCTTGCCCGTGGTGGGGGTTCGCCCATGGCGTACGAGCAGGACGGTCGTCTCGGGCGAGCGCTGGCGCGGGGCGCGTCGTGGGGTGGCGGGCACGGGGGACCATCGTAGGCTCTGCGCCGTGCCGTCCTCCCATCGAGCGCCGGACCGGCACGCCCTTGCGCGGCTCGCCGACGAGGTCGCCAGCTGCCGGGCGTGCCCGCGTCTCGTGACGTGGCGCGAGAAGGTGGCAGCCGAGCGGCGGCCGGCCTTCGCCGGGGAGGAGTACTGGGGGCGACCCGTCCCCGGGTTCGGCGACCCTGCCGCCCGCCTCCTCCTCGTGGGGTTGGCGCCGGCGGCGCACGGTGCCAACCGCACGGGACGGATGTTCACGGGCGACCGGTCGGGCGACTTCCTCTACCGGGCCCTGTGGCGTGCGGGCTACGCCAACCGGCCCGACAGCGTGCGCCGTGACGACGGCCTGGCGCTGCTCGGCGCGTGGGTGACGTCGGTGGTCAAGTGCGCGCCGCCCGCCAACAAGCCCCGGCCCGACGAGCGCGACCGCTGCCTGCGCTTCCTCGTCCGCGAGCTGGAGCTGCTCTCCGAGGTACGGGTCATCGTGGCCTTGGGCCAGTTCGGCTTCGCCGCGGTCGGCGCGCACTTCGACGTGCGGCCCCGCCCCCGTTTCGGCCACTTGGTGGAGCACGCGCTACCCGGCGACCTCGTCCTCCTCGGCTCCTTCCACCCCAGCCAGCAGAACACGTTCACCGGCCGGCTCACGGAGCCCATGCTCGACGCGGTGTTCGCCCGAGCGCGCGCCCTCGGGGCCTGAGCGCCGAGGCGGTCAGGCGGGCGAGGGCGCGGGGAGGCGTCCGGGCATCGGCACCGCAGTGGCGGGCCACCGCCGGCGGCTCACCCGGCTCAGCTTGTGGAGCAGCGCCACCGCCCCGGGATCGTCGTCCGCCGGACGCACCTCGACCGCGCCGCCCGCGACCATCGACTCGAACAGCTCCTGCCCGCGCTCGGTGCGCACCAGGGTGAGCGTCCAGTCGTTGAACGCACCGATGCCGCCCGTCGAGATGTCGGCGTGCTCGGCGGCGAAGTCGGGGCACGCCTTGCAGCCCTCGCGGGTGAAGGCGTGGGCCTCCTTGAGCGGGACCTCGTGGTAGCCGCCGTCGCGGGTCCACAGCTGGAGGACGCCCTTGATGTTCATCTTCACGATGTCCTCCCGCCGCAGGCCGTAGCGGGCCTCGAGGAGCTCGGGGAAGAGGGCGTCGTCGAACGTCTTCGAGCACAGCAGCCCGATCGACAGGGTGAACCGTCGCGCCACCTTGCCCGCCTTGCGGGCCGCCATCATCGCCGGAGCCGACGACTGGCAGCCCATGCCGACGAGGGCGATGCGCTCCGCGCCGTCCGCGATGGCGTCGGCGTACGCCATCGGGTTCGCCGAGTACGTGTAGCGGGAGCCGGCGGTGGCCAGGACGTCGGCGCGGCTCCGGGCCACCGCCGGGACGGCCTTCCAGGTGCTGCCGTCACCCTCGAGGGCCGAGACGAGGGCGGCGTCGATCACGTCGTGCTCGAGGGCCCACACGAGGAGCGCCGACACGAAGCCGCCGTCCTGGCCCGCCTCGTGCAGCTCGGGGTCGGTGGCCCGAGCGAGGACGATGTCCTTGGAGATGCCGGCGACCTCCTCGGCGGCGCGCTCGCGACCGAAGAGGTGCTGGTCGACCTCTGGTTCCCAGGTGCGGAAGCGCGGGCACGCCCGCGTGCACAGCGTGCAGCCCCGGTCGCCGTGCGTGCACCCGGTGGCGCCACCGTCGGCCTCGACGTGGAAGGGCTTGTAGCGGCCGTTCAGGTCGTCGTAGCCCAGGACGTCGTAGGGGCACACGACCACACAGGCCGAGCAGCCGGTGCAGAGGCCGGAGGTGACCACCTCTTCGTAGAGGTGCGTCCAGTGCGGTTTCTCGGGAGGCACGGTGACAACCCTACCGACCCGGGGGTGCAGGCGCCGGGCTACGGTGCGCCGGTGCCGGAGTTGGTCGAGGTCGAGCAGTACCGGCGCCTGGCGCAGCGGGTGGTCGGCCGGCGGTTGATGGGCGTCGACGTCGTCGACCCCCATGTCACCCGTGGCCGGGTCCCGACGGCCGCCCTCGCCGCCGCGCTCGTCGGCCACCGGGTCCGGGCGGTGCGCCGCCACGGGAAGCTGCTCCTGCTCGACGTGGACGGGGCGACCCTCGGACTGCGATTCGGCATGACGGGGACCCTCGTGGTCGACGGGATCGCCGGCGTCGACCGGCTGCAGCACGCCCCGGCGGCGCTCGAGGAGCGCTGGGTCAGGTTCCGCCTCGCCTTCGCTCCGTCGGGCGAGCTCGTGCTCCACGACCCCCGCCGCCTCGGTCGGGTGGAGCTGGACCCCGACGACCGGGCGCTGGGTCCCGACGCCGCCGTCGTGAGGCCGGCCGAGCTGACGCGTGCGCTGCAGGCCGGTTCCGGCCGCAGCCCGCTCAAGGCCCGCCTCATCGACCAGCGCCACCTGGCCGGGGTGGGGAACCTGCTGGCCGACGAGGTCCTGTGGCGTGCGGGCCTGTCGCCGCGCCGTGCCGCCGGGGGGCTGTCGCCGGCCGAGGTGCGGCGGCTCCACCGGCACCTCCGGGGGACGATCGACGCCCTGCTCGAACGCGGGGGCTCGCACACCGGCGACCTGATGGTGTCGCGGCGACCCGGCGGCCGTTGCCCGCGCGACGGCACGGAGCTGTGCCGGGCGGCCGTGGGCGGCCGGACGACGTGGTGGTGCCCGCGCCACCAACGGTGACCCGGGCCGCCGGCCGGCGGCTCAGGAGCCGGTGAGCGCCTCGAGGACCTTGGCTGCGTGGCCGTCGGCCCGGACGTTGTACCAAGCCCGGGTCACGGTCCCGTCGGGGCCGACGAGGAACGTGGAGCGGATGGTCCCCACCGACTTCTTCCCGTACATCGTCTTCTCGCCCCAGGCGCCGTAGACCCCCATCACCTCGTGACCTGGGTCCGAGAGGAGCGGGAACTTCAGCCCGTACTTCTCACGGAACTTCGTGTGCTTGGCCGCGCCGTCGGGTGAGATGCCCACGACGGCCACGCCCGCACGGTTGAACGCCTGCAGGTTGTCGTTGAACTGGCAGGCCTCCTTCGTGCAGCCGGGCGTGTCGTCGGCGGGGTAGAAGTACACGACGAGGGGCTTGCCTTCGAAGTCCGCCAGCGACACCGGTCGCTCGTCCTGGTCGGGCAGCGTGAAGCGCGGCGCCTTGTCGCCTGGGTCCAGCCTCGGCATGGTCACGACCTCCTCGCCAGCGGCGAGCGCCCCCGCGCCCGCCTCCCTCCGGGAAACGTAGTCCGTGCGCGTCGCGTTTCCGCACGTGGGCAGGTGCGCGGACGGGCAGGGGACGGGTAGAGGACGGGCAGGGGCCGGCTCCAACGGTCGTTTGGACGATGCCCGCCGGCGCCCGCGACGCACCCGTGCCGCACCCGTGCCGCAGGCCATGCGCCGGTCGCTGCCGGGTCGCCGGTACAATCGTGAACGGGCGCTACCGGCGTTCGGGCGGCCCCTCCTCTTCTGTTGGTGGGTGACGCCGGGCCCGAACGTTCCGAGAGGTCAGGATGACCATAGACACCTACGAGACCCTGCGGAGCTTCGACTCCCTCGGTATCGCCGATCCGCTGGTCAAGGCGCTCGCCGACCAGGGGATCACCACCGCCTTCCCCATCCAGGCGCTCACGATCGCCGACGGGCTGGCCGGACGTGACGTGTGTGGGAAGGCGAAGACCGGCTCCGGCAAGACGCTCGCCTTCGGGCTGCCGTTGCTCCAGCGGACCATGGCCTCGGTGGAGCGCGACGGCCGACGGGGCGGCCCACCGGCCGTGCCCCGGGCGCTGGTGCTGGTGCCGACCCGTGAGCTGGCAGTCCAGGTCCACGATGTCCTGGAGCCCCTGGCGGCCGCGGTCGACCTCCGGGCGGCAGCCGTCTACGGCGGTGCCGATATCGACCGCCAGGTACGGACCCTGCGCAAGGGGGTCGAGGTCGTGATCGCCACCCCTGGCCGGCTCATCGATCTCGGCGACCGGGGCGAGCTGTCCGTGGGCGAGCTCGAGATCCTCGTCCTCGACGAGGCAGACCGCATGGCCGACATGGGCTTCATGCCACAGGTCGAGTGGGTGCTCCGCCGGTTGGAGCGTCCGCACCAGACCCTCCTCTTCTCCGCCACGCTCGATGGGGCCGTCGACCGGCTCGTGCAGCGCTACCTCACCGACCCCGTGCACCACGAGGTCGCTTCGAGCACCCAGACGGTGGCGGCGATGGAGCATCGCTTCCTCCAGGTGCACCAGATGGACAAGGTGCGGGTGGCCGCGGCGATCTGCCGGGCGCAGGAGAAGTCGCTCGTCTTCGTCCGCACCAAGCGCGGGGCCGACAAGCTCGTCGAGCAGCTGCTCCGGGAGGGCGTGAAGGCGGCGGCCATCCACGGCGACCTCCGCCAGGCCAACCGGGAGCGGGCACTGGCCGATTTCACGTCGGGCAAGCTGCCCGTCCTCGTGGCGACCGACGTCGCGGCCCGGGGGCTCCACATCGAGGGGGTCGACGCCGTGGTCCACTTCGACCCGCCCGAGGACCACAAGGCCTACCTGCACCGCTCCGGGCGGACGGCCCGTGCCGGCTCGACGGGCGTGGTCGCCAGCCTCCTGCTCTGGAACCAGCTGGTCGAGGCGGAGGTCATCCAGCGTCGCCTTGGCCTGCGCATGCCGATCGTGGAGGTCTTCTCGAACGACCCACGGCTGGCCGATCTGGCCGGATGGGAGCCGGACGCCGAGGAAAGCGTCCTCTGACCGACCTCTGGGCGCCCGGCGGGGACGTCGAGCGCGTCCTGGTGGTGACGGCGCACCCCGACGACGTCGACTTCGGCGCTGCTGGCACCGTCGCCCGCATGACGGATGCCGGCGTCACCGTCACCTACTGCCTGGCGACCGACGGTGAGGCCGGCGGGGACGACCGTTCCATGGCGCGGCGGGACATGGCGGCGCTGCGGCGCGACGAGCAGCGGGCGGCCGCCGCCGCCGTCGGCGTGACCGACCTGACCTTCCTCGGGCATCCCGACGGACGGTTGGTGCCGACGCTCGGGCTGCGACGCGACATCAGCCGGGTGATCCGGCGGCTGCGTCCGCAGCTCGTGATCGCCCAGTCGCCCGAGCGGCGCTGGGACCGCATCTACGCCAGTCACCCCGATCACCTGGCGGCCGGCGAAGCGGCCGTGGCGGCCGTCTATCCCGACGCGCGCAACCCGTTCGCCCACCCCGAGCTGCTCGACGAGGGCCTCGAGCCCTGGACCGTCCCTGAGCTGTGGCTGATGGCCACCGAGCCGACGGTGGCCGTCGACGTCACGGCCACCTTCGACCGCAAGGTGGCGGCACTCGGGTGCCACCGCAGCCAGGTCGGTGACGGCGGGCACCTCGACGGCCTCGTCCGCCCCTGGGCCGAGCGGACGGGGACCGATGCCGGGCTGCACGCCGGGGGGTTGGCGGAGGGCTTCCTGCGGGTGGCCACGGCCTGAGCCGGGACGCCATGCCCCGGGGCATGGGTGCCGAGGCGCTAGGCCGAGGCGAGCTGGCGCAGCACGTAGCTGAGGATGCCGCCGTGGCGGTAGTACTCGGCCTCCATGGGGGTGTCGATCCGCACCCGTGCGGTGAACTCGATCGTGCCCTGGTCCCCGGTCGCTCGCACGGCCACCTCCTTCGGGGCGGACCCCTCGTTGAGGGCGGTCAACCCGGTCACGGTGAACGTCTCCTGGCCGGTCAGACCGAGCGAGGCGGCGGAGTTGCCAGGGCTGAACTGTAGGGGCAGCACCCCCATCCCGACCAGGTTCGACCGGTGGATGCGCTCGTAGCTCTCGGCGATGACGGCCCGGACGCCGAGGAGCCGGGTTCCCTTGGCCGCCCAGTCCCGGCTGGAGCCGCTCCCGTACTCCTTGCCGGCTACCACGAGCAGGGGCACGCCCTCCGCGGCGTAGCGCTGCGCGACCTCGTAGATCGTCGCCTGCTCGCCGTCGGGCAGGTGGACGGTGACACCTCCCTCGGTGCCGGGCGCCAACTGGTTGCGGAGCCGCACGTTGGCGAACGTCCCGCGCAGCATCACCTCGTGGTTGCCCCGGCGCGCGCCGTACGAGTTGAAGTCCTCCCGGGTCACGTCGTGGTCCTGCAGGTACCGGCCGGCCGGCGAGTCGGGCCGGATCGACCCGGCCGGCGAGATGTGGTCGGTCGTCACACTGTCGCCGAGGAGCGCCAGGACCCGCGCTGTCTCGATGTCGGTGACCGGCGCCGGGTCGAGCCCGATGTCCTCGAAGAACGGCGGCCGGAGCACGTAGGTCGAGCTCGAGTCCCAGGCGAACGTCTCGCCGCTGCCGACCGGCATCGACCGCCAGTGCTCGTCCCCCTCGAAGACCGACGCGTAGCGCGTCCGGAACTCGTCGGAGCTGAGCGAGCGCCGGATGACCTCGGCCACCTCCTGGCTCGTGGGCCACAGGTCGGCCAGCCGCACCGGGTTGCCCTCCTGGTCCGTGCCCAGCGGGTCCGTGGTCAGGTCGATGTCCATGGTGCCGGCCAGCGCGTAGGCGACCACCAAGGGCGGTGACGCCAGGTAGTTCATGCGCACGTCGGGATGGATCCGGCCCTCGAAGTTGCGGTTGCCCGACAGCACGGACACCACCGAGAGGTCGTGTTCCTGGACCGCGTCCGAGAGGGAGGGCAGGAGGGGCCCGGAGTTCCCGATGCACGTGGTGCAGCCGTAGCCGACCAGGTAGAAGCCGAGCTTCTCCAGCGGCTCGACGAGGTCAGCGCGCTCGAGGTAGTCCATGACGACCCGGGAGCCGGGCGCCAGCGAGGTCTTCACCCACGGCTTCGTGGTGAGCCCCCGGTCGACGGCCTTCTGGGCGACCAGCCCGGCGGCGGCGAGCACGTTCGGGTTCGACGTGTTGGTACAGCTGGTGATGGCGGCGATCACGACGTCGCCGTCGTGCAGCTCGGCCCCGTCCGCCGCGGCGCCCGACCTCGGCTCCCGGCCGAGGGTGGTGCGGAACGCTTGGCCGGCGCCGGCCAGCGCCACCCGGTCCTGCGGGCGGGCCGGCCCGGCCAGGCTCGGCGTCACCGTGGACAGGTCGAGGTCGACGGTCTCCGAATAGGCGACGTCGTCGTGGCCGTCGCCCGGCTCGTGCCAGAGGCCCTGCTCCTTGGCGTACGCCTCCACCAGGGCCAGGTGGTCCTCGTCCCGGCCCGTGAAGCGCAGGTAGGCGAGGGTCGCCTCGTCGATCGGGAAGATCGTGCACGTCGCCCCGTACTCGGGGGACATGTTGCCGATGGTCGCCCGGTTCTCGACGGGCACCGAAGCGACGCCCGGGCCGAAGGCCTCCACGAACTTCCCCACTACCCCATGGCGCCGCAACAGCTCGGTGATGGTGAGCACGAGGTCGGTGGCCGTGGTCCCCTCCGGCAGCTCGCCGTGGAGGTGCAGGCCGACGACGGGTGGCAGCAGCATGGACAGCGGCTGACCGAGCATCGACGCCTCGGCCTCGATGCCGCCGACGCCCCAGCCGAGCACGCCGAGCCCGTTGACCATCGGGGTGTGCGAGTCGGTCCCGACCAGGGTGTCGGGGAACGCCTGCCCGTCCGGGGTGGCGAAGACGACCCGGGCCAGGTACTCGAGGTTCACCTGGTGACAGATCCCGGTCCCCGGTGGCACGACGGCGAAGCGGTCGAAGGCACCCTGTGCCCACCGCAGCAGCTCGTAGCGCTCGACGTTGCGCTGGTACTCGATGCGGACGTTCTCCTCGAAGGCGCCGGCGTCGCCGGCACGTTCGGCGATCACGGAGTGGTCGATCACCAGCTCCACCGGCACGAGCGGGTTGATGCGCTGCGGGTCGCCGCCCAGCGTCACGAGGGCGTCCCGCATGGCGGTGAGGTCGACGACCGCCGGCACGCCCGTGAAGTCCTGCATCAGCACCCGCTCGGGGGAGAAGCCGATCTCGGCCCCGTCGGCCCCGCTGGACCCGGACCGCCCCCAGGCCGCCGCCTTCTCCACGTCGGCCGCCGTGACCTTCACGCCGTCCTCGTGGCGCAGCAGGTTCTCGAGGAGCACCTTGATCGAGTACGGGAGGCGCTCGGCCCCGGGGACCGCGCCGAGGCGAAAGATCTCGAACCGGCGATCGCCGACGTCGAGCGTGGAGCGGGCGCGGAAGCTGTCCGGATGGGTCATGGCGCCATTCTGCCGCTCCGCGGCAGGTGGGCGCCTCTCCGCGCTCCGGTGCGTGCATCCCGGGGGGCGGGCTGGGAGGATGGGCAGATGTCTGCACCCCGTGGTTCCCGTATCGGCGCTGCCGCGCTCGGGCTCCTGGCGGTGGCGGGCCTGGTCCTGGCGACCGGGACGTCGACCGCCGGCGCGGTCGCCGGCCCACCCGTGCCGCCCGGCTCCACGCGAGGCCCGGCCGCCACCTCCCCGCAGGGGGGCACGCCGCAGTTGGCCGCACCGCAGGCGTACCCCGGTGGCGGTATCGCCGCCTTCGGCGACGCCACCGCCGGCCCGCCCCTCCTGGCCGGGGTGACCCTCAACGCCCCCGTCGTCACGATGGTCGCCGAACCGAGCGGCACCGGCTACTGGCTCGCCGGAGCGGACGGCGGGATCTACGCCATGGACGGGGCGCCCTTCTTCGGCTCCGTCGGCAATCTCCATCTCCAGGGGCCCGTGGTCGGGATGGCGGCCACTCCCGACGGCAAGGGCTACTGGCTGGTGGCCCTCGACGGCGGCGTGTTCGCCTTCGGGGACGCCGGGTTCTACGGGTCGATGGGTGCCCAGCACCTCAACGTGCCCATGGTCGGCATGGCCGCCACCCCCGACGGCCAGGGCTACTGGCTGGTGGCGGCCGACGGCGGGATCTTCGCCTTCGGGGACGCCGGGTTCTACGGGTCCAAGGGAGGCCAGGTCCTGCCCGGCGGCATCGTGGCCATGGCGACCACCCCCGACGGCAAGGGCTACTGGCTCACCGGCAACGACGGCTCCGTCTACGCCTTCGGCGACGCCCAGTCCTACGGGACACTGGCCAAGGTCACACTGAACGCCGGCATCGCCGCCATGGCGGCCACCTCCGACGGCAAGGGCTACTGGCTCCTCGGTGCCGACGGCGGGGTCTTCGCCTTCGGCGACGCCGGCTACTTCGGGTCACCCGTCAACGGGCCGACGGCGGCGCCCTACGCGGCCATCGTGCCGACCGCCGACGACAAGGGCTACCGGCTGCTCGAGCCCGACGCGTACCACTACTCGTTTGCCAACCCGCCGCCGACGGGGGGCCTCGGCGCCGTCGTGGCGACGGTGGCCTCGCAGGTCCAGCCCGACCCGTACACAGGGTACTTCTGCAACCCGTACGGCGGCTGCGTCGAATGGTGCTCCCTCTTCGCCACGTGGGCGTGGCAGCAGGCGGGGATCCCCATCCCCTCCTTCACATTCACGGGCAGCATCTACGACTGGGCTGCCGCCTACGGTTCGGTGCTGCCGCCCACCGCCGCCCCGGTGCCGGGGGACATCGTCCTCTACGGCACAGGGCCCCAGGACGCCACAACGTCGGTCCATGCCGGGGTCGTGACCCAGGTGTGGCCCGACGGTGCCATCGACACGGTCGAGGGTGACGCCGGGCCCGGGACGACCGGCCACCTGGCCGTGGTGGTGAACGGACCGTTCCTCCCCACCGCCGCCGAGTGGTACAACGATGCCCCGGTGTACGCGTTCGCGCAGCCGTAGGCGGTGTCCCCACCCTGGGGTGCAGCGGCGAGGCGGCGTGACGTGCCGACGGAGGTGACCACGATGCCGCTGTACGACTTCCGTTGCCGCACCTGCGGGACGGTGTACGAGGAGCGCCGGCCGATGGCGACGGCGGACGCGCCCGCCGTGTGTCCTTCGGGCCACGTGGGCGCGACCCGGCTCCTGCCGGTGTTCGCCACCACCGGGACCGCCGGCTCACCGGAGGCGATGCCCGGGGCCTGCGGTGCGCCGGTGGCCGGCGGTTGCGGGGGCGCCTGCGCCTGCCAGGCCTGACGGTCCTCACCGGCGGCCGTGGCCGCGTGGCTCCCGGGTGCCGCCCGCCGGCTGGCCGGGTCTCGGTGGGCGGGTGCGATGATGGGACATGCCCGACGTGCTCACCCTCTTGGCCGAACGTCTCCAAGTCGGGTTCGATGCCGTGGCGCCGGGGAGCGACCCCGTCCTCCGTCCGTCGGACCGCGCCGACTTCCAGGCGAACGGGGCCCTGCCGTTGGCCAAGCGCCTCGGCCGTGACCCCCGCGAGGTGGCGACGGCCGTCGTCGGGGCCGCCCGCCTGGACGACGTCTGCGAGACGGTGGAGATCAGCGGGCCGGGGTTCGTGAACCTCACGCTGTCCCGCCGGTTCCTGGGCGAGCTGGTGGTGGGCATGGCCGCCGAGGACCGGCTTGGGGTGGCGACGGCGGCGTCGCCCGACACCGTGGTCGTCGACTACTCGGCACCCAACGTCGCCAAGGAGATGCATGTCGGCCACCTTCGGTCGACGGTGATCGGCGACGCGCTGTGCCGGATCCTCGGCCATCTCGGCCACCGGGTGGTCCGGGAGAACCACGTCGGCGACTGGGGCACGCCGTTCGGGATGCTCATCGAGCACCTTCTCGATCTCGGCGAGCAAGAGGCCGTCCACGAGCTCTCGGTGGGGGACCTGAACGGCTTCTACCGGGAGGCCCGCGCCTCGTTCGAGGCGGACGAGGGGTTCCGGGAGCGGAGCCGGCGCCGGGTGGTCCTCCTCCAGGGCGGCGATCCCGAGACGTTGCGGCTGTGGCAGGTGCTGGTGGCCGAGAGCATCCACTACTTCGACGAGGTGTACGCCAAGCTCGGCGTGCTCCTCACGGACGACGACGTCGTGGGCGAGAGCTTCTACAACCCGATGCTGCCCGCGGTGGTGGCCGACCTCGAGACCCTGGGCCTGCTGGTGGAGGACGCCGGTGCCCGCTGCGTGTTCCCGCCCGGGTTCGCCAACCGCAACGGGGACCCCCTGCCGCTCATCGTCCAGAAGTCCGACGATGGCTACGGCTACGCCGCGACCGACCTCGCGGCCATCCGCGACCGGGTGGGACGGCTGGGGGCTGCCCGCCTGCTCTACGTGGTCGGTTCCCCGCAGGCTCAGCACCTCGCCATGTGCTTCGCCGTGGCGCGCCTGGCCGGGTGGCTCGGGGAGGGCGTCCGTGCCGAGCACGTCGCCTTCGGCAGCGTCCTCGGGGCGGACCGCAAGATGTTCAAGACGCGCTCGGGGGAGTCGGTGCGCCTCGTGGACCTGCTCGACGAGGCGGTGACGCGCGCCAAGGCGGCCATCGCCGAGCGCGGGGCCGACATGTCCGCCGACGAGCGCGGCGCCGTGGCACAGGCACTCGGGATCGGTGCCGTGAAGTACGCCGACCTCTCGACCGACCGCACCAAGGACTACGTGTTCGACTGGGACCGGATGCTCGCCTTCGAGGGCGACACCGGCCCCTACCTGCAGTACGCCCACGCCCGGATCCGGTCCATCTTCCGCCGGGGCGAGGTGGCGGTCCCGGCGCCCGGCACGCCGACGCGGCTGGACGAGCCGGAGGAGCGGGCGCTCGCCCTCGCCCTGCTCGGGTTCGGGTCGGCCGTGGCGTCTGCGGCCGAGCTCTCAGCGCCTTCCAAGCTCTGCGCCTACCTGTTCGGTTTGGCGGCCACCTTCACCGACCTCTACGAGCGCTGCCCGATCCTTCGGGCGCCCGACCAGGAACGACGCGACACCCGGCTGCTCCTCGCCGATGCGACGGCTCGCGTGCTCGCCACCGGGCTGCACCTCCTCGGCATCGCCGCGCCCGACCGCATGTAGCCGGATCGCAACCGGGGGGAACGCAACCCGCGTACGTTGCAGATCGGTGGGTGGGTAGGGTTCCGGGGCGGGAGGGATCGGTGCAGCCCCGGGGTCGTTCGCGACCGACCGGTCCCGTTGATGTCGGAGACGAGCGTGCACGCAGTGGCAGCCCATCAGCGACGAACGACGCGCAAGCGGTTCTGGCCGTGGGTCACCGGCGCGGTCGTCGTGGCCCTCCTGGCCGGCGCCGGCGGGCTCGCCTATGCCGTGAGCCGCCACCACACCGGGGGCGGAAGCCCCGGCGGCACCGGGAGTGGTGCGGGTGGAGGCTCCGGTTCCGGGGCAACGGCCACCGCGTCGGGCGGCGGGGGATCGGGCGGCGGGGGTGGCAAGCCCACCGCGTTGACCCTCACCAAGAGCTCGCCGGCGTCGGGCGCCCAGAGCGTGGCGTCCAACACGACAGTGACGCTCGAGTTCTCCGCGCCGATCGAGCAGGGCGGCCCCATGCCGTCGATCACACCGCCGGTCGCCGGGAGCTGGCAGCGCAGTGGCAGCACCCTCACGTTCGCGCCGACGGCGCCGTTCGTGCCGTTCACGAAGTACACCGTCTCGGTGCCCGGAGGCACATCGGGCACCCGGGACACGAGCGGCAGGCACCTCGCGGCCACCACCGCCGTGAGCTTCACAATTGCCGCCGGGAGCACGCTCCGCCTGCAGCAACTGCTCGCCCAGCTCGGCTACCTGCCTGTCTCCTACACCGAGCCGTCCGGGCTCGCGCCGCAGGACCTGGCGCAGCCGCAGGCGGGCACACTGCCGTGGCGGTGGTCCAACCTGCCGGCCCAGCTGACCTCCCAGTTCACGCCCGGCCAGGCGAACGCCATCACGAAGGGCGCCGTCATGGCCTTCGAGACACAGAACGGGCTGACAGTCGACGGCGTCGCCGGCCCCAAGGTGTGGACCACGCTCCTCTCGGACGTGGTGGCCAACAAGGCGAGCACCGGGCCCTACACGTACGTCCTCGTCTCCAAGACACTTCCCGAGCACCTCACAGCATGGGTGAACGGCGCCCCGCAGTTCACGAACGTCCCGGTCAACACCGGGGTGCCGGGGGCGACAACCACAAACGGCACGTTCAACGTCTTCGAGCACGTGCGGGCGTCGACGATGATCGGGACCAACGTCACAGGGTCCCACTACAACGATCCGACAGTCCCGTGGGCCAGCTACTTCAACGGTGGCGACGCCCTCCACGGGTTCGTCCGCGCGTCCTACGGCTTCCCGCAGAGCAACGGCTGCGTCGAGATGAGGGTGACAACAGCCGGCGCCCTGTGGCCCTACACGCCGATCGGCACCTTGGTCACCGTCCAGTGACCCCCGGCCGGGTGGTCCGGCGGCAGCCCCCCTCGGCCCCGCTCAGCTCTGGAAGGACGCCACCCGCCGGCTGAGGTTGACCGCGTGGTCGCCGATCCGCTCGTAGAACCGGGCAAGCAGCGTGACCTGTGCGGCCACCGGCGGCTCCATCGTGCCGGTGGCCACCTCCTTGGAGAGCCGGCCGTGGAGGATGTCGAGCTCCTCGTCCTCCTCGTCGAGCTCGAGGTGCTGCGCATTGCCGCCCGCGTAGGCCTCGGCGGCCGACCGCCACATCTCGACCGCCACCTCGGACATCCGCTGGACGATGCCGCGGCTCACGGGCGTCATGTCGGCGCCGAGGTTGGCGACCGCCCGCTGCGCAATGTGCTCGGCGAGGTCGGCGCTCCGCTCGAGCTCGGAGAGGAGCAGCAGCATGCCCACGAGGTGGCGCAGCTCGTCCGCCCCCGGTCGCTCGGCCTCGATGTGGGACCAGATGCGAGCCTCCACGGCAGCCGTCTGGTCGTCGATCTCCCGGTCGTCCTCGACCACGGCTCGGCCGAGCTCGGCGTCGCCGTTGAGGAGCGCCCACGTCGCGCGGGCGAGCGCCTCGCTCACCAGCGCGAACAGGTGCAAGACGGGTTCTTCGGCAGGACGGCCCACTGCTCGGACCCTACCCCGGAGCGTTCATGGACTTCGGCGCCACGTGGGAGTTGTGCGCCCCAGGCAGGACTCGAACCTGCGCACCCGGCTCCGGAGGCCGGTGCTCTATCCGCTGAGCTACTGGGGCGAGCGCGACGTTCGATCGTAGCCGCCCCGGCGCCGGGGCCCGCCCCACCGAGCGGCCCGCGCCCCAGGGAAGTGTCCGGCCCCGCCCAGCGCGGTCGGTGCCTATCCTGCACGTCCATGCCGCCGACGGCACCGCCGACCGCCCCACCGGAGCGCCGCCTGCTCCCCGATACCGCCGACGTGGCCCCGAGCGGGCACCTGTCGGTCGGCGGCTGCGACCTGCTCGACCTCGCCCGGGAGCACGGGACGCCGCTCTTCGTCTACGACGAGGCCCACCTGCGCGCCCGCTGCCGCGAGGCCGTGGCCGCCTGGGGTGACGGCGTCGCCTATGCCACCAAGGCGTTCCTCTGCCGGGCGATGGCGCGCCTGGCCCACGAGGAGGGGATGTGCCTCGATGTCTCCACGGGCGGCGAGCTGCACGTGGCGCTCGCCGCCGGCGTCCCGCCGGAGCGGTTGGTGCTGCATGGCAACAACAAGTCGGACGCGGAGCTCGCCAGGGCCCTGGAGGTAGGGGTGGGGCGCATCGTCGTCGATTCCTTCGACGAGATCGCCCGCATCGGCCGCCTGACCGAACGACCCACCGAACGCCCCACCGACCGCCCGGGCGGGGTCGCACCGGGGCGGGGCGCAGCGCGTCCCAAGGTGCTCGTGCGCGTCACCCCCGGGGTCGAGGTCCATACCCACGAGTTCGTCCGCACCGGCCAGGAGGACTCGAAGTTCGGCTTCTCGGTGGCGTCGGGCGCCGCCGCGCAAGCGGTGGCAGCCCTCGAGCTGCTGCCCGGTGTCGAGCTGGTCGGGGTCCACGCCCACATCGGGAGCCAGGTCTTCGACGTGGGGCACTTCGAGGAGGCGGCGGAGGTGCTGGGCGGGTTCTTCGCCCCGCTCGGGCTGCCCGAGCTGGTGGTGGGGGGAGGGCTCGGCGTGGCGTACGTCAACAGTGAGCAGGCGCCGTCGCAGTCGGAATGGGCGGCGGCGGCCCGCGAGGCGTGCGCTCGGACGGGGGTCGACTCGTCGGCTCGCATCACCGCCGAGCCGGGACGCTCCATCGTCGCAGGCGCCGCCCTGACCCTCTACCGGGTGGGCACGATCAAGGTGCTGCCGGGGATCCGCACCTACGTGGCGGTCGACGGCGGGATGAGCGACAACCCGCGCCCGGTCCTCTACGGGAGCGGCTACGAGGCCTTCCTTCCACGCGAGCCCGACGCGCCGCGTCGGCTGAGGGCGCGGGTCGTGGGCAAGCATTGCGAGACGGGCGACGTCCTCGTCGCCGAGGCCTGCCTCCCGTCCGACCTCGCCGTGGGCGACGTGCTCGCCACCCCCGTGACGGGTGCGTACGGGTACTCGATGGCGTCCAACTACAACAAGGTGCCCCGGCCGCCCGTCGTGTTCGTCGCCGACGGCGCCGCACGGGTCGTCGTCCGGGGCGAGACCCTCGACGACCTCCTGCGTCTCGACACGTAGCTTCCGGGCGGGTCGGCTGGAGGCGGTACCGTGAGCGGGTGACCGCAGGCCGCCCGTCCGCCAGCCGAGCCGCCGACGTCGGCGCGGCGCCCGTGCGGGTGGCCCTCCTCGGCTGCGGCAACGTCGGGAGCGCGCTGGCCGAGCTGCTCACGGCGCACGGCGACGAGATCGCCGCCCGGACGGGGACCCGGCTCGAGCTCGTGGGCATCGCCGTCCTCGACCTGGCGAAGGACCGGGGCCCCGGTGTGCCGGCCGGCCTGCTCACGGCGGACGCCAAGGCCCTGGTCGAACGGCCGGACGTCGACGTCGTGGTCGAGCTCGTCGGCGGGATCGACCCGGCCCGGACGCTCGTCGAGACGGCGCTGCGTGCCGGCCGCCCGGTCGTGACCGCCAACAAGGCCCTCCTGGCCGAGGCCGGCGCCGAGCTGGCGGCGCTGGCCGCGGAGCACGGCGTCGACCTCCTCTACGAGGCGGCCGTGGCCGGTGCCATCCCCGTCATCCGACCCCTGCGGGAGTCGCTCGCCGGCGAGCGAGTCCTCCGCGTCATGGGGATCGTCAACGGCACGACCAACTACATCCTCACCCGCATGACCGAGGACGGCTCGGACTACGAGGAGGTCCTCGCCGAGGCGCAGGAGCTCGGCCTCGCCGAGCGCGATCCCTCGGCCGACGTCTCCGGTGACGATGCCGCCGCCAAGGCCGCCATCCTCGCCGGGCTGGCGTTCGGGAGCGAGATCCTCGGGGCCGACGTCTTCCGGGAGGGGATCACCGGGGTCCGAGCGGTGGACGTCGCCTATGCCAGCCGCCTCGGCTACGTCGTGAAGCTCCTGGCGGTCGCCGAGCTCGTCGACGGGGGCCCCGACATCTCGGTCCGCGTCCACCCCGCGATGGTGCCCCGGTCGCACCCCCTCGCGTCGGTGCGGGGTGCCTTCAACGCCGTCTTCGTCGAGGGCGCGGCGGCGGGGGAGCTCATGCTCTACGGTCGCGGCGCCGGCGGCGCACCGACGGCCAGCGCCGTGCTCGGTGACCTGATCGACGCTGCCCGGAACCTCCGGGCCGGGGCGTCCGCGCCGCCGCCCCGGCGCCACCCGGCGGTGGTTCGTCCCATGGAGGACCTTCGCTCGGCCTTCTACCTCAGCATGGACGTCGCCGACCGCCCTGGGGTCCTCGCCGCCGTCGCCGCCGTGTTCGGGCGGCACCAGGTCTCCATCCGGGCGATGGAGCAGGTCGGACTGGGCGACGAAGCCCGTCTGGTCTTCTTGACCCATGCTGCCCGGGAGGGGGACGTACGGGCCACCCTCGACGAGCTGCGACGCCTCGAGGCCGTCGACCGGGTGGGCGGCGTGCTCCGGGTGATCGAGCCAGAGGTCGGCGACGCCGGCGTCGGTGCCGCCGCGCCGGCCGTGGGGGGCTGACGGTGCCGGCCGGCTGGCGAGGCGTGATCGAGGAGTACCGGGACATGCTCCCGGTCGGCCCGGGCGACCCGGTGGTGACCCTCCTCGAGGGCGGGACCCCGCTCGTCCCTGCGCCGCGGCTGTCCGAACGTGTGGGCGCCCGTGTGTGGCTGAAGGTGGAGGGGGCCAACCCAACCGGGTCGTTCAAGGACCGCGGCATGACGATGGCCATCTCCAAGGCCGTGGCCGAGGGCGCCAAGGCGGTGGTCTGCGCATCGACCGGCAACACCTCGGCGTCGGCGGCCGCGTACGCCGCCCGGGCCGGGCTGGCCTGTGCCGTGCTCATCCCCGAGGGGCACATCGCGCTCGGGAAGCTGGCCCAGGCGCTCGTCCACGGTGCCCGGGTGCTCCAGGTCCGTGGCAACTTCGACCAGGCGCTGGCCATCGTGCGCGAGCTCCCGACCCGGGCGCCGGTCACGGTGGTCAATTCGGTCAACCCGCACCGGATCGAAGGGCAGAAGACGGGCGCGTTCGAGATCGTCGACGTGCTCGGTGATGCCCCGGACGTCCATTGCATCCCGGTCGGCAACGCCGGGAACATCACCGCCTATTGGCGCGGCTACCTCGAGTACCGGGCGGCCGGCCGCGCGACCAAGCTGCCCAGGATGCTCGGCTTCCAGGCCGCCGGCGCGGCGCCCATCGTGGAAGGTCACCCGATCGAGCATCCCGAGACCGTCGCCACCGCCATCCGGATCGGGAACCCGGCCAGCTGGTACTCGGCCACGGCGGCGGCGAGCGAGTCCGGCGGCGCCATCGCCGCCGTGACCGACGAGCAGATCCTTGCTGCCTACCGGTTCCTCGCCGAGGAGGAATCGGTCTTCTGCGAGGCGGCGTCGGCGGCGTCGGTGGCCGGGCTCCTCCAGGCCGG
>DAHUZJ010000043.1 GCA_027306585.1 Acidimicrobiaceae bacterium | reverse complement strand
CCGCCTGGGTGCGGTTGGCGGCACCGGTCTTCGTGAGGATGCTGCGGACGTGGTTGGCCGCGGTGTTGCCGCTGATGTGGAGGTGGGTGCCGATCTCCTGATTGCTCAGCCCGGCGGCGAGCAGTCGCAGGACGGCGAGCTCCCGCTCGGTGAGGCCATCGCGGGTGACGGAGGTGGCCGGCGGGGTCAGGTCATCCAGGAGCCGCAGGACTCGTCCCTGACCGATCGGCTCGGCGAGGGCGCGGGCCTGGCGGGCAAGCTCGAGTGCCTCGGGGCGGCGGCCGGCGGCGGCGGCGAACCGCGCCTGTTGGGCGAGCGTCTCGGCAACCTGTACGGTCGAGTGCATCCGCCGGTCCATCTCCATGGCGGCGGCGAAGTGCCGCTCGGCCGCCGCCATGTCCCCCAGGAAGACGGCCACACGGGCGAGGAATCGGTCGGCACTGCCGAACGTGGCGATCAGGGTCCCGCACACCAGGTTCATGCCCTCGTAGGCGCCGAGGAACGGGCGCAGGGCCTGCACGGCGTCGTGGTCGCCGAGGACGAGGGCGCCCTCCACCATGAACACGAGCTCCATCGGCCACTGCGCCCCGTCGACCCGAGCCGGACGGTCGCGCTCGAGGAGGTGGTGCAGGGCACGTCGGGCGCCGTGCTCGTGACCCACCTCGGTGTACAGGGCGAGCAGGCCTGGGACCCAGCGCCCGGTGAAGCTCTCCTCGCCGTCCAGGTAGCGACGGAAGCGGGTGAGAGTGCCGGTCTCCCGGCGGACCATGAACGTCTGGACCGCGTGCGGGCCCTCGGTCATCTCGTCGCCGAGTGTGTCCTCGACCGTCTTGTCGGCCCACCGTTGTGCCTCGGCGAAGTCCCCCCGCATGAAGGCGTCGGCGTGGGCGAGGCAGTGGTACACGTGCCGGAAGTACGGCTCGCCAGTGCCTTGGGCCGCACGGAACGAGTCGCCGACGGCCCGATCCAGCTTCTCGGGGAGCCCGAGGAGGTAGCTGACCGTGGCCCCGAAGTTCACGGCGGCCCCGAGCGTCTCGTAGTCCCGCCGCGCCTTCGCCATCCGCTGGACCTCGGTGGCGCGCTCCAGCTGGATCCGGGCGACGTCGGGGGTGGTCCCGGCCCACAGGCTCGCGGCCAGGGCGTGGACGACCGTGGGCTCGTCGTCCAAAGTCCGGGCGAGGTCGACGGCCCGCCCACCGACCCGACGAGCCCGTTCCGTCTCCCCGGCCAGGGCCAGGGCACGCCCGAAGCTGGCCAGCGCGCGCACGTGTCGGGGCTCCTGGGGCTCCAGCCCGCAATCGTCGAGGGCGGCGGACAGGTGGTCGGCGGCCCGCGACCCGACCACGCCTGGCCGCCAGGACGCGTTCTCGAACCCCATGGCGGCGTCAAGTCGCACCGACGGGTCGGCCAGGGTCCCCAGGTGCTCGTAGATGGCCCGGGCCTGCTCGAAGTTGCAGGCCCGGACGGAGTTGGAGGCCGCTGCGAGCAGCGTCTCGGCCCGGACCCCGGGGTCGGACTCGGGAAGCGACGCCGCCCGCTCGAACCAGGCCGCCGCGTCCTCGAAGGCGAGCATGCGCTCGGCCAGGGCACCCGCCTCCCGGCTGTAGTGGAGTGCCTGGTCGTGGAAACCCAGGACGTGGGCGGCCAGGAAGTGATGGGCCAGCCGGGGGATGAGCGAGGCGTTGGGGGGCTGGCGCTCGAGAGCCTTGCCCGCCGCGGCGTGGAGCAGCGTCCGGCGGCCGTGGGGCATCGCCTCGAGCACCGCCTGGCGGGTGAGGGAGTGGACGAAGCAGCAGTGGCCGCTGGCTTCGACCGGCTCGATGAGGCCGACGGAGACGGCCGAGTCGACGCAGGCCAGAGTCGCGCTGCGGTCGACCGAGCTGGCCGCCGTCAGCGTCGCCAGGTCGAAGGTGTTGCCGAGGACGGCAGCCAGCTCGATCACCCCGCGTACCTCGTCTCCCAGCCCCGCTAGGCGCGCCGCCAGCGTGTCGCCGATGGACGCCGGCACCGGCCGCGCCGACCGGAGTGCCGCCACCCCGCCGTGCCGCTCGAGGTCGGCCCAGAGCTCCCGGAGGAAGAACGGGTTGCCGCCGGTGCGGTCGCGGAGGAGGGCAGCCGGCGGCCGTGACTCGCCCAGCGGCAGCCCCGTCCGCAGGCTCACGTACTCGGCGATGGCCTCCGTGTCGAGACCGCCGAGGTCCAGGCGGCGAACACCCTCGAGACGATGGAGCTCGGCGACGCGTGCGGCGAGGGCGTCCGAGCGGTCCGGCGCCGTAGTGCGGAAGGTGGCGAGGACCAGGAGGCGGCTGGCCGCGCACGCCTGGACCACGTGCTCGAGGAGCGCCAGGGTCGGTTGCTGGGCCCAGTGGAGGTCGTCCAGCAGCAGGGCCACCGGACGTTGCTCCGCCAGAGCCCGCAGGAACCGGGCGACGGCTTCGAACAGGTTGCGGCGGACGTCCCCGGCAGGTGGATCGTCGTCGCCGAGCTCGGGGAGGTGCCGGGTGACCTCCGCCGACAGCCGGCGCAGCTCCCGGCCCCCTGCCGCCAGCGGACCGGCGAGCGAACCGGGCGCCGCGGTCACGAAGAGATGGTCGAGCATCTCGGTGACGGGCCGGTAGGGGACACCCTGCTCGCGGTCGGTCGAGCCGACGAGGACCACCGTGCCGTGGTCGTGCAGCGCGCCGGCCACCTCGGCCATCAGCCGGGTCTTGCCGGCGCCGGGCTCGCCCCCCACGAACACGAGCTGGCGGCGTCCCTGCTCGACGTCGCTCCACAGTGGCTCGAGCGTCTCGAGCTCGAGGCGGCGGCCCACCAGAGGGAGGTGCCGCGATGCCTCCAGTCGGGGTGGCAGCGGGGGCGGGTCGAGCGGCGCCGTCACGGGATGCCGGTCGGTCGAGGTCAGCGGACCGGCGTCGCCGCGCCGTCGGGGAGGAGCCGGTCCGTCACCTCGACGACGACGTCGGCGGGGAGGCCCGCCCGGGTGGCGGCCCGGCGGATCGCTTCAGGCGTCGACGCCTCGTAAAGGCCGTAGGTCTTCCGCCGATCGGCGGAGAGAAAGGAATAGAGCCACTGGACCCCTTCCTCCTGGTTGATGCGATTGATCCCGTCGATGCGCTCGGCGTTTGCCTCGAGCTCCTCGGCGAACCGACGCTCGACCATGAAGATGGGCATGGGCCGTCCCCCTTGCCCCCCGGAAACGACGCACCGCCGGGCCCGCGACTATAGCGACGACCCCCGGCGCTCGCCGGGCGCCACCCCACCGGCGTGGCGCACCCCGGTCGGCTAGACGGCCAGCGCCCCCGCCACGTGGTTGACGCAGGCACACAGCGCCGCCACGTCCTCGGGGTCGATGGCCGGGAACATGGCGATGCGGAGCTGGTTGCGCCCGAGCTTGCGGTAGGGCTCGGTGTCGACCACCCCGTTCTCCCGGAGGACCCGCGCCACCGCCGCCGCGTCGACGTCGTCGACCAGGTCGACGGTGCCCACCACGTGGCTGCGGTCCCTCGGGTCCTCCACGAAGGGGCGGGCGAAGTCGGATTGCTCGGCCCAGGTGTAGAGGATCTCGGCCGAGCGGTCGCAGCGCGAGGCCGTCCACTCGAGCCCGCCGTTGGCCAGCATCCAGTCCAGCTGCTCGGCCAAGAGGTACAAGGTGGCGAGCGCGGGGGTGTTGTACGTCTGGTCCTGGCGCGAGTTGTCCAGGGCGATCTTGAGGTCGAGGGAGGCGGGTACCCTCCGTCCCGAGGCGGCGATGCGCTCGATCCGCTCGACGGCCGCCGGGGAGCACAGGGCGATCCAAAGCCCCCCGTCGGCGGCGAAGCACTTCTGGGGGGCGAGGTAGTACGCGTCGAACTCGGCCGGGTCGACCCGCAGCCCCCCCGCCGCCGAGGTGGCGTCGACGGCGACCAGACCGCCCCCGTCGGCCGGGAGACGGGCGCCGGCCGGCCGCCGGACCTCCATCGCCACCCCGGTCGAAGTCTCGTTGTGGGTGAGGGCGTAGCAGTCGACGTCGTCGGCCGCCTCGGGCGGGGGGTGGGTGCCCGGGGGCGACTCGATGACCTGGGGGTCCTTCAGGTGGGGCGCCGCCTTGGCGGCGGCAGCGAACTTCGAGGAGAACTCGCCGAACGACAGGTGCTGGCTCTGGGACTCGATGAGGGAGAAGGTGGCGGCGTCCCAGAACGCGGTGGTGCCCCCATTGCCGAGCAGGACCTCGTAGTCCTCGGGCAGCGAGAAGAGGTCCCGCATCCCCTGGCGGACCCGTCCGACCACCGCCTTCACCGGCTTCTGGCGGTGGCTGGTGCCGAGGTAGGTGGTGGCCACGTCGAGCAGCCCGGACACCTGCTCGGGGCGGACTTTGGAGGGGCCGCTCCCGAAACGGCCGTCGTTCGGCAGGAGCTCAGGGGGGAGCTTGATGGGGGAGGTCGTCACTATGGAATCATGGCACCCATGTCCTCGGTTCCCGCAAGCGGTCCTGCACGGCTGTCGGCGCGCGCACTGGCGGTGTCGCCCTCGGCGACCCTGGCGGTCGATGCCAAGGCCAAGGCCCTCCAGGCCGCCGGGGAGCACGTCATCGGCTTCGGGGCGGGCGAGCCCGACTTTCCCACGCCCGAGCACATCGTGGAGGCGGCCATCGCCGCCTGCCGCCAGGTGCGCTTCCACCACTACACCCCGACGGGCGGGCTGCCCGAGCTGCGCGAGGCCGTGGCCGTCAAGACCAAGCGTGACTCGGGCTACGACGTGAGCTCGGCCCAGGTGCTCATCACCAACGGCGGCAAGCAGGCGGTGGCCAACGCCTTCGCCGTGCTGTGCGACCCCGGCGACGAGGTCCTGGTGCCAGCTCCGTACTGGACGACGTACCCGGAGTCGATCGCGCTAGCCGGCGGGACGCCGGTGACCGTGCCGAGCGGCGCCGCCACCGGATTCCGGGTCTCGGTGGAGGACCTGGAGCGGGCGGTCACCCCGCGCACCAAGGTGCTGCTGTTCGTGTCTCCGTCCAACCCCACCGGCGCCGTCTATCCCCGTGACGAGGTGGAGGCGATCGGCCGCTGGGCTCTCGAGCGGGGCCTGTGGGTGGTGACCGACGAGATCTACGAGCACCTCGTGTACGGCGGGGCCGAGCAGCACTCCCTGCCGGTGCTCGTGCCCGACCTGGCCGAGCGGTGCATCGTGGTCAACGGCGTGGCCAAGACGTACTCGATGACGGGATGGCGGGTCGGCTGGATGGTCGGGCCGGTCGACGCGGTGGTCGCCGCCAACAACATCCAGTCCCACGAGACCTCGAACGTGGCCAACGTCTCCCAGGCGGCGGCCTTGGCCGCCGTGTCGGGCGACCTCTCGGCGGTGGCCGAGATGCGGACGGCGTTCGACCGGCGCCGGCGCACCATGCTCGACCTGCTGGCCGGGATCCCCGGAGTCGAGTGCGTCGAGCCCGAAGGTGCCTTCTACTGCTTCCCCGAGGTGAACGCCCTGCTCGGCAGGGAGCTGCGGGGCCGCCGTCCGGCGACCAGTGCCGAGCTGGCCGAGGTGTGCATCGAGGAGGCCAAGGTGGCGGTGGTGCCGGGCGAGGCCTTCGGGGCGCCGGGCTACTTCCGCCTGTCCTACGCCCTGGGCGACGAGGCCATGGTCGAAGGGGTCACCCGACTGCGGGACCTGTTCGCCGAGGCCGCGGCCTAGGCCGGCCGGGCGGCGGTCGGGGTCGGATCGGCGGAGCCGGGCGAGAGACGGAGAGGCGGAGGGCGATGGCGAGGGTGCTGGTGACCGAGAAGATCGCCGAGCGCGGCCTCGACCTGCTGCGCCGGGCCGGCCACCAGGTGGACGTCCAGGAGGGGCTCGACCCCGAGGGGCTGCTGGCCGCCGTGCCCGGGGCTCACGCCCTCGTCATCCGGTCCGCCACCACGGTGACGGGCGAGGTGCTGGCCGCCGGATCGGACCTGGTGGTGGTGGGCCGTGCCGGAGTGGGCCTGGACAACGTGGACGTCGCGACGGCCACCGAGCGCGGGGTGATGGTGGTCAACGCTCCGACGTCGAACATCCTGTCGGTGGCCGAGCACGCCATGGGCCTGCTGCTCGCCCAGGCCCGCAACATTCCTCAGGCCCACGCGGCGCTGGTGGCGGGGCGTTGGGAGCGCTCCCGCTGGGAGGGCGTCGAGCTGCACGGCAAGGTCCTGGGCATCGTGGGGCTGGGGCGGGCCGGGTCCCTGGTGGCCCAGCGGGCATTGGCGTTCGGCATGCGCCTCATCGCCTTCGACCCCTACATCTCGGCCGAGCGGGCCCGGGCCATGGGGGTCGAGCTGCGCTCGGTGGAGGAGGTGTTCGCCGAGGCCGACTTCGTCACCATCCACACGCCCAAGACCCCTGAGACCGTCGGGCTGGTGGGACGGGACCTGCTGGCCAAGGCCAAGCCGGGGATCCGCATCGTCAACACCGCCCGCGGCGGGATCGTCGACGAGGAGGCGCTCGCCGAGGCCATCAGGGACGGGGTGGTGGCCGGGGCGGCGCTCGACGTCTTCGCCGTCGAGCCCCCGCCGGCCGGCTCGCCGCTGCGCGGGCTGGAGCAGGTGATCCTGACCCCGCACCTGGGGGCGTCCACCGAGGAGGCCCAGGACAAGGCGGGCGTGACCATCGCCGAGCAGGTCCTGCTCGCCCTGGCCGGCGACTTCGTGCCGTACGCGGTCAACGTGGCCGCCAGAGAGGTGTCCGAGGCGGTCCGGCCGTTCATGCCCCTGGCCGAGCAGCTGGGGCGATTCCTCGGCTGCCTCCACGAGCGCCTGCCCGACCGCCTCGAGGTGGAGGTCCGTGGCGACCTGGCGGGGGCGGCGACCGGGATCCTGACGCTGTCGGCGCTCAAGGGGCTCTTCTCCACCACCACCGAGGAGCCGGTGTCCTACGTGAACGCCCCGCAGCTGGCCGAGCAGCGGGGCCTCGAGGTGACCGAGACGTCCACGGCCACCTCGCCCAACTACAAGAGCCTGGTCACGCTGCGGTCCGGCGCCCACTCGGTGGCCGCCACGCTCGCTGGAGCCGGGCTGCGGGCCGAGCCGCGGGTGGTGATGGTTGACGACCACACCGTCGAGGTGCCGCCGGCACGGCACATGCTGGTGGTGCGCAACGACGACCGCCCGGGCGTGGTCGGGGCGATCGGCACCGCCCTCGGCGACGCCGGCATCTCCATCTCGTCGATGGCGGTCGGACCGAGCGTCGAGGAGGACACCGCCCTCATGGTGCTCTCGACCGGGGAGCCGGCGCCCGACGAGGTGCTGGCGCGCCTGCGTGGCAGCGACGGCATCCTCGACCTGCACCGGGTCAGCCTGTAGGCCGGGGGCTCGGGCGTGGCGACGCTGCGCGTGGCCTGCCTCCAGGTCGGGCCGCCCGACGGGGCCGACCCCGACGGGGCCGACCCCGTCGGCCACGTGGCGGCCGTGCTCGACCGGGTGGCGGCGTCGGCCGGCGCCGACCTGGTGGTGCTGCCCGAGCTGTGGCCGGCTGGCTACTTCGGCTTCGACCGGTACCGGGACGTCGCCATGGACCTCGGGGGACCGGTGCTCGAGGAGCTGGCGGCCTTGGCCGGGCGGCTCGGCGCGACGGTGCACGCCGGCAGCATCCTCGAGGCGGGAGAGGGGGGGCGGCTCCACAACACGAGCGTCGTCTTCGGGCCCGACGGGCGCCGGTTGGCGGTGTACCGCAAGGTCCACGTCTTCGGCTACGAGTCCCGGGAACAGGAGCTGGTGACGGGCGGGAGCGACCTCGCGACCTTCCCGCTGACCGGGGAGTGGGGCACCGTGCGGGCCGGCATGGCCACGTGCTACGACCTGCGGTTCCCCGAGCTCTTCCGGGCCCTCGCCGACGACGTCGCCCTCTTCGTCGTCCCCGCCGCCTGGCCGGCGGCCCGGGCCGAGCACTGGGCGACGTTGCTGCGGGCCCGGGCCATCGAGAACCAGGTCTACGTGGTCGGGTGCAATGCGACCGGGACGGACCACGGGGTGCTCCTGGCCGGTCGCAGCATGGTCGTCGACCCCTGGGGGGTCGTGCTGTCCGAGGCCGGCCAGGAGCCGACCACGATGGACGTGTCGATCGACCCCGAAGGGGCCGCAGCCGCCCGTGCGACGTTCCCGGCCCTGGCCGACCGCCGGCTGCCCTGACGGGCCCGGTTCAGCTCTCGGGCTTGCGGGGGACGGCCGGCCAGGTGCTCGGCGTGCCCGCGGGGCGACGCACGACCGACCGGCGGACCAGGACGACGGTCGCACCACCCATGGCGAGGACGAGCAGGACCTGGAGGACGCGACGCACGTTTGGAGGCTAGCTCTTGACGCGACCCCTCATGCCTGGGATCATTGCTGCCGATATGAGGAGCGTGTCCCCGACTGCGGAGCTGCTGCTGACCTGAAGGCGAACGCCACATCGCGTTCGCCTGGAACCTCCTGCGCCGAAAGGCCAGGGGGTTTTTTCGTTGGTCGGGGAACGTCGCAGACGGAGCGAGAAGCGAGAGAGGAAGAGGAAGATGCCCGGCATGCCGTACGACCGCTACCGCTCGCAGGTGCCATTGGTGCTTGCCGACCGGACGTGGCCCGACCGCCAGCTGACGGCCGCGCCGCGGTGGGCCAGCGTCGACCTGCGCGACGGCAACCAGGCCCTCGTCGACCCCATGGACTCCGAGCGCAAGCTGGCCCTGTTCCGGACCCTCGTCGACATCGGGTTCAAGGAGATCGAGGTCGGCTTCCCGTCCGCCTCGCAGACCGACTACGAGTTCCAGCGCCTCGTGATCGAGGGGGGGCTGGTCCCCGACGACGTCGAGATCCAGGTGCTCGTCCAGTGCCGGGAGGAGCTCATCGAGCGCACCTTCGAGTCGCTCCGCGGTGCCCGGCGGGCGGTGGTGCACTTCTACAACTCGACGTCCGAGCTGCAGCGCCGGGTCGTGTTCGGGCTCGACCGCGCGGGCATCGTCGACATCGCGGTCAACGCGGCGCGGCTGTGCAGGAAGTTCGAGGCCACGCTCCCCGGGACGGAGATCCGGTACGAGTACTCGCCCGAGAGCTTCACCGGCACCGAGCCGGCGTTCGCCGTGCAGATCTGCGAGGCGGTGATGGAGGTCATCGAGCCGACGCCGGAGCGGCCGATGATCGTGAACCTGCCGGCGACCGTGGAGCACTACACGCCCAACGTCTACGCCGACGTCATCGAGTGGTTCGGCCGTACCGTTCGCAACCGGGACAGCCTGGTCCTCTCCGTGCACCCCCACAACGACCGGGGGACGGCCGTGGCCGCCGCCGAGCTGGCGGTGCTGGCCGGCGCCGACCGGGTCGAAGGGACGCTCTTCGGCAACGGCGAGCGCACGGGCAACGTCGACCTCGTCACGCTGGCCCTCAACCTGTTCTCCCAAGGGGTGGACCCGGGGCTCGACCTCGGGGACATCGAGAAGGTCCGCCGCGTCGCCGAGCACGCCACCCGGATGCCGGTCCACCCGCGCCACCCCTACGCCGGCGACCTCGTGTACACGGCGTTCTCCGGATCCCACCAGGACGCCATCAAGAAAGGGATGGCGGCCATCGGGGCCGACTACGAGCAGTGGGAGGTCCCCTACCTCCCGATCGACCCCAAGCACATCGGCCGGACCTACGAGGCCATCATCCGGGTCAACAGCCAGTCGGGCAAGGGGGGCGTCGCCTACGTCATGGACACCGAGCACGGGCTCGACCTGCCGCGCCGCCTGCAGGTCGAGTTCTCCAAGCAGGTCCAGGAGGTGACCGAGCAGAGCGGCACCGAGATCCGCCCGACCGAGCTGTGGGACGTCTTCCGCGGTACCTACCTCCCCGGGGACGACGGGTTGCGCCTCCTGTCCAGCGAGGTGACGGCCGGCGACGGGCACACCACCGTGGTCGCCCAGCTGCTGTCGGACGGCAACCACGTCACCGTCCGCGGTGAGGGCAACGGACCCATCGACGCCCTCGTCGCCGGGCTGCGTGCCGAGCTCGGGGTGGAATTCGAGGTGAAGGACTACTCCGAGCACGCGCTCACGTCGGGGAGCGGGGCCTCCGCCGTGGCCTACGTCGAGGCGGAAGGGCCCGGCGGGACCACGTGGTGGGGCGTCGGCATGGACTCGTCGATCCTCGAAGCGTCCCTGGCCGCGGTGGTGAGCGCCGCCAACCGCTGCCCGGAGGCGTGATCTGCTCGCTCCGGGAGGCGCCGGCGGCGATCGGCCGGCGGGGTGGTGGCCGGCTCGGGGGCCGCGCTCACTGCCGGCTTCGTCGACGCCCACATGCACCTGGAGCCGACGAAGCTCTGGGTGGACGAGCTCGTCCGCACGGTGCTCCCCCTCGGCACCACGGCCGTCGCCGCCGCGGCGGAGCCGCTACGCGCCGGCGGGACGGGCCGCCAAGGCCTTCGTCAGGGCGTCGAGGCGGTCGGACAGCTCCTTGAGCCCACCCTCGGTGCGGATGTCGAGCCGGTCCAGGATCTCGACCGTGTCGTCGTACGTCCGCTGCGCACGGGCGTCGCCCGCCGCGCTCTGGACGTTCTGGCCGACCATGATCACCGAGAGCAGGACCAGCTGGAGGAACGTCTGGGCGATCCAGGCGATGATGCCCTCGCCCCCGGGCTTGAGAGCCGCCGGGAGGCCGATGACGGCCAGGACGGCGAAGATGTAGGCGCACCACATCGAGCCGACGATGTTGGTGAGGAACACGGCGATCTTGGCGTTGAAGCCGTCTGCCTTCCCGACATCGGCCCGCAGGCCGCGAAGGCTGATGGCCTGTCGCATGTGGTGGCGGGTGCTGGCGGGTGGGCGGACGTTCAACACGGTGGCTCCTCTCCTCGCGGGTGCGGCGTCGGCTCGGATCATCGCGCCAAGCGGCCAGCCTGGGGCTGGCCGGTGAGCACGGGCCGGCTCGAAGCGTTCAGCGACGGCGTGCTCGCCATCCTGATCACGATCGTGGTGCTGGAGCTCGAGATCCCCACGGTGCGAGCTTGCACGCCCTGCGGCCGCGGGCTTCCGTGCGTGCTCAGCTTCGTCGACCTCGGGATCTCCACCACGGGCGCCAGCTGACCGAGCACGTCAACGGCCGCATCCTGTGGGCCAACCTGCACCTGCTCTCCTGGTTGTCGCTGGTGGCGGTCTCGACGGGCTGGATGGGCGAGAGCGGGTTCCGGACGCGCCCCACGATCGCCTACGGGCTCGATCATCGCCCACGGCGGTCCAGGAGCCGGAGGCCTCACGCTCAGGGGGTGACGAGCGGCGCGATGCCGAGCAGGCGCTCGGCGTTCCCGTGCCCGATCTTCGCCCGGTCCTCGTCGCTCAGTGGCGCCCGGTCGAGGTAGTCGGAGGCGACGGCCATGGACTCGAAGGGGTAGTCGGTCCCGAAGAGGATGCGGTCGGCGCCCAAGGCAAGGAGCGAGCAGACGAGGGGGGCGTCCGAGCACGCGCCACTGGTGACGACCCACAAGTTGCGGCGCAGGTAGGCGGAGGGGTGTCCCAATGCCAGCTCGATCCCGCGGTGGTCGTGGAAGTCCCACCGGGAGTCGAGCCGCCAAAAGGCGAACGGCAGGCCCTCACCCATGTGGCCGAGGAGCAGCTTCGCCCCAGGGAACTCGTCGAACACCCCGCCGAAGACGAGCCGGAGGGCGTGGGTGGCCGTCTCGGCGCCCCAGCTCCACATCGGGCCGACGAGCTCGGGATGTCCCGACAGCACGTGAGGGACGTCGAAGCCGCCGGCCGGGTGCAGGAAGAGCGGGACGTCGAGCCCTTCCAGCTGCTCCCAGACCACCCGGAGCTCGGGGTCGTCGAGGTAGCGGCCCTGCGTGTGGGCGTTGACCAGCGCACCCTTCATGCCGAGCTCGTTCACGGCCCGGTCCAGCTCCTGGGCCGCCGCCTTGCCGTCCTGCAGCGGCAGTGCGGCGAACGCGGCGAAGCGGTCGGGGTGGTTGGCCACGATGCCGGCCAGGATGTCGTTGGCCGAGGTGGCGGCCGCCACGGCGGCCCGCGTGTCGGGCTCCGCCTGGATGCCGGGCGCGTTGAGCGACAGCACCTGGAGGTCGATCCCTGCCTCGTCCATCTCGGCCAGACGGCGTTCGGCGACGTCCAGGAGGCGCCGTGACGCCCCCGCCCACACGTCGGGCTGGGCGACGGCGGCGGTGCTGGCGCCGTAGGCCGCGAGCTCCTCGGTGACGAAGTGCTCCTCGAGCGCGATCTTGCGCATGCGTCCCTCCCGTGGTGCGGCGTCCCTGCGCGCCGACGCCGCATCATTGCATGGCCGCGAACAGTTCACCGCCCGATCGGCCCCGCTACCATGCGCGTCATGCACGAGGGACCACACCCCGTCACGCCCGACGACATCACGGCGGCAGCGCGGAAGAGCTTCGACCAGGCGCCGGACGAGCGGCTGCGGTTCCTGTTGCAGCGTCTCGTCGAGCACCTCCACGCCTACGCTCGCGACGTCCGCCTGACGCGCGAGGAGTGGGCGGCGGCGATCGCCTTTCTGACCGAGGCGGGCCACACCTGCACCGACACCCGCCAGGAGCTCATCCTGCTCTCGGACACGCTGGGGCTCTCGATGCTGGTCGACGCCGTGGAGCACGCGGCGCCGGCCGGCGCCACCGAGTCGACGGTCCTTGGACCCTTCCATGTCGAGGGGTCGCCCCTGCGGTCCATGGGAGCGTCGATCGTCGAGCAGGAGGGGAGCGGCGAGCCGGCGTTCCTCACCGGCACGGTCCGGGACCTCGACGGCCAGCCGGTGGGCGGCGCCCTCGTCGACATCTGGCAGAACGCCGCCAACCGCATGTACGCCGTCCAAGACCCGGCCCAGCCACCGGAGAACCTGCGCGGGCGCTTTCTCACGGGCCCCGACGGGGCGTTCGCGTTCTGGACGGTCCGGCCGGTCGACTACCCCATCCCCGACGACGGCCCGGTGGGGCGCATGCTGGCAGCGACCGGTCGCCACCCGTGGCGCCCGGCACACGTCCATCTCATGGTCTCGGCGCCGGGGTTCCGCACCGTCGCCACCCACTTCTTCGACCGGACGAGCCAGCGCCTCGACGGCGACGCTGTCTTCGGGGTGAAGCCGTCGCTGGTCGTCGACTTCGAGCCCCACGGACCGGACGAGCCCGGTGCGCCGGACGGCTGGGACGCGACGTGGTACACGCTCCACCAGGACGTGGTGCTGGCGCCGGCCCCTGCCGCCGGCGATCCGGATCAGCCGGCGGGCGCCGCCTCCACCGAGGAGCGTGGCAGCCAGCCCGGTCGGTGGGACTCGTAGCTCGTCAGCTCGCCCTCGTGGCGCAGCGACAGCCCGATGTCGTCCCATCCGTTGAGCAGCCGCTCTCGCGTGAACTCGTCCAAGGGGAACGTGCCGGCGAGCCCAGCGGCTGGCGCTTCGATGGTGCCCCGCTGCACGTCGATGGTGATCTCCAATGTCGGGTCGGCGAGGACCGCGTCGAGGAGCTGCCGGTCGAGCTCGGGCGTGACCTGGACGGGCAGGAGACCCTGCTTCGTGCAGTTGTTGCGGAAGATGTCGCCGAACCGGGAGGACACCACCGCCTGGAACCCGTAGTCCATGAGCGCCCACACGGCGTGCTCGCGGGAGGAGCCGGTGCCGAAGTTGGTGCCGGCAACGAGGATCGTCGCCCCGACGTGCTCGGGGTGGTTGAGGATGAAGTCGCGGTCGTCTCGCCACTCGGCGAACAGGCCGGCCCCGAACCCGGCTCGCTCGACCCGCTTGAGCCAGTCGGAGGGGATGATCTGGTCCGTGTCGACGTCCGTGCGGTCGAGCGGCACGGCACGGCCGGTCACCACGGTCACGGCTGTCATGGGCGGTCCCCCGCGTCGAGGTCGGCTGGGCTGGCGAAGTGGCCGGCGACCGCGGTGGCGGCGGCGACCGCCGGGGACACGAGGTGGGTGCGCCCGCCGCGGCCCTGGCGGCCCTCGAAGTTCCGGTTGGAGGTCGACGCGCAGCGCTCGCCGGGCGCCAGCTTGTCGGGGTTCATCGCCAAGCACATCGAGCAACCGGGCTCCCGCCACTCGAAACCGGCGGCCATGAGCACCTTGTCGATCCCTTCCGCCTCGGCTGCGGTCTTCACCCGGTGAGAGCCGGGGACGGCGAGCGCCCGCAGCCCGGGCCGGACCTGGCGGCCGCCGAGCACGGCGGCGGCCTCCCGCAGGTCCTCGATGCGAGAGTTGGTGCACGAGCCGATGAAGACCGTGTCGACGGCGACGTCGCGGATGGCCGTCCCCGGCTGCAGGTCCATGTAGGCGATGGCCCGGGCGGCCGCCTCTCGGTGCCCGGGGTCGGCGAAGCTGTCGGGGTCGGGCACCGTGTCGTCGATCCGGACGACCTGGGACGGGTTGGTGCCCCACGAGACGTGCGGCACCAACCCTGCGGCGTCGATCACGACCTCCTTGTCGAACGAGGCTCCGTCGTCGGTGGGGAGGGACCTCCAGTAGGCGAGCGCCTCGTTCCATGCCGCCCCGGTGGGGGCGTGGAGCCTGCCCTCCAGGTACTCGAAGGTGACGTCGTCAGGGGCGACCATCCCGGCCCGGGCACCGCCCTCGATGCTCATGTTGCAGACGGTCATGCGTCCCTCCATCGAGAGGGCGCGGATCGCCGATCCCCGGTACTCGATGACGTGGCCCATCCCGCCGCCCGTCCCGATGCGCCCGATGATGGCCAGCACGAGGTCCTTGGCCGTCACGCCGGCCGGGAGGTGCCCGTCGGCCGTCACGGCCATGGTCTTGGGCCGCAGCTGGGGGAGCGTCTGGGTGGCCAGCACGTGCTCCACCTCGCTCGTGCCGATGCCGAAGGCCAGCGCGCCGAAGGCCCCGTGCGTCGAGGTGTGGCTGTCACCGCACACGATCGTCATGCCCGGCTGGGTCAGGCCCAGCTCGGGGCCGATGACGTGGACGATGCCCTGGTTCGGGTGGCCCATGGAGAAGCAGGTGATCCCGAACTCGGCACAGTTGCTCGCCAGGACCTCGAGCTGCTTCGCCGAGATGGGGTCGGCAATGGGCCGGTCGATGTCGAGGGTCGGGACGTTGTGGTCGGCGGTGGCCACCGTGAGCTCCGGGTGCCGCACCCGCCGGCCCGCCAGCCGCAGTCCGTCGAACGCCTGGGGCGACGTGACCTCGTGGACGAGGTGGAGGTCGATGAAGAGAAGATCGGGCTCGCCGGTGGCCTGGTGGACGACGTGCGCATCCCAGACCTTGTCGACGAGGGTACGAGGGGTCACACGCCCACCTTCACGATCTCGACCCGGAGCTTGCCGCCCGGGGCGTCGTACTCGACGGTCTCGCCCGCCGACTTGCCGATGAGGGCCTGCCCGAGCGGGGCCGAGGGGGACACGACCGGCATGCCGCCCCGCCGCTCCTCGATGGACCCGACGAAGAAGTCCTGCACGGCGTCCTCGTCGTCGCCCTCGTACCGCAGGGTGACGACCGTCCCGTGGTCCACCGTGTCGCTGGCGGCCGTCCCGTCGCTGTCCACGACCTCGGCATGCTTCAGCAGCGCCTGCAGCTGACGGACCCGGGCCTCCATCTTGCCCTGGGCGTCCTTGGCAGCGTGGTAGTCACCGTTCTCGGAGAGGTCGCCGAGCGCTCGGGCCGCCTCGATGGCCTGGGCGATCTCGACGCGGCCGCGCGTCGTCAGGTCCTCCAGCTCGGCCTGGAGCCGCTCGTACGTTTCTCGCGTGAGGCGCGTGGGCCCGCTCGATCGATCGGTCACGTCGCGAGGCTACCGGCTGGCGCAGGCCCGTCGGCGCCGAGCCCCGGCCGACCCCCGGCCGAGCGCCGGCGGTTCGCCGGCGGTTCGCCGGCCGACCCGGGGTGCGTGGTTGACGGCGAACCGGGCGTACGGAAGAATTGCCGGCGTGTCGGGTCTGGCGCGCCGCGTACCGATCATCCTGTAGGCGCGCACCCCCGCGCGCCTACTTCGACCGTCCACCTCGGTGGGCGGTTTTTCATGTCTCGGGCCGGCCGGCCGGCCGGCCGGGCGCGGGGCGGGGAGCACACGAGTGGCAGGCGACGGAAGGACGAGCGGAACGATGGGATTCGAGCAGGCCGAGAGGGACGCACAGGGGGAGAGGACTCGATGAGCGACGCCCCCGGCACCCACCGTGTCGCCGTGATCGGTGGCGACGGGATCGGGCCCGAGGTGGTGGCCGAGGCGTTGAAGGTGGTGGCCGCCACCGGCGTGGACCTCGACACCACCGACTACGACCTGGGCGCGAGCCGGTACGTGCGGACGGGTGACGTGCTCCCCGACACGGTGCTCGACGAGCTGCGTGGCTTCGACGCCATCCTGCTCGGGGCCATCGGCCCGGCGATCGGCGACACGGCGGTGCCGTCGGGCGTCCTCGAGCGCGGTCTGCTCCTTCGGATGCGTTTCGAGCTGGACCTGTACGTCAACCTCCGCCCGTTCGTCGGGGTGCCCGGGTCCATCGCCGAAGGCGCCGACTTCGTGGTCGTCCGGGAGAACACCGAGGGTGCCTACGCCGGCGAGGGTGGGTTCCTCCGCAAGGGGACCCCGCACGAGGTGGCGACGCAGGGCTCGGTCAACACCCGGATGGGCGCCGAGCGGTGCGTGCGCTTCGCCTTCGAGCTGGCCCAGCGGCGGCCGGCCCACCAGCTCACGCTGGTGCACAAGACCAATGTCCTCACCTTCGCCGGCGACTTGTGGCGCCGGACGGTGGAGGAGGTGGCCCCCGAGTACGGCGACGTCGACCACGACTACAACCACGTCGACGCCGCCGCCATCTACCTGGTGGAACGGGCGGCCCGCTACGACGTCATCGTGACCGACAACCTGTTCGGCGACATCCTGACCGACCTGGCGGGGGCCGTGACGGGGGGCATCGGCTTCGCCGCCTCGGCCAACCTCAACCCGGCCCGGACCGGACCGTCGCTGTTCGAGCCGGTCCACGGGGCCGCCCACGACATCGCCGGCAAGGGGATCGCCAACCCGCTGGCGGCGATCGTCTCCGCGGCGCTCATGCTCGACCACCTGGGCGAGGGCGACGCCGCCGCCCGCATCACCAAGGCCGCCAAGGCGTACGTCGACGCCGGCCCGGCCGCCACCGTCTCGACCGCGGCGGTCGGCGACGCCATCGCAGAAAGGCTCTGACCGTGCCCATCACCCCGACGACAAAGATCTGGATGGACGGCGAGCTGGTCGACTGGGCCGACGCCAAGGTCCACCTGCTCACGCACACGCTCCACTACGGCTCGGGCGTCTTCGAGGGGATCCGCGCCTACCCCACCTCCCAGGGGGTGGCGGTCTTCCGCCTCCGGGACCACGCCCGGCGCCTGCTGGCCTCGGCCAAGGTCTTCCTCATCGACGTCCCGTTCGACGAGGACGAGCTGGTGGCGGCGTGCAAGGAGGTCGTGCGGGTGAACGGCCTCGACGACGGCTGCTACCTGCGGCCGATCGTCTACCTCGGCTACGGCGAGATGGGCCTCAACCCGCTGCCGGCGCCGATCAACGTGGCCATCGCCGCCTGGCCGTGGGGCACCTACCTGGGCGACGAAGGAGTGGCCAACGGCGTCTCCGTCAAGATCAGCTCCTGGCGGCGCCACGACGTGAACGCCGTGCCCACGGCCGCCAAGGGCATCGGGATGTACGTCAACTCGTCGCTCGCCAAGGTGGAGGCCCTGAAGGCCGGGTACGACGAGGCGATCCTGCTCACCACCGACGGGCGGGTCAGCGAGTGCACGGGGGAGAACATCTTCGTCGTGCGCGGCGGCGTGCTGCTCACCCCGCCGACTTCGGACGCCGGCGCCCTCGACGGCATCACGCAGGACACGGTCGAGGTGATCGCCCGGGACATGGGGGTGGAGGTCCGCCACGAACAGCTCATCCGGAGCGACCTGTACCTGGCCGACGAGGCCTTCCTCACCGGGACGGCGGCCGAGGTCGTCCCGATCCGCGCCGTGGACGACCGGGCGGTCGGGACGGGCAAGCCGGGCCCGATCACGACCGAGATCCAGCGTGCGTACTTCGCCACCGTCCGGGGCGAGGTGGACCGCTACAAGGACTGGCTGGACCATGTCGACTAGCGGCAGCCATCGTCACGGAGTGGGCGCCCACGACTACGTCCTGCCGGCGCTGCCCGAGGCGGTCGACGTCTTCGACACCACCCTGCGGGACGGGAGCCAGCAGGAGGGGCTGTCGCTCACCGTGGACGACAAGCTCCGCGTGGCCGAGCAGCTCGACCACCTGGGCGTGGCCTACGTCGAGGGCGGATGGCCCGGGGCCAACCCCAAGGACGAGGAGTTCTTCGCCCGGGCACGCACCGAGCTGCAGCTGCAGACGGCGACCCTGGTGGCGTTCGGGTCGACCCGCCGGGCCGGCGTGCGGCCGGACGCCGACCCCGTCCTCGCCCATCTCGTCGGTGCGGGGGCACCGGTGGCGTGCATCGTGGCCAAGAGCTGGGACCGCCACGTCGTCGAGGCGCTGCGGACCACATTGGACGAGGCCGTCGCCATGGTGGCCGACTCGGTGGTCTTCCTCCGGGAGCACGGGCTGCGGGTGTTCGTGGACGCCGAGCACTTCTTCGACGGCTACCGCCACGACCGGGACTTCTCGCTCCGGGTGCTGGCGGCGGCCGAGGCCGCCGGCGCCGAGGCGCTCGTGCTGTGCGACACGAACGGGGGGTCGCTGCCCGACGACGTCGGGGCGGCGGTGGCCGACGTCCGGGCCCAGACCAGCGCCCAGCTGGGCATCCACTGCCACAACGACGCCGGCTGCGCCGTGGCCAACTCGCTCGTCGCCGTCCAGGCGGGGGTGACCCAGGTGCAGGGCTGCATCAACGGCTACGGCGAGCGGGCGGGCAACGCCGACCTGTCGGCCGCCATCCCCAACCTCTCGTTGAAGCTGGGCATCCGGACCCTGCCGGAGGGACGGCTCCAGCGGCTGACCCCCGTGGCCCACCACATCGCCGAGCTGGTCAACATCGCCCCCGACCCCCAGCAGCCCTACGTGGGCGCCTCGGTCTTCGCCCACAAAGGCGGCCTGCACGCGTCGGCCGTCGCCCGGCGCCGGGACCTCTACGAGCACGTCGAGCCCGACCTCGTGGGCAACGGCACCCGCGTCGTGGTCTCGGAGATGGCCGGCCGGTCGACGCTGGCCATGAAGGCGGCAGAGCTGGGGCTCGATCTCGACGGCGAGGTCCTGGGCCGGGTGCTCGACGAGCTGAAGCGGCTCGAGCACGAGGGCTACCACTTCGAGGTGGCCGACGGGTCCCTCGAGCTCCTGCTGCGACGGGCCACCGGCTGGACGCCGGACTACTTCTCCGTCGAGTCGTTCCGGGTCATCACCGACCACAACGGGGAGGCGCAAGGGCCCGGCCACCTCGACGGCCCGTTCGCCACGACCGAGGCGACGGTGAAGGTCCACGTCGGCCCTGACCGCATCGTGGCCACGGCGGAGGGCAACGGCCCCGTCAACGCGCTGGACGCCGCCCTGCGGCAGGCGATCGGCAGCCGTTACCCCCAGCTGGCGGCGGTCCGGCTCGTGGACTACCGGGTGCGGGTCCTCGACTCCGGCCGTGGCACCGGCGCCGTCACGCGGGTCCTCGTCGACACGGCCGACGAGGAGCGGACGTGGACCACCATCGGGGTGTCGGAGAACATCATCGAGGCCAGCTGGCAGGCGCTCTACGACGCGGTCGTGGTGGCGCTGCTCCACGCCGGGTAACGTGCGCCGGCGATGACCCAGCCGAGTTTCGTCCCCATCGCAGAGGCCGACCAGGTCCGCCCCGCCCAGCGGCTCGAGGTGCCGCGGCGCTGGCAGGCCAACCGCCCCGCGGAGCAGCGGTGGCCCGTTCACCCCGGAGGACCCCTGCACGGCCAGCCCGGTCCCGACCAGGGGTACGCCCTGCACCTCGCACGACGGTTCGAGGACCGGCTGCACCTGGAGGCGGGCGAGTCGGCCGAGGACGCGCTGGTGGGCTGTGCCCTCCTGGCCGCCCGTCGGGCGGCCCTCGTCGGACGGGCGCCCAGCGCTCCGGACCTGCGCACGGCCTTCGCCGTGTGGGGCTTCCTCGACGAGGCCCCGCCCGAAGCGCTGGTGGCGGCACGCCGGCGGGTCTTTCCTTCGGTGGCCCACGAGTACGCCCTACAGCGGGCGCTGGCCGACTCGGTGCCCGACGAGGTGCTCCGGCTGAAGGCGGAGGAGGTGGCGGCCCAGGTGGCGGCCGGCACCTGGCCGACCGCAGGGGTGACCGGACGGCCCTGATCGGCCCCGGCAGGGGCCGTGGCCGGGAGGGGCGGGCCGAGCGGGTCGCCATCGATGCCAACGGGTTGACGTTCGCCGCCCTCGCTGCCGGGCCGGCCGACGGGCGCCCGGTGCTGCTGCTGCACGGCTTCCCCCAGTCCTCGGCGACGTGGCGGCCGACGGTGGAAGTGCTGGCAGAGGCCGGGTACCGGGCGGTCGCACCGGACCAGCGGGGCTACAGCCCCGGGGCCCGTCCGACGGCCGTCGCCGCCTACGGGGTGCCGCGCCTCGTCGCCGACGTGCTGGCCATCGCCGACACCATGGCCATGGGCACGTTCGACCTGGTGGGGCACGACTGGGGCGGCATGCTCGCCTGGGTGGTGGCCGCCCGCCACCCCGAACGGGTCCGCAGCCTGACGGTGCTCTCGACGCCGCACCCCGAGGCCATGCGGGCAGCCGTGGCCCAGGGCGACACCGACCAGGCGGCCGCACTGGCGGCGACGGAGGGCTTCCGGGTCCCCGAGGAGCCGGAGCGCCAGCTCCTCGGAGAGGGTGCCGGTAGCCACGGCGTCCCGGGATTGCGCCGGCTCCTCATCGACAGCGGGCTCGACACCGACGTGGCGGCGGGGTACGTGGCGGCACTGGCTGCCCCGGGCGCGCTGACGGCTGCCCTCAACTGGTACCGGGCGATGGACCCTGCCGACGTCGTGGGGCTGGTCCCCGTCGTCGTGCCGACCCTGTACGTGTGGTCGACCGACGATCGCTCGCTCGGCCAGCGGGCGGCCGAGGCGACGGCCGAGTGGGTGGCGGGGCGGTACCGGTTCGAGGTGCTGACAGGGGTGAGCCACTGGATCCCGGAGCAGGCCCCCGACGAGCTGCACCGGCTGCTGCTCGACCACCTCCACTCCACCTGAAGCTGCGGCTCGCCTGTCGCCCGGCGAGCGCGGAGGGCAGACTGGGAGCATGTTCCTGTCCGAGGACCAGCGCCAGTTCCGCCAGACCCTTCGCCGGTTCTGCGAGGAGCGCATCGCCCCCCACGCCGCCGAGACGGACCGGACGGCGCAGTTCCCATGGGCCTCGTTCGAGGCCCTCCGCGCGATGGAGCTGCCCTCACTCGGCATCCCCGAGGCCTACGGGGGTGCCGGTGCCGACACCGTCACGCAGGCCATCGCGACCGAGGAGGTGTCCCGGGTCTGTGCCTCCACGGGGGTGACGCTCCTCATCTCCAAGCTCGGGATGCTGCCGGTCATGAACTGGGGCTCCGAGGAGCTGAAGCGTAGGTACCTGCCTCGGGTCGCCAGTGGGGAGGCCCAGGCCAGCTACTGCCTGTCCGAGGCGGACGCCGGCAGCGACGTGGCGGCGATGCGCTCCCGGGCCGTCCGCGACGGCGACGACTGGGTGCTCAACGGGTCCAAGTACTGGATCACGAACGCCGGGATCTCCGACACCTACACCGTCTTCGCCAAGACGGACCCCGACGCCGGCCACCGCGGCATCACCTGCTTCCTCGTCGAGGCGGAGTGGGGGGTGAAGGTGGCCAAGCACGAGGACAAGCTCGGCCTGCGGGGGAGCCCCACGGGCGAGGTGGTGCTGGAGGACGTACGCGTCCCGTCGTCCCACGTGGTGGGCGAGGTCGGCAAGGGCTTCACCATCGCCATGCACACCCTCGACCGCAGCCGGCCCACCATCGGCGCGCAGGCGGTCGGGATCGCCCAGGGCGCCATCGACGCCGCCGCCGCCTACCTGCAGGAGCGCAAGGCGTTCGGCGCGCCCATCGGCGATCTCCAGGCCCTACGCTTCATGCTCGCCGACATGGCCATCCGAACGGAGGCGGCCCGTACCCTCGTGCACCGGGCGTGCGGGCTGGTGGACGACGACCCCGAGGGCGAGCTCACGACGGTCGGGGCGATGGCCAAGTGCTTTGCCTCGGACACCGCCATGGCCGTCACGACCGATGCCGTGCAGCTGTTCGGTGGCTACGGCTACACCAAGGACTTCCCCGTCGAGCGCTTCATGCGGGACGCCAAGATCACCCAGATCTACGAGGGGACCAACCAGATCCAGCGGGTGGTGATGGCGCGGCAGCTGCTGCGGTAGGTCAATTAGGGCGCTGACCTGCGGATTCTCGGAATCGCCTCACGTTGGACGGGCTGACCGGCTGGCGAGTCCGGTGACCCGTTCTCGTGTGCGGATTGCCCGATTGATCCCTGTTATTTCCCGTCGTTTCCGGACCCCGTGCTGAATCGGTGCTGATACGTGTAGTCTATTGGTCTATACCAATTGCATAGTGCTGCCTGTCCCGTGGCGGGCGGAACCTCGTGGCCGCTTCAAGGCAGGTCAATCGCGGGTAACGTCAGGTGCCTGGGAGGGCGACCTTGCGGATTGCGTCCGCGGCGTACTTGCCGGCGGTCACCTCAAGGGTGACCAGGATGGCAGCCTCGGGCTTGGGTGAGTAGCGCACGGTCTTCTCGTGGGCTGCCCGCATCTTGTCGGGGAAGTCCTCAGCAAGGCGGGTCAGCAACTGGCCTGCGGTGAGGAGTTCTATCCCTTGCTCGGACATCCACTGTGCGGGGAAGTCCTTGATGTTGTCTGTGAGCAGGATGTCGGCATCGGCGGACAGGGCGGCTGCGAGGACGTGGCGGTCCTTGGCGTCCATCTCGACGGCTTCGACGGCGGTGAGATGGACGGGGTCGACCTCGACGAGTGCGTACTCGATATATTCGTTCATCAGATGCTCCAGCCGGAACGTGCTGTCCTGGCTAAGGCCCAGGTTCTCGCGGAGATTGCGGGACATCTCCGCCAGGATCTGCCGGCTCCAGCGGACCTCGATGGCGCCCTCGTCGGCGGCGTAGAGGACGTAGTCGCGCAGTGTCCTGGAGAACAGGATGTTGGCGTCCGTCAGTACGACCGAGATCGTCAATCGACGAGACCGATCTCGTTGGAGAACGACGCCTGCGCCTCGGCAGCCTTCCCGCGGCGGGCCCTGCGGGCACGCTGGAACTCCAGGAGCGCCTGGGCGGGGACGCGATGGTGGGTGCCGACCTTGACGTGGGCGATCTCGCCGGACTCGATGAGCTTCATCAGGGTCGGGCGTGACAGCCCGAGCATCGTGGCGGCCTCCGTGGTGGTGAAAAGCTCCTTGGCCGGCACGACGACCGCGCCTGTCGTACGCTCGGCATCCAGCAGTGCCAGCACCTTCTCCGCGATCTTGCGGGGCAGGCTCAAGGCCACGTTCACGCTGTCAACCGGGCGTGCCAGGGCGGCGCGCAG
>DAHUZJ010000038.1 GCA_027306585.1 Acidimicrobiaceae bacterium | reverse complement strand
TGCCCTACAAGGTGTCGGTCGACGACAAGATCACCCGCGAGGCGGCGATGGCCGTGGGGGAGACCTCGGGCCAAGGACGGCCTCGCCGGCTGATCACCGCGGGTGGTGGCCGCCGCCGCGCCGGCCAGGCAGCACCCGGGGTGGGTGACGGCGAAGCCGCGGCGGCGGAGGCCGGCGCTGCCGCCCCCGGGCCGCATGGCCCGGTGGACACCGAGGCGCCCGTCGCCGAGCATCCGCGCGAGCCGGTCGCCGGCGAGAGCGCCGAGGTCGTCGACCGGACCGCCGAGGAGGCTCCTGTTGCGGAGGCCCCCGCCGAGGAGGCCCCTGTTGCGGAGGCCCCCGCCGAGGAGGCCCCTGTTGCGGAGACGCCCGAGGGCCCTGTCGCCGACCTGATCGCCCAGCCGCCGGAGCCCGACGAGCTCGAGCGACGGCTGGCCGAGGACGAGGAGATGGAGCGGCGCAACCGTCAGCACCACGAGGCGCCGCACTTCCGGCGGGAGGTGGACTGACCATGCTCATGCCCCGCAAGGTCAAGCACCGCAAGCAGCAGCGTGGGCGGCTGACCGGCGCCTCCAAGGGTGGCACGGCCGTCTCCTTCGGCGACTTCGGTATCCAGGCGCTCGAGCCGGGCTGGCTCACGGCCCGCCAGATCGAGGCCGCCCGTATCGCCATGACCCGCCACGTCCGACGGGGCGGGAAGATCTGGATCCGGGTCTTCCCGGACAAGCCGATCACCCAGAAGCCGGCCGAGACCCGCATGGGGTCGGGCAAGGGCAACCCGGAGCATTGGGTCGCCGTCGTCCGCCCTGGCCGGGTGCTCTTCGAACTGGCGGGGGTCGACCGCGAGCTGGCCCAGGCGGCCATGGAGCGTGCGATCCAGAAGCTGCCGATGAAGGCACGCTTCGTCGTCCGCCCCGGCACCCACGGGCAGTCGGAGGTGCAGGTCTGATGGCGGTCTCGGAGCTGACGACCATGGGCACGGGCGAGCTGGAGGAGCGGTTGTCCGAGTCGCGCCAGGAGCTCTTCAACCTTCGCTTCCAGCTGGCGACCGGGCAGCTCGACAACACGGCCCGTATCGGCCAGGTGCGCCGCGACGCGGCGAGGGTGCTCACCGAGCTCCGCCAGCGTCAGATCGGCGAAGAGGCGGGCGAAACCGGCGGCGACGTGGTGGTGACGGCCGCAGCGGCGGCTCCGGCACCGGCGCGGAGGCGCCTGGGGCGGCGGCGTGCTGCCGGGACCGAGACGGCGGGGACCGAGACGGCGGAGACCGAGGCGGTGGCGGAGGCCGCCGAAGCGGCCGGCGTGACCGGCGCCGCCGGAGAGACAGGAAGTGCGGCCGGAACGGCCGACGAGGAGACGGAGGAGGCGTGATGGCCGACGCCAACCCAGCCGGCGACAGCGCCGCGGCCCGACCCAACCGGCGCAAGGTCCGGGAGGGGACGGTGGTGTCCGACGCCATGCAGTCCACCGTGGTCGTGGCCGTGGTCGAGCGCGTTCGGCACCCCCGCTACGGCAAGATCGTGCAGCGCACCAAGCGGCTGCACGTCCACGACGCCGAGGGCGCCGCCAAGGTGGGTGACCGGGTCCGGGTCGTCGAGACGCGCCCGCTGTCCAAGCTGAAGCGGTGGCGCCTGGCCGAGGTCATGGAGCGGGCCCGATGATCCAGCAGGAGTCCCGCCTCCGGGTGGCCGACAACTCCGGCGCCCGGGAGGTGCTCTGCATCCGGGTGCTCGGCGGGTCCCGCCGGCGGTACGCCAGTATCGGGGACGTCTTCGTCGCCACGGTGAAGGACGCCATCCCCGGCGCCGCGGTGAAGAAGGGCGACGTCGTGAAGTGCGTCGTCGTCCGGACCACCAAGGAGAAGCGGCGTCCCGACGGTAGCTACATCCGCTTCGACGAGAACGCCGCCGTCCTCATCAACGACCAGCAGCAGCCCCGGGGCACCCGCATCTTCGGCCCCGTCGGGCGCGAGCTGCGTGACAAGAGGTTCATGCGCATCGTGTCGCTGGCCCCGGAGGTGTTGTGATGCGGGTCCGCAAGGGGGACCGGGTGGTCGTCCGGTCCGGGAAGTACAAGGGCCACCGCACCGAGGTGGTGCGGGCGCTGCCCGCCGAAGGCAAGGTCGTGCTCGAGGGCGTGAACGTGGCCAAGCGCCACACCAAGCCGACTCGGACCACCATGCAGGGCGGGATCATCGACAAGTTCATGCCGATGCCGGTGTCCAACGTCGCCGTGGTCTGCCCGTCGTGCGGCGCCCCGACGCGCATCGGCATGCGCTTCGACGAGCAGGGCCACAAGGTGCGCGTCTGCCGAAAGTGTGGAGCGGACCTGTGAGCGCCCCGGCGACGGCCGCGCTCCCGCGGCTCAAGGTTCGCTACCGCGAGGAGGTGCGGGACCGCCTCAAGGAGGAGCTCGGGCTCGCCAACGTCATGGAGGTCCCCCGCCTCGAGAAGGTGGTGGTCAACATGGGTGTCGGCCGGGCTACGCAGCAGCCGTCCCTCATCGAGGGCGCCCAGCGCGACCTCGAGGCCATCACCGGCCAGAAGCCGGTGGTCACCCGAGCCAGGAAGTCGATCGCCGGCTTCAAGCTCAGGGCCGGGATGCCCATCGGGGTGAAGGTGACCCTGCGCGGCGACCGGGCCTGGGAGTTCTTCGACCGGCTGATCAGCCTGGCGATCCCGCGGATCCGGGACTTCCGGGGGCTGCCGGCGCGGTCGTTCGACGGCAACGGCAACTACACGTTTGGTGTCACCGAGCAGCTGATCTTCCCCGAGATCGACTACGACCGCATCGACACCGTCCGCGGCATGGACATCACGATCGTCACCACCGCACGCACCGACGAGGAGGGCCGCGCCTTCCTGCGGGCGTTCGGCTTCCCGTTCCGACAGGAGACCCGATAGGCACCATGGCGAAGAAGGCATTGATCGAGAAGCAGCAGCGCACCCCCAAGTTCAAGGTCCGCGCGTACACGCGGTGCCGGCGGTGCGGGCGGCCCAAGGCCGTCTACCGCAAGTTCGGGTTGTGCCGGATCTGCCTGCGCACCATGGTGCACGCCGGTGAGGTGCCGGGTGTCACGAAGGCGAGCTGGTAGGGGAGCGCGGCCATGACCATGACCGACCCGATCGCCGACATGCTGACCCGCATCCGCAACGCGAGCACCGCCCAGCGCGAGACGGTGACGATGCCGGGGTCCAAGCTGAAGGAGGCGCTGGCGGGGATCCTGGAGAAGGAGGGCTTCATCGCGGGCTACGCCGTTCGCGAGGAGTCCGGACGCCCGGGGTCCACGCTGGAGATCACCATGAAGTACTCGTCGGAGCGTGAGCGCGCCATCGGCGGCATCCGCCGGGTGTCGAAGCCGGGGCTGCGGATCTACGCCCGGGCCGACAAGATGCCCCGCGTCCTCGGCGGCATGGGCGTGGCGGTCGTCTCGACCAGCCACGGCCTCATGACCGACCGCGAGGCCCGGAAGCGCCACCTGGGCGGCGAGGTGCTGTGCCATGTGTGGTAGCCGACAAGGAGCACGCTGATGTCCCGCATCGGGCGTTCGCCAATTCCCGTCCCGTCGGGGGTCACGGTGGCGCTGGCCGGAGACTCGGTCACCGTCACCGGTCCTCAGGGCAGCCTGGCCCGCCGGCTGCCCGAGGGCATCTCGATCAGCCAGGACGGTGACGTCCTGACGGTGGCGCGCGCCGACGACGAGCGCCGCCACCGTGCCCTGCACGGCCTGACCCGGTCGCTCGTCGCCAACATGGTCACCGGCGTGACGCAGGGCTTCGCCAAGGAGCTCGAGATCGTGGGCGTCGGCTACCGGGCGATCGCCCGCAGTGCCGACGCCCTCGAGCTGGCCCTCGGCTTCTCCCACCCGGTCGTCGTCGACGCGCCCGAGGGGGTCACCTTCGAGGTGCCGAGCCCCACGCGCATCGTGGTGCGGGGCATCGACAAGGAGCTCGTCGGCCAGGTGGCCGCCGACATCCGCAAGATCCGAAAGCCCGAGCCCTACAAGGGCAAGGGCGTCCGCTATTCCGGGGAACGGGTCCTGCGCAAGGCCGGAAAGGCGGCGAAGTGATGGCCGGCAAGACCAACCGCCAGCAAGCCCTGCGGGTGCGCCGGCACGCGAGGGTCCGGCGCAAGGTGGTGGGCACGGCGGAGCGGCCCCGCCTGGCCGTGAGCCGCAGCCGCAAGAACATCTCCGCGCAGGTGATCGACGACGCCAGCGGGCGCACGTTGGTGGCCGCCTCGACCGCCGAGCGGGCCCTGCGCGACCAGCTCGGCGCGACGGGTGGCGGTAACGTGAGCGGAGCCGAGGCCGTCGGCCGGCTGCTGGCCAGCCGAGCCAAGGCGGCCGGGGTCAGCCGCGTGGTGTTCGACCGGGGGGGTTTCGCCTACCACGGCCGTGTGGCCGTCCTGGCCGACGCCGCCCGCGACGAGGGACTGGAGCTCTGACCGCCATGACCGACGTGCAGTACGAAGAGCGCACCATCCGGGTGAACCGGGTGGCGAAGGTCGTCAAGGGCGGCCGCCGCTTCTCGTTCGCCGCCCTGATGGTGGTCGGCGACGGCAACGGCCGGGTCGGGCTCGGCTACGGCAAGGCGAAGGAAGCGGGCCTCGCTGTCCAGAAGGGGATCGAAGAGGCGCGCAAGAACGTCTTCGAGGTGGCCCTGGCCGGCTCCACGATCACCCACCCGGTGATCGGGGAGAGCGGCGCCGGGCGGGTGCTGCTCAAGCCGGCGGCGCCGGGCACCGGTGTCATCGCCGGTGGTGCTGCCCGCGCCATCCTGGAGATGGCGGGCATCCGGGACATCCTCGCGAAGTCGCTGGGCTCGTCCAACGGCATCAACGTGGCCCACGCCACCATTGCTGGCCTGCGGGCCCTGCGCCGTCCCGACCAGGTGGCGGCGCTGCGGGGCAAGCATGCCGACGAGGTCACCCCGAGCGGCGTGCTCCGGGCGTACAACGAGCGCCGCCGCAACACCGAGCTGTTCTCGGAGGTGCGCTGACGATGGCGGTCCGCACGACGGGCACCGGCGCTGGGGCGGCCGACCGGACCCTCCGGGTGACGCAGGTCCGCTCCGCCATCGGCACCAAGCCCAAGCACCGTGGGACCCTGCGCGCCCTCGGGCTTCGAGGTCTCGGGCAGTCCAACGACCTGCCCGACCGGCCGGAGATCCGCGGGATGCTGGCTCGGGTGCCGCACCTGGTCACCGTCGAGGAGGTGGGTCCGTGAAGCTGCACGAGCTGACGCCGCCGCCGGGCTCCAACCGCGCCAAGCGTCGCGTGGCCCGGGGCATCGGCGGCAAGGGCGGCAAGACCGCCGGACGCGGCACCAAGGGGCAGCACGCCCGCGACACGGTCCCGGCCGGCTTCGAGGGTGGCCAGCTGCCCCTGATGCAGCGGGTCCCCAAGCTCCGGGGCTTCAAGAACCCGTTCCGGGTCGAGTACACGCCCGTGAACCTGGATGCCCTGACCCGAGCTGCGGACGGCGAGGTCACCCCGGCGACCCTGGCGGCGGCCGGGGTGGTCCGCAAGGGCGCACTGGTGAAGGTGCTGGGAGGCGGCAGCGTCGACCGGCCCCTCCGGGTGTCGGCGCACGCCTTCTCGGCCTCAGCCGAGGCCGCCATCACGGCCGCCGGGGGGACGGTGGAGCGCCTGCCGCTGCCCTTCGGCGGGGGCCGCCCGCCCGCACGCGGCAACGCGCTGACGAACCGGTAGCCTGCCCGCTGGCAGGTACGGCATGCTCTCCCGGCTCAGCAACATCTTCAGGGTTCCGGACCTTCGGAACAAGGTCCTGTTCACCCTGCTGGTGATCGCCCTCTACCAGATCGGGGCGAACGTGCCGATCCCGGGCGTCAGCTGGGCCCGACTGCAGTCGCTGCAGTCCCAGGCCGGTGCGGCGGGTGTCTTGGGCTTCTTGAACCTGTTCTCGGGCGGGGCGCTCGTGCGGCTGGCCGTTTTCGGGCTGGGCGTCATGCCCTACATCACGAGCTCGATCATCATCCAACTGCTGGCCACCGTCATCCCGAAGCTCGAGGAGTGGCGTGACCAGGGCGCCGTCGGGCAGAAGAAGATCACCCAGACGACCCGGTACCTCACGATCGCCCTGGCCCTCATGCAGTCGACGGGCCTCGTCTACGCCTTCCACGGGCACGACTCGGCGCTCCTCGGGGTCAACATCGACCTCATCCCGAAGTTCACCATCCCGCTGGCGGCCTTCATGGTCCTGTGCCTCACCGCCGGGACCGCCTTCGTCATGTGGCTGGCGGAGCTGATCACCCAGCGTGGGATCGGCCAGGGCATGTCGATCCTCATCTTCGCCAACGTGGTGGCCGCCATCCCCTCCGGCGGCAAGGGCGTCTACGAGGAGGGCGGCCCGCTCAAGTTCGCCGTCATCGTGGCCGTCTCGCTGGTGCTCCTGGTGTGCATCGTGTTCATGACACAGGGGCAGCGGCGCATCCCGGTGACCTTCGCCAAACGGGTCGTCGGGCGCCGTACCTACGGCGGCCAGAGCACGTACATCCCGCTGAAGGTCAACCAGTCGGGTGTGATCCCCATCATCTTCGCCAGCTCGGTGCTCTACATCCCCGTGCTGGCCAGCAACATCATCCCGTGGCACGGCTTCCAGACCTTCGTGCGGAACAACATCACGCCGACGAGCATGGTCTACATCTCGCTGTACTTCGTGCTCATCCTGGCCTTCACGTTCTTCTACGTGTACGTGGCGTTCGACCCCCACCAGCAGGCCGACATCATCCGCAAGCAGGGAGGCTTCGTCCCCGGCATCCGCCCCGGGCCCCCGACCGAGCGCTACTTCGCCCACATCCTCAACCGGATCACGGTGCCCGGCGCCCTCTTCCTGGGCCTGGTGGCTGTCATCCCCTCGGTGCTGATGGCGATGTGGACACTCAACAAGTTCCCCTTCTACGGCGTCACCTTGCTGATCTCGGTGGGGGTGGCCATCACAACCATGCGCCAGATCGACAGCCAGCTGATGATGCGCAACTACGAGGGATTCCTGAAGTAGGGCGTGGCATTGGTACCGGGTGTCAGGCTCGTGGTCCTCGGCAAGCAAGGGGCCGGCAAGGGCACGCAGTGCGTGCGCCTCTCGCACCACTACGTGGTGCCGCACGTCTCGACGGGCGACATGCTGCGGGGGGAGGTGAAGTCCCGTACCCCTTTCGGGCTCAAGGTGAAGGCGATCATGGACAAGGGGGAGCTCGTCCCCGACGAGCTCATCGTGGAGATGGTCTCGCAACGCCTCGGGGAGTCCGACGCCCGGGCGCGGGGGTTCATCCTCGACGGGTTCCCACGCACCATCTGGCAGGCCGAGCAGCTGTCGGAGATGCTGAAGCCCGACCGCCTCGATGTGGCGCTCGACCTCGACGTGGCGACGGAAATGGTCATGCGGCGGCTGGCCTCCCGCCGGGTGTGCGCCGACTGCGGGACCAACTACTCGGTGACAGCCCCACCCACGGTCAACTGGACCTGCGACGTCTGCGGCGGCGAGGTCGTCCAGCGCGAGGACGACACCGAGGACGCCATCCGTCGCCGGCTCGAGCTCTACGAGCGACAGACCGCCCCGCTCCTCGAGTGGTACCGCAAGGAGAACCTGCTCGTGTCGGTCGACGGGACGGGGGCCCCCGACACCGTGTCCCGTCGGTGCGTCGAGGCCATCGAGGCCCACCGGCACGCCGGGGCCCCGGAGGGCGCATGACGGCCTGCCATGGGCAGCGCCCTGCCAGGTGCCCGGCGCGCCGCGGCGCGGTGGCCGGCCGCCGCCGGGGACGGAGATGAGACGCAACGCCGACGAGCTGGCCAAGATGCGCCAGGCGGGCAAAGTGGTCGCCGAGATGCACGAGCGCACCCGGGCGGCGGCCCGCCCGGGCGTCACCACCGCCGAACTGGACCAGGTGGCCCGGGACGTCCTCGACCGCCGGGGGGCGACGTCGAATTTCCTCGGGTACCACGGCTTCCCCGCCGTCATCTGCACGTCGCCCAACGAGATGATCGTCCACGGGATCCCCGGCGGGTACCGGCTGAAGGACGGGGACATCCTGTCCGTCGACTGCGGGGCGATCATCGACGGCTACCACGGGGACGCGGCCTTCACCATGGCCATCGGGGAGGTCACCCCCGAGGCGGCCCGCCTCATCGAGGTGACGGAGCGGAGCCTGTGGGCGGGGATCGAGCAGCTGCGCCTGGGGCGCCGCCTCCACGAGGTGGGGCGTGCCGTCCAGCAGGTTGCCGAGGCCGCCGGTTTTTCGGTGGTCCGGGAGTACGTGGGCCACGCCATCGGGACGGCGATGCACGAGCAACCCCAGGTGCCGAACTACTGGCCCGGCTCGCCGGGACCGACCCTCAAGACCGGTATGGTGTTCGCCGTCGAGCCGATGGTGAACGCCGGCGGGCCCGATACGCTGCTGCTCGAGGACGGCTGGAGCGTCGTGACGGCGGACGGCCGGCTGTCGGCGCACTTCGAGCACACCATCGCCGTGACCGAGGACGGCCCAGAGGTGTTCACGCTCGGCGACCGGCCCTGAGCAGGGTCGACTGGCGCCGCGGCCCCCATGAGCTAAACTAACTGGTCGGCCCGTCGCGGGTGCCCCCCGGCTGGGGCCCTCGGACCACCGCCCGCCACTACCGGCCTGTGTCGTCGGCGCCGACGGGCCGACGAGAAGACGAGTTTCGAGGAGAGTCACCTGCCCAAGCCCAAGGAAGACGCCATCGTGCTGGAGGGCACGGTGGTGGAGCCGTTGCCCAACGCGATGTTCCGGGTCGAGCTGGAGAACGGCCACAAGGTGCTGGCCCACAGCTCGGGCAAGATGCGGATGCACCGCATCCGGATCCTGCCCGGCGACAAGGTCCAGGTCGAGATCACGCCCTACGACCTCAACCGGGGGCGGATCACCTATCGGTACAAGTGAGGCGGCAGGCAGGCATGGCAGGGAAGGGAACGCGACCGTGAAGGTACGACCGAGCGTCAAGGCGATCTGCGAGAAGTGCAAGGTCATCCGCCGGCACGGCCGGGTCGTGGTGATCTGCGACAACCCGCGCCACAAGCAGCGGCAGGGTTGACGGGACCCGGAGCAACGAGGAAGGAAAGAGCCGAGCATGGCCAGAATCGCCGGCGTCGACATCCCGCGTGAGAAGCGGCTGGAAGTGGCGCTGACCTACATCTATGGCGTCGGCCCGACGCGGGCCCGCGGGGTCTGCGAGCGGACGGGCGTCCACGCCGATACCCGGGTCCGGGACCTCACCGACGAGGAGGTCACCCGGCTCCGCAACGACATCGACGCCAACCTGCGCGTCGAGGGTGACCTGCGCCGGGACGTGGCGCAGGACATCAAGCGCAAGATGGAGATCAACTGCTACCAGGGCGTGCGGCACCGCAAGGGCCTGCCGGTCCACGGCCAACGGACCCACACGAACGCCCGCACCCGGAAGGGACCCAAGAAGACGGTGGCCGGGAAGAAGAAGGTGCGCAAGTAATGCCGAGGCCGACCAAGCAGCAGAGCGCCGCCCGGCGGGCGCGCCGCCGGGAGCGTAAGAACGTCACCTACGGCGTCGCCCACATCAAGAGCTCGTTCAACAACACGATCGTCGCCATCGCCGACCCCGAGGGCAACGTGCTCGCCTGGGCGTCGGCCGGCAACGTCGGCTTCAAGGGCTCCCGCAAGTCCACCCCCTTCGCTGCCCAGCTCGCGGCCGAGGCGTGCGCCCGGCGGGCCATGGAGCACGGCGTTCGCAAGGTCGACGTCCTCGTCCGCGGCCCCGGCTCCGGCCGGGAGACGGCCATCCGTTCGCTGGCCGCCGCCGGCATCGAGGTCGTCGGCATCAAGGACGTGACCCCCATCCCCCATAACGGCTGCCGCCCGAAGAAGCGGCGCCGGGTCTGAGGGGAGCGGAACCATGGCGCGTTACACGGGTCCGGTCTGCCGGCTGTGCCGGCGGGAGCGGACGAAGCTGTTCTTGAAGGGCGAGCGCTGCTACTCGCTCAAGTGCCCCGTCTCCGAGGCGGTCACGGACCGGCACAGCCGGGCGTACCCGCCGGGCGAGCACGGGCGAGACCGCATGCGGCAGGGCTCGGAGTACCTGGCCCAGCTGCGGGAGAAGCAGAAGGCCCGCCGCATCTACGGCATTCTCGAGAAGCAGTTCCGCAACCTCTACGAGGAGGCGGACCGCATGCCGGGCATCACCGGCGAGAACCTGCTGCGCATGCTCGAGCTCCGGCTCGACAACGTGGCCTTCCGCGCCGGCTGGGGAGCCAGCCGCTCGCAGGCCCGCCAGTTCGTCCGCCACGGCCACGTGCTCGTGAACGGCAAGCGGGTCACCATCCCGAGCTACCGCGTGCGCAAGGGCGACAGGGTGACCCTCCAGCAGTCCTCGCGGGAGATCTTCGTGGTCCGCCGCAACATGGACACCCTCGACCGCCAGCGACCGCCGTGGCTCGAGGGGAGCGACAACGGCTTCACGGTCGAGGTGCTCGACCCGCCCCTACGTGACCACATCGACGAGCCGGTGCAAGAGCAGCTGATCGTCGAGTTCTACTCGAAGTAGCCCCGACCCACCGAGGAGCCAGTACCGATGCTCATCATCCAGCGACCGACCGTCGAGGTCCTCGACGAGGACGGGGGCGACCGCCAGCGCTTCGCCATCGGGCCCCTCGAGCCCGGGTTCGGCCACACGCTGGGCAACTCGCTGCGCCGCACCCTGCTGTCGTCGATCCCCGGGGCCGCCGCCACCCAGGTCCGCTTCGACGAGGCGTTGCACGAGTTCGCCACCATCCCAGGGGTGAAGGAGGACGTCACCGACATCATCCTCAACCTGAAGGACCTCCTGGTCCGGGTCGAGTCGGACGAGCCCGTGACGCTTCGCTTCGACAAGCGGGGTCCGGGCGACGCCACGGCCGGCGACCTGCAGACGACCTCCGAGGTCGAGGTCCTCAACCCGGACCTCCACCTCGCCACCCTCAACGCCAAGGCCCACCTGGCCTTCGACGTCACGGTGGAGCGCGGCCGTGGCTACGTCTCGGCCGACCGCAACAAGCGCTCGTCGACGATCGGCGTGATCCCCGTCGACTCGATCTTCTCGCCCGTCCGCCGGGTGACGTTCCAGGTGGAGCCCGTCCGGGTGGAGCAGTCGACCGACTACGACCGCCTCGTGCTCGACGTCGAGACCGATGGCTCGATCACGCCCCGCGAGGCCGTGGCCTCGGCGGGGGACACCCTGCGCACCCTCGTCGGGCTGGTGGCCGACCTCGAGGAGGCGCCCCAGGGACTCGAGCTGGGGGAGACCGGCACCACGTCGGGCGGGTCGCCCGACCTCGATCTTCGGATCGAGGAGCTCGACCTGTCGGAGCGGCCGCGCAACTGCCTCAAGCGTGCACAGATCAACACCATCGGCGAGCTGGTCGATCGCTCCTACGACGACCTCCTGGCCATCACCAACTTCGGGCAGAAGTCGCTCGACGAGGTCGTCCAGCGCCTGGACGAGCGCGGCCTGTCGCTCAAGAGCAAGGACTGAGGGACGCACGATGCAAGGGACCCCGAAGCGAGGGCGGCGGCTGGGCGGTGACGCCGCCCACCAGAAGGCGATGCTGGGCAACCTGGTGGCGTCTCTGATCGCTGCCGAGTCGCTCGTCACCACGGAGACCAAGGCGAAGCTGCTGCGGCCGGTGGCCGAGAAGTGCATCACGGCAGCGCGCAAGGGCGGCGTGCACCAGCACCGGCAGGTGGTTGCCCTCATCCGTGACAAGGACATGGCCCACAAGCTCTTCGCCGAGATCGGCCCGCGCTACGTCGACCGGCCCGGCGGCTACACCCGCATCCTCAAGCTGGGCCCGCGACCGGGTGACAACGCGCCGATGGCGCGGATCGAGCTCGTCTGAGCGTCGAGTTGGCCGAGGCCGGCGGCGCCGCGGTGCTGCCGGGCACCCGGCGTTGGCGGCTCCTCGTCGCCTACGACGGCAGCGGCTTTCGCGGCTTCGCCACGCAGGCCGACCCCGGGGTGCCCACGGTGGGCGGCGCCCTCGCCGGCGCCCTCGCCCGGACCGCCCGGCTGCCGGAGCCCCCGCCCCTCGTGTGCGCCGGCCGCACCGACGCCGGGGTCCACGCCATGGGCCAGGTGGTCCACGTCGACCTGCCCGAGGGGTACGACGGGGACCTGGCGCGGGCGCTGACCCGCCAGCTGGCGCCGGCCGTGGTGGTGCGTGAGGCAGCCCCGGCACCGCCGGGCTTCGACGCCCGCCGGTCGGCCACCCGACGGCACTACCGCTACCACGTGTGGAACGCCCCCGCCCCCTATCCGCTGCTCTCGGCGACGGCGTGGCACGTGGCGGCACCGCTCGATCTGCGGCCGATGGCGGCCGCCGCCGACGCCCTGATCGGCGAGCGCGACTTCCGCGCCCTGTGCCGGCGCCCACCCGGTGCCGACGCCGCCCATCCCATCGTCCGGCGAGTGCTCGACGCCAGGTGGCGCGAGGCGCCCGACGAGGACGTCCGCGGTGGCCGGCTGCTCCGGTTCGACGTGGTCGCCACCGCCTTCTGTCACCAGATGGTCCGCTCGATGGTGGGCGTGCTCGTCCAGGCGGGGAAGGGCCGGGCCAACGCCGCCACCGTGGTGGGCCTCCTCGGCTCGGGCTCGCGAGCCGGCGCCCCCCAGCTCGCGCCGCCCCACGGGCTGTGCCTGGTGGACGTCGGGTACGACCAACCGTCGTGACGGAAGCCTCTGGGCAGCGGTGGCCGGTCGTCGCAGAATTGCGGCGTGCTGGACGTCGCGACCATTCGGGCAATCGCCGACTGGGGGCCGGACGAGGTCGTGACCAGCCTCTATCTCGACGTCGACGGCCGCCGCTTCCCGCGGCCCTCCGACGTGGCGCGCCGGGCGCACCTCCTGGTGCGGTCGACGCGGCAGCTGGCACGACGCGGTGAGGTCGGTCCCGCAAACCAGGTGGAGGCCGAGCTCGGGGCGATCGAGCGGTGGCTCGGTACCGGCTTCGACCGGCGCACGACCCGGGGGCTGGCGCTGTTCGCCGGGGCGGCGGACGGGCGGTTCGAGGTGCTGCCGCTCAACTTCCCCGTCCGCGACCAGGTCGTGGTCGACCGCGCGCCGGACGTGGCCCCGCTCTGTCTGGCCCTTGCGGCGGCCCCGCCGGCACTGCTGGTGGTGACCGACGGCCGGCAGGCGCTCGTGGCGGTGTGGGACGAGGGCGTGCTGGAGGAGCTGGAGCGCCTCGACGACGTGCTGCCGCGGCAGGTCGACGTGGACGTCGAGATGGGCGGTTTCGGCCATCACCACGAGGAGCTGGCGCGGCAGCACTTCCGCCGGGTCGCCCGGCGCGTCGCCGAGCAGACGGAGGGGCGAGAGTTCCGCCACGTGCTCGTCGGGGGGCCGGGGACGTCGGCCGCCCAGCTCGTCGCGCAGCTCCCCGAGCGCATCGCGGCCCTCGTCGGTGACCGCCTCGACCTCTCGATGGAGAGCACCCCCCGGGAGCTGGCCGCCGCCGCCACTTCCGCGGTCGCCCGAGCCGAGGCTCGGCGCACGGCGGCCCTCGTGGAGGAGGTGCGGGGGCACGTCGCCACCGGTACCGGGGCGGCCGCGGGCCTGGCGGCGACGCTCGGCGCCGTGGGTGACGGGGAGGTGCGCACCCTGGTGGTCGAGACGGGGTTCGGGGCGGCCGGAGCCCGCTGCGCCACCTGCCACCTCCTGGTGGCGGACGAGGGCGCCTGTCCACGCTGCGGCGCGGCCGTGGCGCCGGTGGCGAACGTGGTCGACGCCGCCGTCACCGAGGCCTTCCTCCACGGCGCGGAGGTGGTGCCCGCGCCAGAGGGAGCGCTGGAGGCCGAGGGGCACGTCGCTGCCCTCCTGACCGGATGGGCCGCCGCAGCGTCCGGAGATGGGCCGGGAGGCCGGGCCGGTGCCTGACGGGACGGTCCGCTGGTACGACCCGCACCGGGGCGACGCCGAAGTCGTGCGCCAGGGCCGCGCGTACGCCGTGCCGGTCGGTGCCATCGAGCCCTCCGCCCGCCATCCGGGTGCCCGCGTGCACTTCGACGTGGAGCGGGTGGACGGCGCCGAGCGGGCCGTGCGGGTACGGCTGCGGCAGAGCGCCCGTTCGTCCCGTCGCCGCCGTGGCTTCGGGACGCTCGCCGGCGCCCGGCACGCCGACACCAAGGGCGCACCCCCGTCGGCGGGCGTGCACCCCGAGCTGCACCTGGCCGAGAGCCACCCCCTCGAGGTGGCCCGAGCCTGGGCGACGAGCGTGGCGGGCGCCGACACTGACGGCGCCCTCGCCCTGTATGCGCCGTCCCCCACCGTCCGTCTCGGCGACGAGTCGCTCGGCGGCCGTGCCGCCGTCACTTCGTGGCTCGCCGCGACCCCGGCGTTCGGCTGCACGCACCACGCCCGGGTGCGCGGTGACGGGGGCGCCGTGGACGTCCGGTGGGAGGCCGAGGACACCGGTGATCGGGCGGTCGACGTGCGGCTGCGGATCGCCCACGGCCGCATCGCCGAGCAGTGGGAGGGCGCGGAGCCGGCGGCCCCCGTCGCAGCGGCGAGCCCCTCCTCGCCGGCCGCCGGGGAGGCGACAACCCTGGTGCTGCACGCCGAGGGCGACGTGGCCGAGGCGGACCGAGCCCTGGCCCGGGCCACCGTCCTCGGGGTCCTCGACCTCGTGAAGGAGCCCGTCCTGTTCGCCTCGGTGACCCTGCGGCACGATCCCGATCCGGCACGCACCGCCCCGGCACACGCCGAAGTGCACCTCGATCTCGACGGAGACCTCGTGCGGGCCCACGGCGCCGCCCGCACGTTCCCCGAGGCCCTGGACCTGGTCGACCACCGCCTCCGCGACCAGCTCGAGCACCGGGCCCGCCGCCGCCGGCGCCTCCACCGCGCTCGTGGGCTGGCCGAGCCGGGGGAGTGGCGCCACGGCGACGTGGCCCCGGTGCGGCCGCCCTTCTTCGAGCGGCCCGCCGAGGAGCGGCAGCTCGTCCGGGAGAAGACGTTCGCCGTGGACCCCCTCACCTGCGACGAAGCGGTCTTCGACATGGGGCAGCTCGACTACGACTTCTACCTGTTCGTCGACCTGGAGACCGGGCTCGACAGCGTCGTGGAGCAGCTCGACGACGGTACCTACCGGATGACCCGCTTGGAGGCCTCCGACCAGGCACTCGGTCCGACCGCGGCACCCGTCGCCCTGTCCTACGCGGCCGTCCCCGTCCTGGGGGTCCGCGAGGCGATCGATCGGCTGGGGGAGACCGGCGAGCGCCACCTCTTCTTCGCCGACGTCGCAACCGGTCGAGGCCGGGTCCTCTACCGTCGCTACGACGGCCACTACGGTCTGCTCACCCCGGAGTGACGGGTCCGGGGCCGGCTTGCCCGGCACCCTCCTTCGCCCGTATGCTGGTCCGTCGCCCCGCGCCCCGCGGGCGTGCCGCGTCTTCCCAGAGGAACCCTGTTGCGTACGTACTCTCCGAAAGCCGACGAGATCGAGCGGTCCTGGCACCTGATCGACGCCGACGGCCTCGTGCTCGGCCGGATGGCGACCGAGATCGCCCGCCTCCTGCGAGGCAAGCACCGACCGACGTTCGCCCGTCACACGGACACCGGCGACCACGTGGTGGTGGTCAACGCCGCCAAGGTGGTGCTGACCGCCCAGAAGGCGGGCCAGAAGTTCGCCTATCGCCACAGCGGCTACCCCGGTGGCCTCAAGGCCACCAGCTACGCCGAGCTCCTGGAGCGCCGTCCCGAAGAGCTGGTCCACCGGGCCGTCCGGGGCATGCTGCCCAAGGGGACGCTCGGTCGCCAGCAGTTGGCGAAGCTCAAGGTGTACGCCGGCAGCGACCACCCGCACCAGGCCCAGGATCCACAGCCGCTCGAGGTCGCCGGTGCCCGGAGGGCTGGCTGATGGCCGCCCCGCTGTCGCAGACGACGGGCCGCCGCAAGGAGGCGGTCGCCAGGGTCCGGTTCCGGCCGGGCCAGGGGACGATCACGATCAACAAGCGGGCGTTCGAGGACTACTTCCCCTCGGCCACCCACCGGATGCTCGCCACCGAGCCCCTGCGGGTCACCAGCACCGGTGAGGCCTACGACGTCGACGCCACCATCGACGGCGGCGGGATGTCCGGCCAGGCGGGTGCGCTCCGCCTCGGGATCGCCCGAGCACTGTGCACCCTCGACCCCGAGCTCCGTTCCGCGCTCAAGAAGGCCGGCCTCCTCACCCGGGACGCGCGGGAGAAGGAGAGCAAGAAGTACGGCCTCAAGAAGGCTCGTAAGGCGCCCCAGTACTCCAAGCGGTAGTGCCCAGGCTCCGGTTCGGCACGGACGGCCTCCGGGGCGTCGCCAACGCCGATCTCACGCCCGAGCTGGCGCTGGCGCTCGGCCGCGCCGCCGCTCGGGTGCTCGGCGCCCCCGAGGTGCTGATCGGCCGGGACACCCGCCGTTCCGGCCCGCTCCTGCAGTCGGCGCTGGCCGCCGGCTTCGCCGCCGAGGGTGCCGGGGTCCTCGACCTGGGTGTCCTCCCGACCGCCGGCGTGGCCTACTGTGCCGCCACCCGGGGGTTGCCGGCCGCGATGGTCTCGGCGTCGCACAACCCCTTCGGCGACAACGGCATCAAGCTGTTCGACGCCGCCGGGATCAAGCTCGACCCCGCGACGGAGCACCGCGTCGAGGGTGTGCTCGACGCCCTGCTGGACGGCGTGCTGCCCGACGGTCCGGCCGGTCCGTCGGCCGTCGGGGAGCGGGTGGGGACCGTGGCCCCCGGCTCCGACGGCGTCGCGGACTACCGTGCGCACCTGGTGGGGGCGCTCGACGGGCGTCGTCTGGACGGGCTCCGGGTGGTGGTCGACTGCGCCAACGGGGCGGCGTCGGCGGTGGCCCCCGACGTGGTGGCTGCCCTCGGTGCCGTCGTCGTCGCCGTCGCCGCCGAGCCGAACGGCACCAACATCAACCACGGCTGCGGGTCCACGCATCCCATGGCCGTCGCCGCCGCCGTCCTGCAGCACGGCGCCGACCTGGGTCTCGCCTTCGACGGTGACGCCGACCGCCTGATCGCCGTCGACCATGGCGGCGACGTGGTGGACGGGGACACGCTCCTCGCCCTCTTCGCCGTGGACATGGCCGAGCGGGGCGAGCTGCCGGGGAACGCCGTGGTGACGACCGTCATGTCCAACCTCGGCTTCCATCACGCCATGGCCCACCGGGGCATCGCCGTGCGTGAGACCCCCGTAGGCGACCGCCAGGTGCTGGCCGCGCTCGATGCCGAGGGTCTGGCCTTGGGCGGCGAGCAGTCGGGGCACATCGTGTTCCGCCACCGCGCCACCACCGGCGACGGGATCCTCACGGGTCTCCTGCTGGCCGACGCCGTCGTCCGTGCCGGGCAGCCGCTCGCCGACCTGGCCGGTGGCCTGGTCGAGCGGGTGCCACAGGTGCTCCTCAACGTCACCGTCCCCGACCCGCGGCGGCTCGACGGCGCGGGGGAGGTCTGGGAGACGGTGGCGGCGATCGCCGACGAGCTCGGGGATGCGGGCCGGGTCCTGCTGCGCCCGAGCGGGACCGAGCCGTTCGTGCGGGTGATGGTGGAGGCGCCGACCGAGGAGCGGGCGACGGACGCCGCCAACCGCCTGGCGAAGGTCGTCGAGGGCGCCCTCGGCGGTTAGCCTCCCCTTCCATGTGCGGCATCATCGGCGTTGCCGGGGGTTCGGTGAAGACGGTGGTTGAGGGGCTGCGCCGTCTCGAGTACCGGGGCTACGACTCGGCCGGTGTCGCCGTCGTCGATGGGGAGGGGGCGATGTGGCGCGTACGGGTCGCCGACGGCACCCGCTCGGTGGAGGAGCTGGCCTTGCGGCTGGCCGACGGTCCGGCCGCACCGGTCACGTCGGTCGGCCACACCCGGTGGGCGACCCACGGCCAGCCGAGCGAGCACAACGCCCACCCGCACGTCGACTGCACGGGAAGGGTGGCCGTCGTGCACAACGGCATCGTCGAGAACCACACCGAGCTGGCGGCCGAGCTCGCGGCCGGCGGCCACACCTTCGTGTCCGACACCGACACCGAGGTGGTGGCGCACCTGGTCGAGGCGGCCCTCGCCGGCGGCGCCGACCTGCCGGGTGCATTGGCCGCCGCCTTGCGGCGCGTGCGCGGCTCGTTCGCCGTGGCCGTCGTGCACGCCGGGGAACCGGACCTCCTCGTGGCGGGGCGCCGCTCGGCCCCCCTCCTCCTCGGGACGGGTGCCGGGACGTCCCTCGTCGCCTCGGACCTGTCGGCGCTGCTCGGCGAGGCGGACCAGCTCTTCACCCTGGACGACGACCAGATCGCCGAGGTGCGACCCGACGGCGTGCGGGTGACGACCCTGGCCGGCGACCCGGTGGTGCCGGCGGCGCTCTCGGTGGACCCGGCGTGGGACCTCGAGGCGGCCCAGAAGGGGGGCTACGACGACTTCATGTCGAAGGAGATGTCGGAGCAGCCCCGGGCCATCGCCGACACCCTGCTCGACCGCCGTGGGACGGACGGCCGGCTGGTCCTCGACGAGCTCCGCCTCACCGAGGACGACCTGCGGGCCATCGACAAGGTGGTCGTGGTCGCCTGCGGGAGCAGCTACCACGCCGGCATGGTCGCCAAGTACGCGCTCGAGCGCTGGGCACGGGTGCCGACCGAGGTCGACATCGCCAGCGAGCACCGGTACCGCGACCCGGTCCTCGACGAGCGCACCCTCGTGGTGGGGGTCAGCCAGTCGGGAGAGACGCTCGACACCCTCGAAGCCCTGCGAGAGGCCCGCCGGTCGGGCGCCCGGGCACTGGTCGTGTCCAATGTGGTCCACTCCCAGATGGCTCGCGAGGCCGACGGCGTGATCTACACCCGTGCCGGGCCCGAGGTCGGGGTGGCGTCCACCAAGTGCCACCTGGCGCAGGTCGTGGCCTTGGAGCTGCTCGCCCTGTCCCTCGCCCAATGGCGGGGCACGCTGCCCACCGAGGTCGTCACCGCCCTGGTCGACGAGCTCCACCTCCTCCCCCAGAAGGTGGCCGACGCCCTCGGTCGGGCCAAGGAGGTCGAGGCGGTGGCGGAGGCCGTGGCCGGTGCCCGCGACTTCTTCTTCCTCGGGCGCCACGTCGGGTACCCGGTCGCGCTGGAGGGCGCCCTCAAGCTGAAGGAGATCTCGTACCTGCGGGCCGAGGGCTACCCGGCCGGCGAGCTCAAGCACGGCCCCATCGCCCTCATCGAGCCGGGCACGGTGGTCGTGGCCGTCGTGACCCGCGGCGCCGTGCGGGAGAAGGTCCTCACGAACGTGGCGGAGGTCGCCAGCCGCGGGGCCACGGTGGTGGTGGTGGCCGAGGACGGCGACACCACGGCCGCCGCCCGAGCCCACCACGTGCTGTGGACGCCACCAGTGGCCGACCCGCTCCTCTCCCCGCCGGTGACGGTGGTGCCGCTCCAGCTCTTCGCGTACTCGCTCGCCCGGCGCCTGGGCAACGACGTGGACCGGCCGCGCAACCTGGCCAAGACGGTGACGGTCGAATGAGCGGGGTCGCCGGCGTGGGCGTCGACGCCGTCGACGTGGACCGGTTCCGGCGCGTGCTCGGGCGGCGCCCGACGCTGGCCGACCGTCTGTTCACCGACGGCGAGCAGGCCGATGGCCATGGGGACCCCCAGCGGCTGGCGGCCCGGTTCGCCGCCAAGGAAGCGACGATGAAGGCCCTCGGGGTCGGGATCGGGGCCTTCGGCTGGCGGGACGTCGAGGTGGTCCGGGCCGCCTCCGGGGCACCGTCGCTGCACCTGGCGGCCGCCGCCGCGGCCGCCGCCGACGCCCGGGGCGTCGCCCGCTGGCACGTCTCGCTCACCCACACCGAGCGGACGGCCATCGCCATGGTGGTGGCCGAGGCCTAGCGATGCTCCCGGTGGTCACCGTCGCCGAGATGCGGGCCGCCGACGCCGCCGCTCCCGTTCCCGAGGCCACGCTCGTGGCCCGAGCGGGGACGGCGGTGGCGGTCGAGGCCGCGCGCCTGCTGGGCGGCGCCTACGGCCGCCGGGTCGTCGTGGTCGCCGGCAAGGGCAACAACGGCGCCGATGGCCAGGTCGCGGCGCGAGCCCTGGCTCGCCGGGGCGCCCGGGTGACGGTCGTCCCGCCGGGGACGCCCCTGCCGGCGTGCGAGCTCGTCGTCGACGCCGCCTTCGGGACCGGCTTCCGGGGGAGCTACGACGCCGCGCTCGCCCCGCCCGGGGCGCGGGTGCTGGCCGTGGACATCCCGTCCGGGGTCGACGGCGACACCGGGGCGGCGCCCGGGCGCCCGCTCCAAGCCGACTGCACCGTGACCTTCGCCGCCTACAAGCCCGGGCTCCTCCAGGGCGATGGCGCCACCCTGGCCGGGGAGGTTCGCCTGGTCGACATCGGTCTCCCCGTGGGCGAGCCGTCGATCGGGCTGGTGGACGACGCGGACGTTGCGCTCGTGCCGGCGCGGTCGCCCGATGGCCACAAGTGGGCGACGGCGCTCGCGGTCGTCGCCGGCTCCCCCGGGATGGAGGGGGCCGCGGTCCTGTCGGCCACCGGGGCCTCCCGGGCCGGGGCCGGCATGGTCCGGCTCGCCGTCCCCGGGGGCGGCCAGGGACCGTGGCCCGTCGAGGCGGTCCGCGTGGACGCCGGGCGCGAGGGTTGGGCCGACGCCGTCCTCGAGGTCCTGGGCCGGTGCAAGGCGCTGGTGGTCGGCCCGGGGCTCGGTCGGGACGAGGCGACGCAAGCGGAGGTCCGGCGGCTGGTGTCGGCGGCCCCCGTGCCCGTGGTGGTGGACGCCGACGGTTTGTTCGCCCTGGGGGACGACCCCGCGACGGTCCTGGCGGGCGATCGCCCCGCCGTGCTCACCCCGCACGACGGGGAGTACGCCCGGCTCGCCGGCGAGCCCCCGGGAGCCGACCGCATTGCCGCCGCCCGACGCCTGGCGGAACGCGCCGGCGCCACGGTGCTCTTGAAGGGCTCGCTCACGGCGGTGGCGTCCCCCGACGGCTCCGTGCGCCTCTCGGCTTCGGGCTCCTCCCGGCTGGCGACGGCCGGGACCGGCGACGTCCTGTCCGGGGTGATCGGCGCGTTCCTCGCCCGGGGCATGGGGGCCCTCGAGGCCGCGGCCGTCGCCGCCCACGTCCACGGGCGCGCCGCCGGGCGCGGTCCCGCCGAGGGCCTGACGGCCGTGGACCTCCCGCTGCTGGTCAGCGGCTGTCTCTCGGAGCTCTGCGGTGGCTGAGGCCCGGACCCGTCCGGCGTGGGCGGAGGTCGACCTCGGCGCCGTGCGGCACAACACGGCCCTGCTGCGGCGCCGGGCGGCCCCCGCCACCGTGTGCGCCGTCGTGAAGGCCGACGGCTACGGTCACGGGGCGCCGGCGGTCGCCCGCGCCGCCATCGAGGGGGGTGCCGCCAGGCTCGCGGTCGCCACCGTCGAGGAGGGCGTCGAGCTTCGCGAGACGGGCATCGCCCAGCCGGTGCTGCTCTTGTCCGAGCCGCCCCCCGACGCCGCCGAGGCCGTGGTGGCCGGCCGGCTCACCCCCACCGTGTGCTCGATGGAGGCCGTCGCCCGCCTCGGGGCGGCCGCCCGCCGGCTGGGAGCTCGGCTGGCCGTCCACGTGAAGGTGGACACGGGGATGCACCGCCTCGGGGCCCAGCTGGACGGGATCCCGTCCCTGGTGGCCGCCGTGTCCGCCGAGCCGGCCCTGCACCTCGAGGGACTCTGGACCCACCTCTCGGTGGCGGACGGGACGTCGGCCGAGGACCGGGCGTACACGGCAGCCCAGCTGGCCCGGTTCGAGGCAGCGGTCGCCGCCCTGCCCAGCCGCCCGCGGCTCCTCCACGCCGCCAACTCCGCCGCCGCCCTCCAGTTCCCGGCGTCCCACTACGACCTGGTCCGCTGCGGCATCGCCCTGTACGGGGTGCCCCCCGCCCCGGACCTCGGCGGTCCCCCGGCGGGCCCTCTCGGTGCCGACCGCCGTCCCGGTGCCGATGGCCCTGCTGGCACCGGCCGGGACGGCGCCACCGAGGGCGCGGCCGGCTCCGACGGCGCCGGCGCCGACCGCCTGCGCCCGGCCCTCTCCCTCCGGGCCCGGGTGGTGGCCGTGCGCGAGCTGGACGCCGGTGAGCGCCCCTCGTACGGCCGGCTCCGTCCGCTGCCGGAGCGGTCGGTCGTCGCCACCGTGCCCATCGGGTACGCCGACGGCGTCCCGCGTCGCCTGTTCGGCGCCGGGTTCACCGTGCTCGTGCGCGGTGAGCGCCGTCCGCTGGCCGGCATGGTCACGATGGACCAGATCGTCGTGGACTGCGGTCCCGGCTCCCCGGTGGCGCCGGGCGACGAGGTCACCCTGCTCGGCCGCCAGGGCGACGAGGAGGTCACCGCCACCGAGTGGGCGGACCTCCTCGGGACGATCGGCTACGAGATCCTGTGCGGGATCGGGCCCCGGGTCCCGCGCGTCTACACGGGCGAGGTGCCGGCCGGCTGGTGGGCGTCGCCGGCCAGGGGCGTCGCGCCGTGAGGACGCGGTCGCGTCTTGCCCTCGTGGGTGCGGTCGGCGCCGCTCTCGCCCTCGGGTACGCCCTGGAGCGAGCGGGCGCCCGGCGGTGGCAGGTCGACGAGGAGGCGATCGCCGCCAGTGGCCGAACGCTCCCCCCCGACCTGCGCCACCATTTCGTGCCCTTGTCGGACGGGGGCAAGCTCCACGCCGTCGAGCGAGGGGAGGGGCCGGCCGTCCTGCTCGTGCCCGGGATCACCCTCAACCTCGCCACCTGGGCGCCGCAGCTGCGGCGCCTGTCGCGGCACCACCGGGTCGTCGCCGTCAGCCAGCGAGGCCACGGCCAGTCGACGGCGGGGCACGGCGGCTACGGGTTCGACCGGATGGCCGACGACCTCCTCGAGGTGGCGACGGCCCTCGACCTGCACGACGCGGTGCTGTGCGGGCACTCCATGGGCGGCATGGTGAGCCAGGTGCTGCTGGCCCGTAGGGACGAGGCGGTGCGCAGCCGCTTCGGGCGGCTGGTCGTGGTCGCCAGCTCGCCGGGCCCCATCGCCTACGGCCCCTTCGTGGCCGGCCTCACCGTCGCCGCCGAGCGGGGGATGCGCCGGGCCGAGCGCCGGGGCCACGGCCTGTTCCCCGGCAACGACCTCGGGGTGTGGCTCACCCGGTTCGCCTTCGGCGCCCGCCCGTCGCCGGCCGACATCGAGCTGACCCGCTCGATGGTCGACGTCATGTCGCCGTCCGCCCTCGCCCACCTGCTGCCGGAGCTCTTGGCGTTCGACGTCCGGGAGCGTCTGGCCGCCGTCGATGTCCCGACCCAGGTGGTGGTCGGGACGCGGGACCTGCTCACCCCGCGACGCACAGCCCGGGCCATCGCGGGGCGGGTGGCGGGCGCGGAGCTGACCGTGCTGCCAGGATGCGGGCACATGGTCATGCTCGAACGGAGCGACGAGCTGTGCGAGCTGCTGGCGTAGGCGGAGGGGCCGAACGGCCGGCGTCCGCGCTCGATGCCGTGCGCCAAGAGGCGCTCGGCTGCACCCGCTGTCCCCTCGCCGCCACCCGGACGAACGTCGTCTTCGGTGTCGGGGACCCTCACGCCGACCTCGTGCTCGTCGGGGAGGGACCCGGGCGCGACGAGGACCTGGCCGGCGAGCCGTTCGTCGGGCGGTCGGGGAAGCTGCTGGACCGGCTGATGGCCGAGGAGCTCGGCATCGACCGGACGTCGTGCTACATCGCCAACGTGGTGAAGTGCCGCCCGCCCCAGAACCGTGACCCCCGGCCCGACGAGATGGCCGCCTGCCGTGGCTACCTGGACCGCCAGCTCGAGCTGGTCGCCCCGAAGGTGGTCGTGTCCCTCGGCAACGTCGCCACCCGGGCCCTCCTCGGCACGGTCGACGGCATCCGGCGCGTCCGGGGGCGCGCGTACCCGTTGGGCGGCGCCCAGCTCGTGCCCACCTACCATCCGGCTGCCGCCCTGCGGTCGGGGGGCGAGGTGGTGGCGGAGATGCGGGCGGACCTCATCCGGGCGAAGCGGCTGCTCGGGTGAGCGCCGCCTCGGCCACCGTCACCACCGCCTCGCCGGCGGCCACCCGGGCCGTGGCCGCCCGACTGGCCGAGGCCGCCCGGCCGGGCGACGTCGTCCTGCTCGTCGGCGGGCTGGGCGCGGGCAAGACGACCTTCGCCCAGGGCTTCGCCGCCGCGTTGGGGGTGAAGGGACCGGTGACGAGCCCCACCTTCACCCTGGTGCGCCAGTACCCGTGCCGGCTGGGCCAGCTCCTCCACGCCGACGTCTACCGCCTCGAGCACCTGGCGGAGGTCGAAGATCTTGGGCTCGGCGAGCTGGTCGAGGAGGACGGCGTGGCCCTGGTCGAGTGGGGGGACGCCGCGGCGCCCGTCCTCGGGGCGGTGGCCTGCACCGTCCGCATCACCCGCCCGGGTGACGCCGGGACCTCCGGGGGCACGGCTGCCGGACCGGCCGCCGGACCGCCGGCCGACATCGACATCGACACCGACACCGACCCGCGTACCGGCGCGAGGACCGAGCCGCGCACCGTCACCGTCGAGGGAGAGCGCCGCTACGTGGAGGCAGTGGCGTGACCCTGCTCGCCATCGAGACGGCCGCCGAGCTCGTCGGGGTGGCGTTGGCCGACGACGACGGCCCGCGAGCGGCGGTGTGGGTGCGGGGCAGCCGGCGGCACGCCGAGTCCCTCGCCCCGGCCATCACCCATGTGCTCGAGCAGACCTCCACCTCGCTGCGCGACGTGGAGGTCGTCGCCGTCGACGTCGGCCCGGGGCTGTTCACCGGGTTGCGGGTGGGGGTGGCGACGGCGCAGGGGATCGCGCAGGGGCTCGGGATCCGGGTCCTCGAGGTGACGAGCCTGGCCGTCCTCTCCCACGCTGCCGCCGAGGGGGGGTGGAGCGGCCCCGTGGCAGCGGTCGTCGACGCCCGGCGGGGGGAGGTCTTCGCCGCCGTCACCGCCCGGCCGGGGGAGCAGCCGGGCCCCGCCCTCCGGTACCGGCCGGACGGCCTCGCCCGCATGTTGGATGCGGTGGCGATCGAGGCCGGCGGGCCCGTGTTGGCGGTGGGCAACGGCGCTCGCCGCTACGCCGACGACCTGGCGGACGCCCGGCGGTCCGGCCACGTGGTGCTCGGCGGCATGGCCCTGGCCGACCCCGGCCCGGCGGCGCTGGCCGCCGTCGCCGCCGGTAGGATCGCAGACGGCCAGGCACCGGTTCCTCCCGGCGAGGTCCGCCCGGTGTACCTGCGAGAGCCCGATGCCCGCATCAACTGGGTCCAGCGATGACCTGGCGGTGAGGGACCGGTGATCGAGCTGTTGCCGATGCGGCGTCGGGACCTCCGCAAGGTCATGGCGATCGAGCAGGCGGTGTTCCCCGAGCCGTGGAGCCACGCCATCTTCGCCTCGGAGCTGTCGCTGCGCACCGGACGTGCCTACCGGGTGGCGCGGCTCGGACGGGAGACGGTCGGCTACCTGGGCCTGATGTTCCAAGACGAGGAGGCACACGTGACGACGGTGGCGGTGGCGCCCGCCCACCAGGGCAGGGGGGTCGGCAAGGAGCTCATGCTCGGCGCGGCGCGGATCGCCCGCGAGTTGGGCGCGCGCCACCTCTCGCTCGAGGTGGCGGTCGGCAACACCCGGGCCCAGACCCTCTACCGCCGGTTCGGGTTCGTGCCCGTGGGCGTGCGGAAGCGCTACTACCAGGCGACGGGCGAGGACGCCTACGTGATGTGGGCGTACGACATCGACTCCCCCGCCTACGACGAGCGCCTCGCCCGGATCGCGGAGACGGTGCGGTGATCGTCCTCGGGATCGAGACCTCCTGTGACGAGACGGCCGCCTCGGTGGTCGTGGACGGCACCGAGGTGCGGTCGTCGGTCGTCTCCAGCCAGATCGACCTCCACGCCAAGTACGGCGGGGTGGTCCCCGAGATCGCCAGCCGGGCGCACGTGGAGCGGCTCACCCCGGTCGTCACCGAGGCCCTCGCCCGGGCAGGCGTGGAGCGGGCCGACGCGGTGGCCGCCACCTACGGCCCGGGCCTGGTGGGATGCCTGCTCGTGGGCCTGAGCGGGGCCAAGGGCCTGGCCATGACGTGGGACGCGCCGTTCGTCGGCGTGAACCACCTCGAGGGCCACCTCTTCGCCCCCCTCCTCGAAGAGCAGGACCTCGGGTGGCCGCTCGTGGTGCTGCTCGTCTCGGGGGGCCACACGCTGCTCGTCGAGATGCGCGGCCCGGGCCGCTACCGGCTGCTCGGGCAGACGATCGACGACGCCGCCGGCGAGGCCTTCGACAAGGTGGCCCGGTACCTGGGGCTCGGATATCCCGGGGGCCCGGTCGTGGACCGCATCGCCCGCGACGGCGACCCCACGTCCTTCGCCTTCCCCCGGGCCATGCGCGACGACGGTTACGACTTCTCGTTCTCGGGTCTCAAGACGGCCGTCGTGCGCGCCGTCGAGCGCCGGCCGGACGCCGCCACGGCCGATGTGGCCGCCGCCTTCCAGGCGGCGGTCGTCGACGTGCTGGTGACCAAGGCGGCGCGGGCGGTCGCCGAGATCGGTGCCCGGGGCCTGTGCCTCGGCGGCGGCGTGGCGGCCAACTCGCTCCTGCGCCACCGGGCACAGGAGGCCGTCGACGTGCCCACCTACCTCCCGAGCCTGGCCATGTGCACCGACAACGCCGCCATGGTGGCGGCGGCCGGGACCTTCCGGCTCGGCCACGACGGGCCCAGCCCGCTGGCGCTCGCCGCCGACCCCAACCTGTTCCTCGAGTTCCGCACATGACGGCCGACGTCCGCCCGCTCTCGGGACCCGCCCGCGACGGCGCCACCGGCGTCGAGGCCCGGGCCGCCTACGACCTCTCCCGGGAGGACCTCGCGGCGCTGTTGGTCGACGAGCCCCCGTTCCGGGTGCACCAGGTGTGGGACGGGCTCCATCGGCGCGCCCTGCGGCCGGCCGAGATGACCGACCTCCCGGGCCCCCTGCGGGCCCGCCTGGAAGAGGTGCTCCGGCCGGCCCTGGCGACGGCGACGCGCCGGGAGGCCGACGGCGGCGACACGGTCAAGTGGCTGTGGGCGCTGGCCGACGGGAGCAGGGTGGAGACCGTGCTCATGACCTACCCGGACCGGGTGACGGTCTGCGTTTCGACCCAGGCCGGCTGCGCGATGGGCTGCACTTTCTGCGCCACGGGTCAGGCAGGCTTCCGCCGCCACCTGCGCACCGGGGAGATCGTGGAGCAGGTGGTGGCGGCCGTCCGGGAGGCCCGCCCCCGCCGCCTGTCCCATGTCGTGTTCATGGGGATGGGGGAGCCGCTGGCCAACTACGACCGCACCTGGGCGGCGGTCGAGCGCCTCCACGGCGACCTGGGCCTGTCGGCCCGCCATCTCACCCTTTCGACGGTGGGGCTCGTGTCGGGCATCCGGCGCCTGGCCGGGGAAGCGCTGCCGGTCAACCTGGCCGTCTCCTTGCACGCGGCGCGCGACGACCTGCGGGACCGCCTGGTGCCCCTCAACCGGCGCTACCCCCTGGCCGCCCTGTCGGCTGCCTGCGCCGACTACGTGGCCGCCAGCGGGCGGCGGCTCTCGCTCGAGTGGGCCCTCATCGGCGGGGTCAACGACCAGACCCGCGACGTCGAGGAGCTGGCGGCGTTCGCCCGGCCCCTCCGCGCGCACGTCAACCTCATCCCCCTCAACCCCACTCCCGGCTACGCCGTGCGCGGCACCCCGCGGGCGGGAGTCGCCGCCTTCGCCCGGGCCCTCGGCGACCGGGGCGTGAACGCCACCGTGCGGGCCACGCGCGGGCGGGACATCGACGCCGCCTGTGGCCAGCTGGCGGCGTCGGACGCGCCACGGGCCGCTGGCCAGGTGGCCGTCACCGCTCCGGGCGATCGAGCGGCTCGTGCGGCGGGTGCGGTTGCCGGTGCTCGGAAGGTCCGCTAGCATTGGCACTCGCAACGTTCGAGTGCTAACGAGTGCCAAGGAGGCCGCTCCCATGAAGCTCCAGCCCCTCGATGACCGGATCGTCGTCCGGCCAGGTGAGTCCGAGGAGACCACGGCGTCCGGCCTGGTGATCCCGGACACGGCGAAGGAGAAGCCGCAGCAGGGCGAGGTGCTGGCCGTCGGCCCGGGTCGCCGCGCCGAGAACACGGGCGAGATCATCCCGCTCGACGTCAAGGTCGGCGACACCGTCGTCTACTCGAAGTACGGCGGCACCGAGATCACCGTGGACGGCGAGGACCTGCTGATCCTCTCCGGCCGCGACGTCCTGGCCAAGCTGGACAAGTAGCACCGGCCGTCGGCGGGCGCCTCGGCGCCCGCCGTGGCGCGTCCGGCGTCGCCGGCGCCCCGCCGACGGACCCGATCCCTGTACCCACCCTCCGAGAGGTATCCCATGCCCAAGATCCTGAAGTTCGACGAGGCTGCCCGGCGCGGTCTCGAGGCGGGCGTCGACAAGCTCGCCAACACCGTGAAGGTCACCCTCGGCCCCAAGGGCCGCAACGTCGTGATCGACAAGAAGTTCGGTGCGCCCACCATCACCAACGACGGTGTCTCCATCGCTCGCGAAGTCGAGCTCGAGGACCCGTTCGAGAACATGGGCGCGCAGCTGGTGAAGGAGGTCGCCACCAAGACCAACGACGTCGCCGGTGACGGGACGACCACGGCCACCGTGCTCGCCCAGGCGCTCATAAAGGAGGGCCTCCGCAACGTCGCCGCCGGCGCCAACCCGGCCGCCCTCAAGCGCGGCATCGAGCAGGCCGTGCGCGCCGCCGTCGCCTCGATCGCCGACCAGGCCAAGGAGGTCGAGGGCAAGACGGAGATCGCCCAGGTGGCCTCCATCTCGGCAGCCGACCCGTCGATCGGCGAGGTCCTGGCCGAGGCGATCGACAAGGTCGGCAAGGACGGCACCGTCACCGTCGAGGAGTCGAACACCTTCGGGATGGAGCTCGAGCTCACGGAGGGCATGCAGTTCGACAAGGGCTTCCTTTCGCCCTACTTCGTGACCGACCCCGAGCGCCAGGAGGCGGTCCTCGAGGACGCCCTCATCCTGTTCAACAACGGGAAGATCTCGGCGGTCCACGACCTCGTGCCGGTGCTGGAGAAGGTCATGCAGACCGGCAAGCCCCTCTTGATCATCGCCGAGGACGTGGAGGGCGAGGCCCTGGCCACCCTGGTGGTCAACAAGATCCGCGGCACGTTCACCTCCGTCGCCGTGAAGGCGCCCGGTTTCGGCGAGCGCCGCAAGGCGATGCTCCAGGACATGGCCATCCTCAGCGGTGGCCAGGTCATCAGCGAGGAGATCGGCCTCAAGCTGGAGAACGCCACGCTGGACCTGCTCGGCCGGGCGCGCCGGGTCATCGTGACCAAGGAGAACACGACGATCGTGGAGGGCGCTGGCACGGAGGAGGACTTGAAGGGCCGGGTCGCTCAGATCAAGCGGGAGATCGAGGAGACGGACTCCGACTGGGACCGTGAGAAGCTCCAGGAGCGGCTGGCCAAGCTGGCCGGAGGCGTGGCCGTGGTGAAGGTCGGGGCTGCCACCGAGGTCGAGCTCAAGGAGAAGAAGCACCGCATCGAAGACGCGCTCTCCGCCACCCGTGCGGCCGTCGAGGAGGGCATCGTGGCCGGCGGCGGCACCGCGTTGCTGCGCAGCCGTGAGGCGGTCAACAAGGTCGTCGACGAGCTGCAGGGCGACGAGGCCACCGGTGCTCGCATCGTGTACCGGGCCGTCGAGGAGCCGCTGCGGTGGATCGCCTCGAACGCCGGGCTGGAGGGCGCGGTGTGCGTCCGCCAGGTCGAGAGCGAGTCCGGCGCCATGGGCCTCAACGCCGTCACCGGCGCCATCGAGGACCTGGTCAAGGTCGGCATCATCGACCCCGCCAAGGTGACGCGCTCGGCCCTGCAGAACGCCGCCTCGATCGCCGCGCTCGTGCTCACGACCGAGGTGGTGGTGGCCGACAAGCCCGAGCCGCCGGCGGAGCCGGCCGGCCACGGCCACGGCCACGGTGGCGGCGGCATGGGCGGAATGCCCGGCATGATGTAGCGAGGGGGGACCCATCTCGCGACTCGCGTGGTGACCGGCCGGGCCTTCGGGCCCGGCCGTCGCCGTCGTGGGTCGTTCGCGGCCGACCCGAGGACCATGTGACGACCCAGATCCCCCGACCACAGCGCTTCCGCCCCGGTGACCCGCCACCGTGGTCCTGCCTTCCCGCCGACGCCCGCCGCCGGCTCCAGCTCGCCCGAGTCCTGGCGGCCCTCGACGACGCGGGGAGGTCGGGACCGCCCGACCCGCCGGCCGGAGCCGCCGGAGCGACCGGCGCTGTCGCCCCCGGCGCCACCTCTGCCGCGGCCGACGACCCGGCCGACGAACCGACCGGCCGCGCTGGAGTGGAGCCGCCCCGCCCCCGTCCGGTGGCCGCCGACGGGTTCCCGTTCCGTTTCCTGTTCGATCCGCCGCCGGTGTCCTCGGCAGCGGTGCTGGTCCCGCTGTTCGAAGAGGACGGCGAGACCCGAGTGGTCCTCACCCGCCGGGCGGCGACCCTGCGGGCCCACCGGGGCGAGATCAGTTTTCCCGGCGGCCGGCTGGAGCCGGCAGAGGGCGTCGTGGCCGCGGCCCTGCGGGAGGCCGAGGAGGAGATCGGCCTCGACCCGCGGACCGTGCGGCCCGTCGGCTTCCTGCAGGCGCTGTCGACCGTGTCGTCCGGCGCCTGGATCACCCCCGTCGTGGGTGTTCTCCCGGGAAGGCCGTCGGCCCGGCCCAATCCGGCGGAGGTGGCCCGCGTGTTCGACGTGGCTCTCGCCGACCTCCTGGCAGACGGCGTCTACCACGAGGAGCGCTGGGTCGCCCCGGGTCGCGAGGTCCCGGGCTCGCCCGACGGCGCCTACCCCGTCTACTTCTACGAGGTGGCCACAGAGACGGTATGGGGAGCGACGGGCCGGATGCTGACCGATCTCCTGGCCGTGGTGACCGGCACCGCCCG
>DAHUZJ010000036.1 GCA_027306585.1 Acidimicrobiaceae bacterium | reverse complement strand
ACGTGTTCGCCGGGACGACCTGCTCGGGGACGGCGGTCTCTTCCGGGTCGGGCACGACCGGGACCAACGGCCAGGTGGCGTTCACCTTCGCCACCCGCACGGCGGGCACCTGGTGCGCGCGGGCGACAGTGACAGCGCCGGGCTACATCCCCGGCACCGGGCAGGTCACCTTCGGCACCTGAGGGGACGAGCCCCCGGCCACACCGCCGCTTCCGCCCGGGGCCGAACATGCGCGAGTGGACCGGGTGCGGTCTGGCACGATCACCGGCATGCACATGGCAACCGCGGGGAACCTGACGTGAAGCGGGCGCTCGTCGCCGGGCTCGTCCCAGCCGCCGCGCTCGGTGCCCTTGCCGCCTACGACCGCCTGCAGCGCCGTCACGCCATCTGGCACAACTTCCCCGTCATCGGCCACGGCCGCAACCTGGTCGAGCTCGTCGGTCCCGAGATGCGCCAGTACTGGTTCGCCCGCGACAGCGAAGAGCAGCCGTTCAACCGCGACCAGCGCAGCTGGGTGTACCGGGCCGCCAAGCAGGAGAACACCTACTTCGGCTTCGGCACCGACGAGGACCTCGAAGCGTCGCCGAACTGGCTGATCGTCAAGCAGGCGGCGTTCCCGTTGCCGGCGCTCCCCAAGGACGCCAACCGGCTGCCGGGCGCCAAGATCCTGGGCGGCCCCCGGGGGCGGCCCAAGGCCTTTCGGCCGGCGTCGGTCGTCAACACGTCGGCGATGAGCTACGGGTCGCTCTCGGGCCGGGCGATCGAGGCCATCAACCGAGGGGCGGCGCAGGCCGGCTGCTGGCAGAACACCGGCGAAGGCGGACTGGCCGACCACCACCGCCACGGCGGCGACCTCGTGCTCCAGATCGGCACCGGCTACTTCGGCTGCCGCGACCGCGACGGGCGCTTCCACCTCGGCCGCCTCGTCGACCTGGTCGGTACCGCCCCGGTCCGAGCCATCGAGATCAAGCTGTCCCAGGGCGCCAAGCCGGGGCTCGGCGGGGTGCTGCCGGCCGCCAAGGTCACCCCGGAGATCGCGGCCCTGCGAGGCGTCGACGCCGGCAAGGACTGCGTCAGCCCCGCCGGCCACAGCGCCTTCGGCGACGTGTCGTCGCTGCTGGACTTCGTGGAGACCATCGCCGAGGCCACCGGTCTCCCCGTCGGCATCAAGTCGGCCGTCGGCGAGCTGGAGTTCTGGCAGGACCTGGCCGGCGCCATGGCCGAGGACCCCGGACGGGGCCTGGACTTCGTCACCGTCGACGGGGGCGAAGGCGGCACGGGCGCCGCCCCGCTGGTGTTCGCCGACCACGTCGCCCTGCCGCTCAAGATCGCCCTGGCCCGGGTGTTCTCCACCTTTGCCGAGGCCGGCGTCGACGACCAGGTGACCTTCATGGCGTCGGCCAAGCTCGGCTTCCCCGACGCCGCCCTGCTCGCCTTCGCCCTGGGCGCCGACCTCGTCAACGTGGGACGTGAGGCGATGCTGTCGATCGGCTGCGTCCAGGCGCAGAAGTGCCACACCGGCCGCTGCCCGGTCGGGGTGGCCACGCAGTCGCCGTACCTGGCCGCCGGGCTCGACCCGGCGCTGAAGTCGGTGCGCTTCGCCAACTACGTCGCCGCCTTGCGTCACGAGCTGCTGTGCTTGACCCGGGCGTGCGGGGAAGTGCATCCCGCCCTCGTAGCCGCCGACCGGCTCGAGATCCTCGACGGTCGCTTCGGCGCTGCCAGTGTCGGCGAGCTGTTCGGCTACCGCCCCACCTGGGGAGTGCCCGGGGCCGACCGCCGGGACGAGCTCGAAGCGCTCATGTCGGACGCCTGCGGCACGGACGCCTGCGGCACGGACGCCTGCATGTCGGACACCTGCGGCACGGGCGCCTGCATGTCGGACCCCGGCCGCTCGGGCGCCTGAGGTCGACCGAGCCGAAAGTCAGCGAGCCCCCAACCGGCGCCGTACCCGGTCGACCAGGAACGGCGCCAAGAGCCGGACCGCGGCCTGCGGCGCCGCACGCCGCACGCCGGGGCGGAGGACTTCCCGGACGCAGCGCGCCATGTGGCGGCCGTCGCGGGCGAGGAGGAAGGCCACGGCGAAGCGAAGGTGGTGCCAGGCCATGATCGTCTGCCGATGGCTGCTCGGCTGCTCGGCGAGGCGGCGCTCGAGCATGCGTGCCCCGTTGACATGGACCCGGTCGAGCTCCTTCGAGACGCCGCCCGGCGAATCGCCGTAGCGCACGAACGGCCAGTCCAGCTTGTGGATGGCGCCGACCTCCGACAGCCGCAGCCACAGGTCCCAGTCCTCCACGCCGTCGAGGGTGGCGTCGAAGCCACCCACCGCCTCGAGCGCGTCACGCCGAGCGAGGACCGTGGACGTCTGGAAGCGGTTGAGCAGGAGCAGGGCGGCACCGGTCACCGTGCTGACGTGCGGCTCGGGCGGCGCCGGCGCTGGCGCCGTGACCGGGCTTCTCGCCCAGTCGGTGGCGACGGCGACGGTTCCCGCGGCCGCCACGAGGGGCAGCTGGCGCTCCAGCTTCTCCGGGTGCCACTCGTCGTCGGCATCGAGGAAGGCCACGAGGTCGCCCGACGTCGCGGCGATCCCGGCGTTGCGCGCCGCCGAGGGGCCACCGCGTTGCTGGTGGAGCAGGCGAACGGCGACGCCCGACTCGGTCACCGCGGCCGTCGTGCCGTCGGACGAGCCGTCGTCGACCACCACGACCTCGTCCGGCGCCACCGTCTGGGCGCTCACGGACGCCAGTGCCGCCCGGATGGTCCCCGCCGCGTTGTACGCCGGGATCACGACGGTCACCCGCACAGCTCGGCCTTCCAGCGCCGGGCGGCTTCCCATGCGACCGCCCGGTCGTCCAGCGCCACGACGTCGGCGCCGATCCGGAACGTCGTCTCGTGCCCTCGCCCCACGACGAGGACGACGTCGCCGGGCGACGCGTGGGAGATGGCGTGCTCGATCGCACTGCGCCGGTCGGGCAGCACGGCGACGCGGTCGCGATCGCTCGCGGGGATGCCGTCCCAGAGATCGGAGATGGTCGACGACACCGGCTCGTCGCCGGGATTGTCCGCCGTGAGCACCACCCGGTCGGCGCCGGTGGCCGCGACCGCACCGGTCAGGGGGCGCTTGCCGCGGTCCCGGCCACCACGGGCGCCGAGCACCAGGCTGACGCGACCCGTGAGCGGCGTGGCCAGCGCTCGAACGGCCTCGAGCGCGACGCCGAGCGCATCCGGGGTGTGGGCATAGTCGACCACCACCAGGAAGGGCTGACCGCCGTCGACGAGCTCGAACCGGCCGGGGGCAGGGCCGGCGCCGGCGATGCCGTTCGCCGCAGCCTCGTGGTCCAGGCCCAGGTGACGAGCAGCGGTGTACGCCGTGGCCACGTTCGACGCGTTGAACGCCCCGATCAGCGGCGAACGGAGGCGCATCGGCCCGAACGCCCCGTCGAGGTGGACGTCGATGCCGCCGAGCCCGCGGTCCTCGACGCCGGTGATCATCACGTCGGAGCAGCGATGACGACCGACGGTGCGCGACGGGATGGCGACAGTGCCAGCCAGGCGCCGCCCCCATTCGTCGTCGGTGCCGATGACCGCGAACCGGCAGCGGTGGCTCTCGAGCAGGCTGGCCTTGGCGGCGAAGTACCCCTCCATCGACCCGTGGTGGTCGAGGTGCTCCCGGCTCAGGTTGGTGAACACCCCGATGTCGAAGGTGATCCCGTCCACCCGGTGCTGGTCGAGCCCGTGGGAGGACGCCTCCATGGCCACCACCTGCGTCCCGCCCGCCGCCATCTGCGACAGCGTCCGCTGCAGGTCGGTCGCCTCGGGGGTGGTGAGCGTCGCCGGGAGCGCCCGGGTCCCGAAGAAGCTTCCCACCGTCCCGATCTGCCCGGCGCGGACGACGGCCACTTCCAGGCACTGGCGCAGGATGGAGCACACGGTGGTCTTCCCGTTGGTGCCCGTGACGCCGACCATGCCCATCCGGTCGGCGGGATGGCGGTAGAAGGCGGCAGCCATCGGGCCGATGGCCCGGCGCACCGAGGGGACCAGCACCTGGGCGACGGGGAGGTCCACGAAGTGGTCGACCACCGCCGCCACGGCGCCGCGACGGTGGGCGTCGTCGAGGAACCGGTGGCCGTCGTGGTGGGTCCCGGGAAGGGCGAAGAACAGGTCGCCACCCCTCACGTCCCGGCTGTCGTGGCTCAGGCGCCGAACGACGGCGTTGCCGGTGCAGACCGCGTCGGGGACCACCGACGCCAGTGCCCGCACGGTGATCGGCGACGGCTCGCCGCCGTCGTCAGCCGGGCTCGTCGTTGCGTGCATCCAGCAACGGTGGTGCCCGCACATAAGAAGGACGCGACTTCCTGAGGACGTCCGCACGGCGGCGGCGTCGTGCGGCGCTGACCTGGCGCGATCCGGCCGAGAGGGCGGGACTTCGCTGAGAGACGACAGGTGCCGGCCGGAACAGGAGGCGTTGGTAGACGACGAACTTGAGCACCCAGAGCACCCCGTAGGTGCCGACGTACGCCACCCCGGCGACGGCCACGTGGGCCGCGTGCCCGGAGGGGGCGTTCGCCGCCGCCACACCCGTCAGCAGGCTCGAGGCGCCGAGGCTCACGAGGCCGACCAACCAGAAGCCGGCGGCCTGGCGACCCGGGCGTCGCCGGTCGGCCTCGGGCCAGATCCAGAACCTGCTCATGGCGTAGGAGGGCA
>DAHUZJ010000034.1 GCA_027306585.1 Acidimicrobiaceae bacterium | reverse complement strand
CGTCATCCCACCGGGGCAACGGAGCGCTCGTCGCTGGCCGTGACCGGTCCCTGCACGACGGATCCGTCGCCGGTGGTACTCGGGGGAAGGCCTGCTCGGCGCACGTCCTTCGTCCTGTTTCCGTTTTTCCCGCACGACGCGTGGTGCTCGCCACGCCTGCGATCCCTCACGAGATAGGAGACCGATGACTGCGGAGCAGCAGCTCGAACGGTCGGTGCTCGAAAGCAAGGAGCGAGACGAGCTCCAGACGATCGCCCAGGCGATGTCGCTCAAGACGACGTCGCGCACGAAGAAGGCCGACATCATCGACCGCATCCTGGAGGCGGCCGGCGTCACCTCGCCGGCGGCGGCCGACGGGAACGGCCATGGGGCGCGGCCTGCCAATGGCACCCGCTCCACGGGCCGCCGTGGCGCCGGCGCCGAGGCTGGCCCCCGGGCGGCCGAGAGCTCGGAGGGCACCGGCATCTCCGAGGCCGGGCCGTCCGAGGCCGGGCCGTCCGCGGCTGGGCCGTCCGCGGACACCTCGTCCGAGACCCCGGCTGCCAACGGCGCGGGGCCGGGCGACGCCGGCAGCGACGCCGGCAGCGACGCCGAGACCAAGGCCGTTGGCGAGCGCGCACCGTCCGAGACGGTGGTCGACCCGGCAGTGGCGGCAGTGGCGGCAGCGGCGGCAGCGGCCGCCGAGGGCGCCGGGCCGTCCAACGGCCGCAACGGCAACGGGAGCGGCGGCGGGACCTCGTACGGTCAGCGCCAGCAGGACCGCCAGCAGGACCGCCAGCAAGGCCGTCACGGCGGCCAGGGCAGCCAGATGGGCAACGCGAACGTGGAGCCAGGGAACCGCCGGGGCCGTCGCCGTCGCGGCCGCGAACGCGGGACCGGGACCGGGACCGGGACCGGCGAGCGCGAGCTCCAGGGTGGCGGGAACCAGGAAGCCGCCTACCAGGGCGAGCTGGTCGAGGTCCAGGGCCTGCTCGATCTGCGCGACGAGGGCTACGGCTTCCTGCGCTGCGAGGGCTACCTGCCGTCGGCCAAGGACGTCTACGTCTCCATCAGCCAGGCGCGCCGGTTCGCCATGCGCAAGGGGGACTTCGTCGAGGGTGCCTGCCGGCCTGCCTCGAGCAATGAGAAGTATCCGGCGCTCCTTCGCATCGACCGGGTGTCCGGCATGGACCCGGAGGTGGCCCGTGCCCGGCCGAGGTTCGAGGACCTGACGCCGCTCTTCCCGGACTCCAAGTTGGCGCTCGAGATGCCCGGGGCGAAGGAGAACGTCACGGCCCGGATCGTGGACCTGCTGTCCCCCATCGGAAAGGGCCAGCGCGGCCTGATCGTCTCGCCGCCCAAGGCCGGCAAGACGACGATCATGAAGCAGGTCGCCCACTCCATCGAGGCCAACAACCCGGAGGTCCACCTCATGGTCCTCCTGGTCGACGAGCGCCCTGAGGAGGTCACGGACATGCGCCGGTCGGTGCGCGGCGAGGTCGTGGCCTCCACCTTCGACCGGCCGTCCGACGAGCACACCGCCGTCGCCGAGCTGGCGATCGAGCGAGCGAAGCGCCTCGTCGAACAGGGTCGCGACGTCGTGATCATCCTCGACGGCATCACCCGCCTGGCCCGGGCGTACAACCTGGCGCAGCCGGCGACCGGGCGCATCATGTCCGGTGGTGTCGACTCGGGCGCCCTGTACCCGCCCAAGCGGTTCTTCGGGGCGGCCCGCAACATCGAGGAGGGCGGCTCGCTCACGATCCTCGCCACCGCCCTGGTCGAGACCGGGTCGAAGATGGACGAGGTCATCTTCGAGGAGTTCAAGGGAACCGGGAACATGGAGCTCCGGCTCGACCGCCGCCTCGCTGAGCGGCGGCTGTACCCGTCGATCGACGTGAACGCGAGCTCGACCCGCCACGAGGAGCTGCTCTTCGACCGGGGGCAGCTGCAGCAGGTGTGGAAGCTCCGCCGGGTGCTCAACGCCCTCGCCAGCGAGGGCAACGCCGCTGCCGGCCTCGAGCTGCTGATGGACAAGATCCGCACCACCAAGAGCAACGACGAATTCCTCGCCGAGATCGCCAAGGGCCCGACCCCGGGCTCCTGACCCGACTGGAGCACACATGAAGGCTGACGTCCACCCCACGTACGAAGAGGCCGCCGTCCGGTGCTCGTGCGGCAACACGTTCACGACTCGCTCGACGAAGTCGGACCTGCACGTCGAGCTGTGCAACGAGTGCCACCCCTTCTTCACCGGCAAGCAGAAGCTGGTGGACTCCGGTGGCCGCGTCGAGCGGTTCCAGCGCCGGTACGGTCGGCGCACCGCCAAGAAGCCGACCGCCAAGTCCTGACGCCGCGGCGGGGGGTGCCCCGCGGCATCGGGTCCGTCGGGTGCCGCCGAGCCTCGCACGATCCCGTGTGCCACCACCGCCCCTGCCGCCGAGCGACACAGCCGTGAGCATCACCCTCGACACGCGGTTGGCCACCCTGGAGCACGAGCTGGCGCAGGTCGAAGCCGACCTGGCGGACCCGGCGACGCCCGCCGATCCGGCTCGGCTCCGGGAGCTCTCCCGGCGTCACAAGGACCTCGCGCCGGTCGTGGCGACCTGGCGCCGGTTGGGCCAGGCGCGCGCCGACCTCGAGACCGCCCGCGTCCTCCTGGAGGAGGCGGCTCCCGAGGAGCGATCCGTGGCGCAGGCCGAGGTCGAGACGGCCGAGGCGGCGATCCGGTCCCTCGGCGAGGAGCTCTCACTGTTGCTGCTCCCCAAGGACCCCAACGACGGGCGCAACGTCATCGTCGAGATCCGCGGGGCCGAAGGTGGTGAGGAAGCGAACCTCTTCGCCCGCGACCTGTTCGGCATGTACACCCGCTACGCCGCTCGCCGGCGGTGGAAGGTCGACGTCATGTCCGAGAGCGCCTCGGAGCGCGACGGGCTCAACGAGGTCGTCTTCGTCGTGAAGGGCGAGGACGCCTGGTCACGCCTCGAGCACGAGGCTGGCCCGCACCGGGTGCAACGCGTGCCCGTGACCGAGTCCAAGGGACGGGTCCACACGTCGTCGGCCACGGTGACCGTGCTGCCCGAGGCCGACGAGGTCGACGTCCACATCGACCCCGGGGACCTCAAGATCGACGTCTACCGGTCGACCGGACCCGGAGGGCAGTCGGTGAACACGACCGATTCCGCCGTGCGCATCACGCATCTCCCCAGCGGGATCGTCGTTGCCATGCAGGACGAGAAGAGCCAGATCCAGAACCGCGCCAAGGCCATGACGGTGTTGAGGGCGCGGCTCCTCAAGCTGGAGCAGGACCGGCGGGCATCGGAGCTGGCGGCCCAGCGCAAGAGCCAGGTGGGTGGCGGCGGCCGGTCGGAGAAGGTGCGCACCTACAACTTCCGCGAGAACCGGGTGACCGACCACCGGCTCAACCTGACCCTGTACAAGCTCGACCAGGTCCTGGCCGGCGACGTGGACGAGCTGACCGAAGCGCTCATGGCCGACAAGCGGTCCCGGCAGCTCGCCGGCGAGGCGGCCGGGTGAGAGGCGGCCCGGTGAGCGGCGGCCCGGTGAGCGGCGGCCCGGTGAGCGGGCGGGTGCCCGCTTTCCGTGCTCGCCACGAGGCCGTGGCGTGCTCGGCGACGGCTCCCCGTCGTGCCCGCGGCGAGGTCCTGTCGGCGCTCGCCGACCGGCTCGGGTCGACCGCCGAAGCACGTTGGATGCTCGAGCACGTGGCCGGTCGCCACGGCGACCCGGTCCACGCGCCGCAGCTGGTCGTGCTGGACGACCTGGTGGCGCGTCGGATGGCCGGCGAGCCCCTGCAGTACCTCCTCGGCACGTGGCCCTTCCGGACGCTGGAGCTGGTGGTGGACCGCCGGGCGCTCATCCCGCGCCCCGAGACGGAGCAGGTGGTCGAGGCCGCGCTGGCGGAGCTGCGCCGGTCGGCGACCGGCCGCGCCGTGGGTCGCGCCGTGGCCCTCGATCTCGGCACGGGGACGGGGGCCATCGCTCTCGCCCTGGCCGTCGAGCTCGCCGGCGCGCTCCCCGACCTGGAGGTGTGGGCGGTCGATGTCGACCCTGACGCACTCGCGCTGGCGCGGGAGAACCTCGCCCGTGTCGACGACGCGGCGCCGTCCGCCGGCGCCGGTCGTCGCGTCCACCTCCGACATGGGGACTGGTTCGCTCCCGTCCCCGCCGCGCTCCGGGCGGGCATCGACCTGGTCGTCGCCAACCCCCCGTACGTTGCCGAGGACGAGTGGCCGGCACTCCAGCGCGAGGTGTGGTGCGAGCCGCGCCAGGCGCTCGTGGCACCGGCCGGCTCCGACGGGACGCCCGGCCTGGCGGCCGTCGAGGCGGTCCTCGCCGGTGCGCGCGAGTGGCTGCGCCCAGGGGGCGCTGTCGTGGTCGAGCTGGCGCCCCATCAAGCGGGTGCGGGCGAGCGCTGTGCCCACCGGCTCGGCTACTCGTCCGTCGTGCTCGCCACCGACCTGGCCGGGCGGGATCGCGCCGTGGTGGCCCGCACGTGACAGAGGCGCTGGCGACGGAGCCAAGCCCGGAGGACCGTCCCCGGCCGGAGATCGTCGCCGCCGGTGAGGGGGGGCTCGAGCGGACCCTGGCGGCGCTCGACCTCGGGCACATCGTCGTCATCCCGACGGACACCGTGTACGGTCTCGCCGCCCGGCTCGACCGTCCCGAGGCGCTGGAGGCCGTGTTCGCCGCCAAGGACCGGCCGCCGGGCCTCGCCCTCCCCGTGATGATCGGTCGCTGGCGCCAGGTGCACCAGGTGGCCGCCGATTGGCCGCGGGCGGCGTCCGTGCTCGCTGCCCGCTTCTGGCCCGGGGCCCTGACCGTCGTGGTCCCGGTGCGGGACCGGTTGGGCCCGCTGCTGGGCGGCGACGGTTCCACCGTCGGGCTGCGGTGCCCGGATCACCGCTGGGTTCGCGCCCTGTGCCGCCGGACGGGCCCGCTGGCCGTCACGAGCGCCAACCGCCACGGCGAGCCTCCGGCCACCACCGCCGAGGCGGCGGCCGCCGCGTTCGACGCCGATGCCGTGGCGCTGGTCGTCGATGGCGGGCGGTGCGAAGGCGTCCCGTCGACCGTGGTCGACTGCGTCGCCTCACCACCGGCCTGCCTGCGTGAGGGCGGCCTTGCCTGGTCCTGGATCGAGGCCGCCGTCCGCTGACGGCCGCCGTCCGACGGCCGACGACCGCTGCCGATCTGCCCTGGGCGCGCTCTTAGCCCGCCCGAGCCGAGCTCAGTCGAGCGCCAGCCGGCCGTCGGCGCCGAGGTCGCCTCGGCGCCCGATCGGCTCGGTCGCTGCCAGCTCTTCGAGCGTCGCCGGTTCCGTGACGTTCGCCCACGTCCGTGCCCCCGCCGGCGTGCGGCAGGCCAGGATCCCCAGCTCCGGACCGCCGTCCCGCCGGTAGGTCACGGTGGCCGTCTCGATCCTCACCGGTCCGGTGGCCCGTTCGTCGACGGGGCACCGCGGCAGCGCGTCGACCTCCAGCTGGACGTCCTCCCACCGGAAGCCGTCCCGGCCCTCATGGGGAGGCGGGCGCGAGGCGTAGACGCCGAGCGCGTGCTTCGTGGCGTACCAGCCGAGCCCGCTGACCAGTCCCACCGCCCCCGGTGTCGCGCGCAGCTGGGTGACGACGGCGGCGATCCCGTGGCTCGTGGCGTTGTTGCCGGGACCGCCGGCGAACGTGAGGCCACCCGTCACCGTGAGCGGGCGCGCCGGGTCCTCGGCGTCGAGGCCGAGCTCCCGGGCCGCCATGCGGACCACCACGGGGAAACAGGAGTACAGCTCCACGGGCCCCAGGTCGTCGGGCCCCACCCCCGCCAGGGCGAGCGCTCGCTCCCCGGCGATCCGGATGGCCGGCGACCGGTGTAGCTCGGTGCGCTCCGAGAGGTGCCAGTGGTCGTGGGCGTCGGCCCCGGCGAGCGGGAACACCCAGCGGTCGGCCGGCACGCCAGCGGCGCGCGCCGCCGCCACCGAGCAGCAGATGAATGCTGCGCCTTGATCGACGGAGATGTTGGCCGTGCACAGCTTCGGGTAGGGCGCGGCGACCATCCGGTTGTCCGGTCCGGGCGTGACGATCGCCTCCGCCGAGAGCGGGCGTCGGAGCCACGCGAAGGGATTGGCCGCCGCCACCTCCGAGAACGCCGCCCACAGGCGCCCGATGCGTGCCCGGTGCTCGTCCATCGTCCATCCCTCCGCGGCGCGGAGTGCGTTCTCCAGGAGCGGGTAGGCGTACACCGGCAAGTGGATGCCGCGGGCCAGTTCGAGCTCCGTGGCCGGAGATCGGTCCGCACCGAGCGGTTGTGCCGCCGTCGGCGTGGCCGGGTCCTGCGTCGCCCAGTGCAGTTGGGCGCCGGACCGCCGGGCGACCCGTCGGGTGTGCAGCGCGTCCCCGCCGGTCACCAGGGCCACATCCAGGGCGCCACGTGCGATGAGCGACGCTGCCCGATGGAGCAGCGATTGGGGGCTGTTGCCACCGACCCCGGAGCGGACCACCTCGGCCGGGGCGATCCCGAGCCGCTCGGCGACCAGCCGACCGGGGTCGGGGACCCACCAGCTGAACGGGTCCACGACGGCGAGGCTTCCCGCGCCACCCAGGAGGCGGGCTCCGGCCCCGTTCCCGCAGTCCTCGGCCGCCGCCCGGAGCGCCCGCACCATCAGCTCCAGCGGCTCTGGTCGTGTGGCGGGATCGTGGGCCGGGTCGGGCGGCACGGTGACCTGCCCCACGCCGACGACCACGGGCGTGCGGGGATCGAGCGTCACCGACGCCGAGGGTAGCGGCGAGCCCGCCCGGGGTGGAACCCGGGTCGCCACCCTACGAGGGTGGGGTCGGTGGGTACGATGGGCGTGCGGTGGGCACCGGCCGGTGCCGGACCCCACCCGAGCGGCTCGCCGAGCGGCTCGCGAGAGCCGGCAGAGAGCCGACAGAAGAGGAGGCCGATGAGCCCGCACGACGCGTCGTCACCCTTCGCCGGGTGGCTGGGAGCCGATCCCGAGGTGGCCCGCCTGGTCGAGGAGGAGATGGCCCGCCAGTCGTCGACGCTGCAGCTCATCGCTTCGGAGAACTTCACCTCCCCGGCCGTCCTGGCGGCGTCGGGCTCCGTCCTCACCAACAAGTACGCCGAGGGCTACCCCGGACGCCGCTACTACGGCGGCAACCGGGTCATCGACGAGGTGGAGGAATTGGCGCGGGAACGGGCCAAGGCGCTCTTCGGCGCCGAGCACGCCAACGTGCAGCCCCACGCCGGCGCGAACGCGAACCTCGCCGTCTACCAGGCCCTCGTCGAGCCTGGGGACACGATCCTGGCCATGCGCCTCGACCACGGCGGCCATCTCACGCACGGCTCGCCGGCCTCCATCACGTCCAAGATCTGGCGCTTCGTTGCCTACGGGGTCACGGCGGCCAGCGACGACCCGGAGCGCCCCGGCGAGGTGATCGACTTCGACCAGGTCGCCGACCTGGCCAAGCGCGAGCAGCCTCGCCTGATCGTGGCCGGATCCACCGCCTACGCCCGCACCATCGAGCCCGGGCCCTTCCGGGAGATCGCCGACGAGGTCGGCGCCCTCTTCATGTTCGACGCGGCCCACCCTGCTGGGCTCATCGCCGGCGGGGCGCACCCGAGCCCGGTGGGCGTGGCCGACGTCGTGACCCTCACCACCCACAAGACCTTGCGTGGCCCCCGGGGGGGCGCCATCCTCTGCCGCGCCGACCTTGCCAAGAAGGTCGACGGGGCCGTGTTCCCGGGCCTCCAGGGCGGGCCGCTCGAGCACGTGGTGGCGGCCAAGGCGGTGGCGTTCCGGGAGGCGTCGCAGCCGGAGTTCGGTGCCTACACCGCCGCCGTGGTGGCCAACGCCAAGGCGCTGGCCAGCGCCCTCGCCGACGAGGGCTTCCGGCTCGTCTCGGGCGGGACCGACAACCACATGCTCCTCGTCGACCTGCGCCCCTTCGATGCCGAGCTGACCGGCAAGGAGGCGCAGGAGGTCCTCGACCGCTCGGGGATCACGCTCAACCGCAACACGATCCCCGATGATCCCCGTTCCCCGTTCGTCACCTCCGGGCTCCGACTCGGCACTGCCGCCGAGACGACTGCCGGCATGGGCCCGGACGAGATGCGCGGCATCGCGGGGCTCATCGGTCGGACGCTCCGGGCGCGGGGGGACGAGGCGGCACTTGCCGAGGTCCGGCGCGAGGTGGCGGCCCTGTGCGGCGCCTTCCCGCCCTATCCGACGCTGACGGGGGCCGCGACACCCACCGGCGCCGCGCCGACCACCGGCTGAGCAGGACGGGCGGGACGGAGCCGCATGCCCCCGTACGCCTGGTACCTCGTGGTGCTGGCCGTGGCGGCCGCCGCCACGGCGGCGAGCGCCGCGCCGGCCGCGTGGCTGGCCCGGCGCGTCGGGTACGTGGCGCTGCCGTCGGCCCGCTCGGTCCACACCCGCGCCACCCCCTACGGTGGCGGCGCCGCGATGTTCGTAGGGTTCCTGGTGGCCATGATGGTGGCGGCTGTGGTCCCCGCCCTGCGGTCGACCTTCGCCCGCTCCTCCGAGCCGCTCGGCGTGATCCTGGCGGGCGCGGCCATCTTCGCCGTGGGCCTCATCGACGACGTCCGGGAGATGTCGGCCCCGGCCAAGGTCGCCGGCCAGGTCCTCGCTGCCAGCGTCCTGTACTTCCTGGGGGTCACCCTCTACTGGTTCAAGGTGCCGCTCGCCGGCGTCATCGCCCTGACCCCGGGCGTGGTGCCGCTGATCACGGCCATCTGGGTCATCGCCATCACCAATGCCGTCAACCTGATCGACGGTCTCGACGGGCTGGCCGCCGGGGTGGTGGCGATCGGCGGCGGTGCCTTGACCATCTACGCCATCCGTTTGATGCAGACAGGTGTCCTGTCGCCCGACAACATCGGCCCGCTGGTCGCCGCCATCGCCTGCGGGGTCTCGCTCGGGTTCCTCCCCTTCAATTTCCACCCCGCCCGCATGTTCATGGGAGATGCCGGCGCGCTCCTGCTGGGTCTGTTGATGTCGGCCGCCACCATGGTGATCGGGGGGCGCATCCCGCCGTCGTCGCCCACCACCGGGCTCACCTACTTCTTCTTCCTCCCCGTCTTCATCCCGTTCTTCATCCTGGGCGTCCCGCTGCTGGACATGGCGTTCGCCTTCATCCGTCGAACGGCGCGCGGCGGGAATTTCCACACCCCCGACAAGGACCACATCCATCACCGGCTGCTCCGCCTCGGTCACGGCCATCGGCGGAGCGTGGTGATCCTCTGGGCGTGGACGGCGTTGCTGTCCGGGTTCATCCTCGTGCCCCTCTTCGTCCACCGCTTGAACGCCTTCATCCCGCTGGGAGCCGGCGTGCTGGGGATCGGCCTCTACACCTTCTTCCATCCCCAGCTGCGCCGCCGGTCCGACGACGAGCCCGGCAACGACCGCACCGGATGGGTCCCCAGGGTGATCGGCGGCCGGGCGGCCGTCGCCCGCCCGGAGGACCCGGCGACCGAGGTGCAGGACCCGACTCCGGAAGGGCCGGCGAGGCCGGTCAGTCCCTCGGGACGGCGGCCGGCGCGCAAGGTGTCCGGCGACGGTTTTGCCGACGGTCGTGAGGGAATGCCATGATGTCGGGCGTGTTAAGCCGACACCTCGCCGAACCGCTGGTCCGGGCTGCCCGGGCGGCCGGCGCAGGCGCGCTCCTCCACGCGTGACCGCAGGACGACGGAGTGAAGCTTCTCGTTCCTGCACCGTCTGACGCGGCACGGACAGCCCATGGTGGACGACTCTCCGTCGTCGGATCCAGGCTCGTCGGATCCAGGCTCGGGCAAGCGCACGCCGGGCATCGGCGACCTGTTCTGGATCGGCACCGCCTGTGCGATCGCCGTCATCGGGGGTGGGGCGATCGGCTACGCCCTCGACTCGACGCTGGGCACGGTTCCGTGGATCACGTTCGGCGGCCTGGCCTTCGGTGTGGTGTCGGCCGTGCTCCTCGCCGTGAAGAACGTGCGAAAGTTCCTCTAGGCTCCCTCGGCCGGACTGCGGTCGCTACCCGACGGGAGACATGACGTGCTGTTCGAACGGTTCTCACTGCCCGACCTGGCGAGGGTGTCCCGCCGCACGATGCTCGCCGCGCTGGTCGCCGGCGTGGTCGGCCTCGTCGCCTTGGCATTCTTCAACCAGCCGTGGGCGGGCCTGGGACTTTGCGTCGGTCTGGCCCTCGGTATCTCCAACTTCCGGATGGTGCAGCGCTCCGTCGTGAAGGTGGGCGAGCGAATGCCCAGCAACAAGCGCCGTCCGCTCGCCATCAACACCATGGGCCGGATGGCCGTGATCACGGCGATCGCCCTGGGCCTCCTCTTTCTCCTGCCGCCCTTCGGCTTCGGCCTCCTCGGCGGTCTGGCGCTCTTCCAGTTCCTCCTGCTCGGCAACGTCACCCGCTCCATGCTCCAGATGGGCAGCGGGGGCGGGCCCTCGACAACCGACGTCGGCGACGGCGCCGCCGGCGAGGAGAGCGACGAGCTGGCGCCCGGCACCGGCCGCGGCGTGGTGGAGGTGCCCGACGACGGCTGGGGGGCTGCCTGACCCATGAGTGATCTCGTCCCGTTCTTCCGCCCCCTGGTGGCGGCCAACATCTCGGTCGGCACACACATCACCCGCAACGTGTTCGGCATCACGATGGACGTCGACACCCTATGGGCGACGGGCATCGCCCTGCTGATCGTGCTGTCCATGGGCTACCTGTTGCGACGGCAGGTGACGAGCGGGGTCCCCGGCAAGCTGCAGGTGGTGTTCGAGGCGGGCGTCGGGGCCATCACCAAGCAGATCGACGGGTCCATCGGCCCCCGGGGCATGGCGATCGTGCCGCTGGCCATGGCGCTCTTCATCTTCATCCTGATCGCCAACTTCCTCGAGATCTTCGGCCTGGGGAGCACCTACGAGCTGGTCGGGCCGCCGACGGCGAACGTCAACCTTCCGGCGGCGATGGCCATCTTCGTGATCGTCCTCGTGCACATCGCCTCGGTCCGCAGCCGGGGGTTCGTCGGCTACGTGAAGCACTATCTGATGCAGCCGTTCCCGGTGGTGCTGATGCCGTTCAACCTCTTCATCAACCTCGTCGAGGAGATCGCCAAGCCGATCACCCTCGCCCTCCGGCTCTTCGGCAACCTGTTCTCCGGCGCGCTCATGCTCTCGCTCATTGCGGCGCTGGGCGCGTGGAAGCTGGGTTCGGTGCCCATCGGCGACGTGACGACGTTCGCCTTCGCCATCGTGTGGAAGCTGTTCGACGTCTTCCTCATCGGTCCGATCCAGGCGTTCATCTTCACGCTGCTCACCATCCTCTATTTCGACACCGCCATGTCGACGGCGCACTGAGGGCGCCGCAGAGCAGCACACGGCAGCACACGGCAGCACGATCTCGAAGGTCTCTCAAAGGGAGGAGAAAGGGAGAAATGGCAGATACCCAGAACCAGGCCATTCAGCTGGCCGGCGCCATGATCGGCGGTGGCCTGGCCCTCGGCGGCGGCGCCATCGGTGCGGCCATCGGCGACGGCCTCGCCGGCAGCCAGACCATCGCCGGCGTCGCCCGGCAGCCGGAGGCGCAGGGACGCCTGTTCACGATCATGTTCTTGACCGTCGGCCTGGTGGAGGCCATGTACTTCATCAACCTGGCTTTCACCGCCCTGTTCGTCTTCTCGCTCTACAAGAAGTAGGAGACGGCTACCGGCCGACCAGAGAGGGTCGCGGAATGATTGCAACGAGCAATTTCCTGGTCCCGAACGGGACGTTCATCGCCGAGCTCATCGCCTTCCTCCTTGTCTTGCTGATCGTGTGGAGGTACATCCTCCCGCCGCTCAACAAGATGCTGGCGGCCCGCCAGGAGGCGGTTCGGGCCGAGCTGGCCGCCGCCCAGGCGGCCGAGGCGGACGCCGAAGCGGCCGAGGCCGCGCGGCGTGCGGAGCTCGAGAGTGCTCGCCACCAGGCGCGCGAGATCGTCGAACAGGCGAACCGGACCAAGGAGCGGCTCGAAGAGGAGGCGCGGGCGCGCGGGCAGTCCGAGTACGAGCGGATCCTGACGAGCGCCGAGGCAGAGGTCCGGCTGGCCCGCCAGCGGGCCCTGGAGGAGGCGGCCCAGCGGCTGGGCGAGCTGGTGGTCGAGGTGGTCGAGCGGATCATCGGCCGGGAGATGGACGCCGCCGCCCACCGGGACCTCATCGACGAGGCCGTAGAGGCGCTGGCCCAGGACACTGGGGTGGGTGGAGCCGCCACGGCTGCCGGTGCCGGGAGCGGAAGCACGTCGTGAACCCCGCCCTGCAGGGCTACGTCGCCGCGGTGCTCGAGGAGGTGCCCGACGGCGATCGGGCGCGGGTGGCCGGTGAACTGTCGGCGGTCGAGCGCCTGCTGGACGCCAACGCCGACCTCCGCGCCGCCTTGACCGATGTCGCCGTGCCCGGGCCGACCCGTCGTGCCGTGCTGGCCGAGGTGCTGGAGGGGAAGGTGGCGGAGGCCGCCCGTCGGGCCGCCGCATTCGCGGTGGGTGCCGTGCGCGTCCAAGAGGTGTCGGCGGCCGTGACCTGGGTGGCGCACCGGGCTCGCCAGCTGTCCGACGGGCGCGTCATCGAGGAGGAGGCACTCGCCCACCGTGACGCCCGGACGCGGGTCGGAGGGTACGCCACCGCCGTCTTCGAGGAGCTCCCGGCGTCCGAGCTCGAGGAGATCGAGGACGAGCTGTTCCGCTTCGCCCGCACCGTGGCGGACGTGCCGGCGCTGCGGTCGGCCCTCGCCGACCGCGACGTGCCGGTGACGGAGCGCCAGGGCATCATCGCCGACCTCCTGGCCGGGAAGGTCCGGCCGGCCACGTTGCGGCTCGTCCGCTACGTCGTGGCCGGAGGTAGGGCTCGGGACTTCGCCGGTACCCTGGAGTGGCTGGTAGAGCGCACGGCCGAGGCCCGCGGCTGGCGGGTCGCCCGGGTCCGCGCCGGGCAGGAGGTGGACGGCCCCGAGCGGCGTCGCCTGGAGGAGACGCTGTCCCGACTGGCCGGCTCGCCGGTGGAGCTCCAGGTGACGCTGGACCCGACGCTCCTTGCCGGGGTGGACGTCGAGATCGGGGACCTGCGGCTGGACGCCACCGCCCGGGGACGGCTCGAGCGGTTGCGGGAGCACGTGATGGCCGGAGGATGGCAGGACCGGCAGGCCGCGTCGGGCGGCACGGACCGGCAGGGAGCGGACGGCGCAGGGAGCGCCGCTCAGAGGGAGCGAAGTGATGGCTGAGCTGACGATCGACGCCAACGAGATCACCGCCGCCCTGCGGCGCCACGTGGCGGAGTACGTGCCCACGGTCGGTGCCGAGCAGGTGGGGCGCATCGTGGAGGTCGGGGACGGGATCGCCCGTGTCTCCGGGCTCCCCGGGGCGGCCGTCAACGAGCTGCTGGAGTTCGAGGACGGCACGATGGGGCTGGCCCTCAACCTGGACGAGGACACCATCGGGGCCGTCGTCCTGGGTGCCGTGGACAGCCTCGAGGAGGAGCAGGTCGTCCGGGCGACCGGCCGTATCCTCTCGGTGCCGGTGGGCGACCCTCTGCTCGGCCGGGTGGTCAACGCCCTCGGCGAGCCGCTCGACGGCAAGGGGCCCATCGTCACCGACCACACCCGCCGCATGGAGGTGCAGGCGCCGGGGATCGTCGGCCGCCAGCCGGTGTCGGAGCCCCTCCAGACCGGCATCAAGGCCATCGACTCGATGACTCCCATCGGCCGGGGCCAGCGCGAGCTCATCATCGGCGACCGCAAGACCGGCAAGACGACGGTCGCCATCGACACCATCCTCAACCAGCGCGATACGGGCGTGAAGTGCATCTACGTGGCCATCGGGCAGAAGAATTCCTCCGTGGCCCAGACGGTGGGTACCCTCGAGGCGCACGGCGCCCTCGCTTACACCGTCGTCGTCGTCGCTTCGGCCGGCGACCCGGCGCCGTTCAAGTACCTGGCGCCCTACGCCGGGTGCGCCATGGGGCAGCACTGGATGGAGAACGGCGAAGCAGCCCTCATCGTCTACGACGACCTCTCGAAGCAGGCCGAGGCCTACCGCCAGATCTCACTCCTCCTGCGCCGGCCGCCGGGCCGCGAGGCCTACCCGGGCGACGTCTTCTACTTGCACAGCCGGCTCCTCGAGCGGGCGGCCAAGCTGTCGGACGAGCTCGGGGGCGGGTCGTTGACCGCCCTGCCCATCATCGAGACCAAGGCCGGTGACATCTCGGCCTACATCCCGACCAACGTCATCTCGATCACCGACGGCCAGGTGTTCTTGGAGTCCGACCTCTTCTACGCCGGGGTACGGCCCGCCATCAACGTCGGCAACTCGGTGAGCCGGGTGGGTGGCGCCGCCCAGGTGCGGGCCATGCGCACCGTCTCGGGGACCCTCAAGCTCGACCTGGCGCAATTCCGGGAGCTCGAGGCCTTCGCCACCTTCGGCTCCGAGCTCGACCGGGTCTCACAGGCCCAGCTCGACCGTGGCTACCGCCTGACCGAGCTGCTCAAGCAGCCCCAGAACGAGCCGGTCCCGGTCGAGGAGCAGGTGGTCGCCATCTACGCCGGCACCCGGGGGTGGGTGGACAACATCCCGGTCAGCGAGGTGCGCCGGTTCGAGACCGAGCTGCGCGAGTACATGCGGGCCAACCACGCCGACCTCATCCAGGGCATCCGCGAGACGGGGAAGATGCCCGACGAGGCGGAGCTCGATGGCGCCCTGCGGTCGTTCGTCGACGCCTTCGACACCGGGAAGGTCGACTGATCGGTGGCCGGCGGCGAGGAACGGGTGCTGCGGCGGCGGATCCGCAGCGTCCAGTCGACGAAGAAGATCACGAAGGCGATGGAGCTCATTGCCGCGTCCCAGATCGTCCGGTCCCTGAACCGGACGACGGCCAACCGCCCCTACCGGCTGGGCATGGCCCGGCTGGTGCTCGAGGCGGCCAAGGGCGATCCTGCGGCCGCGGCCAAGCTGCTGGGAGAGCCCGAGGAGCGGCACAACGTGGTGGTCCTTGCGATCGTCGCCGACCGGGGCCTCTCCGGCCCCTACAACTCGTCGGTCCTCCGGGCGACCGAGCGGCTGGTGACCAAGCTCCGAGGCCAGGGTATCGGCGTCCGGTTGTTCACGGTCGGGAAGAAGGCCCAGTCCTACTTCCGGTTCCGGGGCCAGGAGGTCGAGCGGGCGTTCACCGGGATCAGTGAGCGGCCCCTGTTCGCCGACGCCCGAGCGGTGGCGAACGTGGTGTCGGCGCCATTCGTCGCGGGAGACGCCGAGCAGCTGCTCCTCGTGTCCACCCGGTACCGCTCCGCCGGGAGCCAGGTCGTGGAGACCCGGCAGCTCCTGCCCCTCCCGGAGCCCGAGCCCCTGGAGGGGGTGGGGGAGGACCAGGGCGCCGGCTTCACCGAGTTCGAGCCGGACGTCGAGACCCTTCTCGCCGAGCTGGGCCCCAAGGCGGTCGAGTCCGAGGTGTTCACGGCGCTCCTCGAGGGCGCGGCCTCCTTCTTCACCGCCCAGCAGCGGGCGATGGCTGCCGCCAGCGACAACGCCGACGAGCTGGTCCGGAGCCTGACCCGGGTCATGAACCGCGCCCGCCAGGACGCCATCACCACCGAGATCATGGAGATCGTGGGTGGAGCGGAGGCGCTCCGCCATTCGAAGGGAGCCCGATGACCATCACCGCACCCGAGGCGACCGCCTCCGGCGCCGCGCAGCTCGAGGACGGGCGGGTCGTCGCCATCGCCGGCCCCGTCATCGACGTCGAGTTCCCGCCGCACGCCTTGCCCGAGATCAACCACGCCGTCGAGGTTGATCTCCAGCTCGAGGGCCAGAAGGTCACCGTCACCGCCGAGGTGGCGCAGCAGATCGGCGAGGGCCGGGTCCGCTGCATCTGCATGCGGCCGACCGACGGCCTCGTCCGGGGCGCCCCTGTCCGGAACACCGGCGCCGGCCTCACCGTGCCCGTGGGCAACGCGGTGCTGGGGCACGTGTTCAACGTCCTGGGCCTCCCCCTGGACACCGACGACATCGGCCCGGTCGCCGACCGCTGGGAGATCCACCGGCCGCCGCCGGACTTCGACCAGCTGGAGCCCTCCCGCCAGATGTTCGAGACCGGCATCAAGGTCATCGACCTCCTCGAGCCCTACGTGCAGGGTGGAAAGATCGGCCTGTTCGGCGGGGCCGGCGTCGGCAAGACCGTGCTCATCATGGAGATGATCAACCGGGTGGCGACGGTGCACGGCGGTGTGTCCGTCTTCGCCGGGGTGGGCGAGCGCACCCGTGAAGGGACCGACCTTTGGCTCGAGATGCAGGAGTCAGGCGTCATCGAGAAGGCGGCCCTCGTCTACGGGCAGATGGACGAGCCGCCGGGGGTCCGCCTGCGCGTCGGCCTGGCGGCCTTGACCATGGCCGAGTACTTCCGGGACGTCCAGAACCAGGACGTGCTCCTGTTCGTGGACAACATCTTTCGGTTCGTGCAGGCCGGCTCGGAGGTGTCGACCCTGCTCGGGCGCATGCCCTCCGCCGTCGGTTACCAGCCGACGCTGGCGGACGAGATGGGCGAGCTGCAGGAGCGGATCACCTCCACCCGCGGCAAGTCGATCACCTCGCTGCAGGCCGTCTACGTCCCCGCCGACGACTACACCGACCCGGCGCCGTTCACGACCTTTACCCACCTCGACGCCACCACCGAGCTGTCCCGGCAGATCGCCGCCCTCGGCATCTACCCGGCGGTGACACCGCTGGCGTCGACGTCCAACATCCTCGCCCCGGAGGTGGTGGGGGAGCGGCACTACAACGTGGCCCGGCAGGTCCAGGGGGTGCTCCAGCGGTACCGGGAGCTCCAGGACATCATCGCCATCCTCGGCCTCGACGAGCTCTCCGAGGAGGACCGGGTCACCGTCTCCAGGGCCCGCAAGATCCAGCGGTTCCTCTCCCAGCCGTTCAACGTCGGCGAGGCGTTCACCGGTCTGAAGGGCATCACCGTGCCGATCCAAGAGACCGTGGAGTCCTTCGAGGCGTTGGTGCGCGGCGACCTCGACGACGCGCCCGAGCAGGCGTTCTTCAACGTCGGCGGCGCCGAGTCGGTGCTCGAGAAGGCGCGGTCGCTGGAGGCCGAGGCTCGCTGATGCCCGACGGCACCTTCTCACTCTCGGTGCTGACGCCCGAGGAGCGGCTCCTCGAGATCGAGGCCCGGGCGCTCGTCCTGCGCAGCTCGGACGGCGACCTCACCATCCTCGACGGCCACACCCCGCTCGTCACCGACGTGGTGCCAGGCGACGTCCGGGTGGACCCGGAGGAGGGCGACCCGGTGCACTTGGCGGTGCACGGGGGCTTCCTCCACGTCGAGACCGGTCCGGGGATCGGCGGCGACCCCGCGGTGCGAGCCACCCGGGCGACGCTGCTGGCCGGAGTCGCCGAGCTGGCGTCGACGATCGACGTGGAGCGCGCCCGGCGGGCGCGGGAGGAGGCGTCGGCCCAGGTCGACCAGCTGCGGTCCACGGGCGGGGGCGAAGAGGCCGCCACCCCGGAGCTGGTCGAGTCCCAGGCGGCGCTGCGCCGAGCGGAGGTGCGCCTGACGGTGGCAGGGGAGTCCGTCGCCGGCTGAGGTGAGGTGCTGCGGTTCTCGGGCGGTTGCTGCCCGGATCCGCCGATCCGGGTGACCGGCGGCGCGTCCGCTGCGGTGTCACGGCCAGGATGGCCGGGCGTCATTCGGGCTACTGTCCAGTTCCAGCTGGCAGCTCCTGGCGCGGGCGGTTGGCGGCGCACGCGTCCGCTGCAGCCCCGCCGAGGTAGTGCCGCCGATGTAGTGCGCCGAGGTAGTGCCGCCGACCTGAGGGGAGGACGATGAGCGAGATCGCCGTCACCAGCGAGCAGTTCCAGCACGAGGGCCAACTGCCGATGACGGCTGCCTACCCGGCCGTCGGCGGGCAGAACTGGAGCCCTCAGCTCTCGTGGAGCGCGGTGCCGGAGGGCACGCGCAGCGTCGCCGTCACCTGTTACGACCCGGACGCCCCGACGACCGTCGGGTTCGTCCACTGGGTGCGCTTCGGGATCGACCCTTCGGCACGGTCACTCGACGAGGGCGCGGGGACGGCAGGCGGTCCGGGGACCGACGGCTTCACCGACTGGGGCGAGCGGCAGTACGGGGGAATGGCGCCGCCCGCCGGCGACCCCGCCCACCACTACCACTTCACCGTGTACGCACTCGACAGCGAGACACTGGGCTTGGACCCCGACACCACGTACGCCAAATTCCGGTTCCTCATCCGTGGCCACGTGCTCGCCACCGGGACGATCACCGGGCGGTACGCCGTCGAGGGGTGAGCGCCGGTCCGATGGCGGCCCCGTCGCCTGCCTGGGTCGTCATGCGCCGAGGAACCGCGGCGGGGACGACCAGGTCTGGGGGATGCGCTCGCGGAGCGGGCGGCACATGCGGTCCGCCACCCGCACGAGCATGTCGAGCTCGCGCTGCTCGCGTCCGCGGAACGGCACCGCCCGCCCGATGCAGAGGACCAGGCCCGCATCAGGGAGCTCGGCCGCCATGACCCCGCTCCCCGTGGTGCTGGCCCGGCGAGCACCCGACGCGAAGGCGAGGAGCCAGTCGACGGTGGGCACGTGGCCGGTCGCTTGGAGGCAGCTCTCGCTGGTCACGTCCACGAGCGCCGACCACTCAACGTCGAAGAGCGCACCCGCGAGCCCCACGAGCGCGGCGAGCGACGCCGTCGGGTTGGCAGTCTCCAAGATGGCGATGGCAGCCGCGATGACCTGCAGCCCTCGCTCCTCGGCATCGGGCGGGACCGGGCGGACTTCCTCGACGCCGACACCCGGGACCTCCTGCAGCTGACGGCTCACGTCCTCGGCCGTCAGCGACGACGGGAGCTCCACCATGAGCTCGTCGATCGCCACCCCTCCCGAGCGCTCCAGCACCTCCAGGCCGATGACGTTCCCCTCCATGGCGGCGATGCCGGTCGCCACGGCGGCCAGCGTGCCGGGGCGGTCGGGGAGCCAGACGCGAACGGCGAAGCGTTGCACTCAGGCGACCCTCGTGATCGTCACGGTCACCGTCGACCGGATGTCGCCGCCGCCTGCGTACACCCCTCGGACGGGGGGGACGTCGGCGTAGTCGCGTCCCCGTGCCACCTCGACGTGGCGGTGGCCGACCTCGCTGCCGTTTGCCGGGTCCAGCCCCCACCAGTACCCCGTCCATGCCTCGACCCAGGCGTGGCTCTCGCCAGTGGCAGGCTCCCCGATCACCGGATCGGGTTCGGGGTGGAGGTAGCCCGACACGTACCGGGCCGGCAACCCGGCCGCTCGCAGCACGGCGAGCGCAAGGTGGGCGAAGTCCTGGCACACGCCCTGTCCCTCGCGGTAGGCCTCGAGCGCCGACGTGCGCACGTGGGTCACGCCGGGGACATAGCCGAGGGCGCGGTGGACCCAGTCCACGACGGCCGCCGCGGTCGTCGCCGGCGTTCCGGCGTGCAGCTCGTCGGCGATGCCGCGGAGCGCGTCGTCGGCACGGGTGAGCTCGGTCTCCGCCACGAGCTCGGCCATCCGGTTCGCCGCCGCGCCCACCGCCGCCCACGAAGCCTCTGAGCCACGTCGCTGTTCGTGCGTCTCGGCCGTTGACACGCCGTGCACGACGAGCTGGTCGTGCGGAAGGTCGACGTTGAAGGCCACCACCGCCGAGCCCCAGTAGTCCCGGTAGGCGTACTGCGGCGCGCCGGGGGTCGTCATGACGCGCGCGTCGTGCACCGTCTGGCGGCTCGTCGGGAGCGGCGATTTCCGCACCTCGTTGAAGGAGGAGCGCGCCGGTGAGCCGTACTCGAACGCGGTGACGTGCTCGGTGCGCAGGCGCCACCCGGGGGAGCGGCTCACGATCGGGCCTCGGCTCGCCAGGCCGTCGGGTGGTCGTGCGAGAAGTACCGGCGGGTCACGGCGTCGGAGACCTGTGAGATGGTCCGCTGCAGGCGGGCGAGCCGGTGCTCGAGCCCGGCGCTCAACGTGGCCGGCGCCGAGTACTCGAGCTCGGCCCGGACGAGCCCGACCAGGCCCCGTGCCTCGTCCCACTCGTGCTGCCGCCCTGCCGCGATCTGGGCGAGGCAGTCTTCGGCCAGGGTGAGCGAGGCGAACGCCGAGCGCGGGAACAGCCGGTCGCGCAGGAGGAAGTCGAGCACGCGCGGCCCCTCGACGACGCCCTGTGCGAGTCGGAGGTAGGGCTCGTAGCCGCCGCACGACCGCAGCAGCAGGACGAGCCCGCTGTCGGGCGCCCCTTCGAAGGACACCGACAACGAGGCCAGCTGCCGTGCCACGACGTCCGTCCGCTCGAGGCAGCGGCCGAGGGTGAAGAACAGCCAGGTCTGGTCCCGGCTCATCGTCGTGTCGGCCAGGCCCGTGATGGCCGCCGTCTGGGTCTTGACGAAGTCGAGAAAGGCGGCGGGGCCCACTGTCCGGGCAAGCTCCCACTGTTGCGGAAGGGCCGCACGCATCGCGTTGATCCGCTCCCACAGCTCCACCGGAATGACGTGGCGTACGGCCCGCGTGTTCTCCCGCGCGGCGGCGATGGCGCCGGCGATCGACGAGCGGCTGGTCTGGTCGCTGGCCAGCCGCTCGGTGACGGACCACAGGTCGGGTGCCTCCTCCTCCGGGGGCAGCCCCATCACGGCCAGCAGCCGCGCGGCGGCAGGGGTTGCGGAGCCGCTCTGCTCGAGCGCCTGGTAGACGATCACGTCGAGGATGCGCGCCGTTCCCTCCGCACGCTCGACATAGCGCCCGATCCAGTACGTCGACTCGGCCACCCGGCTGAGCAGCGCGCTCGTCACCGGGGTCCCCCCGAGGTCATTGCTGCTGGCTCCGCTGGGCGTCGACCGGGGGTCCGGTGTCCATGGGGGGTCCGGGAGCGAGCGGGGACGATCGCCCGGCTGCCGGGCGCAGCGGCTGGAGCGGGACGCGCGCCCGGGTCGTCGGCCGATCGAGTACCCAGGTGTCCTTCGACCCGCCGCCCTGGCTGGAGTTGACGACGAGGCCGCCTTCGGCGAGCGCCACCCGGGTGAGGCCTCCAGGGAGCACCCAAATGTGCTCGCCGTCATTGATGGCGAACGGGCGCAGGTCGACGTGGCGCGGCACCATGCCGCCGTCCACCCAGGTCGGTGCCGTGGAGAGGGCGACGGTCCGCTGGGCGATCCAGGACCGCGGCGCCCGCTCGATGGCGGCGGCGAGCCCGTTGAGCTCCTCGGCGCTTGCGTGAGGGCCTACGACGAGGCCCTTGCCCCCCGACCCGTCCACGCGCTTGAACACGAGCTCGGACCGGCGTGCCAGCGCCTCCCGGCGCTCCTCGGGGTCGATGAGCCGGTACGTCGAGACGTTCTCGAGCAGCGGCTCCTCGCTGAGGTAGTACCGGATGAGGTCGGGCACGTAGGTGTAGAGGAGCTTGTCGTCGGCCACCCCGTTGCCGGCTGCGTTGGCGACCGTCACCCGTCCGGCCCGCATGGCGTTGAGCAGCCCAGGACAGCCGAGGAGGGAATCGGGTCGGAACTGCAGGGGGTCCAGGAACTCGTCGTCGATGCGGCGGTAGATCACGTGGACCGGTAGCTCGCCGTCAGTCGTACGTAGGAAGACGTCCGTGCCGTGGCAGACGAGATCCCGTCCCTCGACGAGGTGCACGCCCATCAACCGGGCCAGGAGCGCGTGCTCGTAGAACGCCGAGTTGTGGACCCCGGGGGTGAGCACCACGACCGTCGGATCGGCGACACCAGTGGGCGCCGCCGCCCGGAGCGCTCGCACGAGCCGTGCCGGATAATCGGCGACCATCCGCACGTCCTGGCCCCAGAACACCTCTGGCAGCACGCGAGCCATGGCCGCCCGGTTGGCGAGCACGTAGCTGACACCGGAAGGGCACCGCAGGTTGTCCTCCAGCACGCGAAGACCGCCGTCCTCGTCCCGCACCACGTCGATCCCGGCGACGTGGACGCGGACCCCGTTCGCGGGCTCGATCCCGTGGCACTGTCGCAGGAAGCCAGGTGCGCTGTGCACGACGGCCGGCGGCACGACGCCGTCGCGCAGCACCCGGCCCGCGTGGTACACGTCGTCGAGGAAGGCCTCGAGGGCCCGGATGCGCTGCGCGATGCCGTCCGCCACCAAGCGCCACTCGCTGTCCGAGAAGACGCGGGGGAGGACGTCGAGCGGGAAGGGGCGCTCCTCCCCGTCCAGGTCGAACGTCACTCCCTGGTCCATGAAGGCGCGTGCCAGCCGGGCGGAGCGTGCCGCCACGTCCTCGGTGCTCATCCCCGCGACGACCGAGATCACGTCGTGGTAGGCGTCGCGGAGCCGTCCGCACGCCTCGAACACCTCGTCGACCGGGGGCCGGGCCCGCCCCCCGTGCAGCTTGCTGGCCGTGGCCGCGCCCGCATAGCGGTCAAAGAGGTCGCCCACCCCGACAACCTCGCACCCGCTTGTTTCGTGGAGATTTCCGGCGTGCGAACACTGCGCGCCGTGCGACCGATCGGTTGCGGAAAATCTTGTCACATCGACATGCTTTGCTCGTTGTGATGAACGAGGCCGTTAGACGTCGGAGGGGGCCATGCTCCGCCAGCGCTTCGGAGAGGGGTTCGGACATGAGATGGCTCGTGCGTGGCCTTGGGCATTCGATCGGCGCTCTTGCGGGTGCAGCGGCGCTGGTCGTCGTGGGGCCGGCGGGTGCCACCGGTGTCGCCTCGGCGACGACCGAACCGGCTCCCGTTGCCGTGCAGTCGGCGACTGCACCGTGGTCGAGCCTCGAGCACCAGGCATTCCAGGCAGTGCCGGGCATCATGGGCACGGGCGCGCTGCAGGGGCCGACGGCGGTGGGCCCTGTCGAGACGGGGACGGCGAGCACTCCCCAGGGACCGGTCTCGGTGGCGGAGCGGACGATCGTCACGTCCGACGGCGCCGGCCAGCTCGTCCTGTCGCTCGCGTGGCTCGGCGGGACGCAGCTCGTGGTGACCGCCTTGGTGCCGGCGACCGGGTTCTCGGGCGTGACCCTGGTACTTGCTCCCGGCACGGCGCAGGTCAGCGGCGTGTATCCGCTGGGCCCGGTCGTGGCGACGACGACGGCTGATGTCCGGGGCTCGAGCGCCGCATCGATCACTGACGCTCTGGGTCACGCCCCGTCCGACGCCAGGCTCGCCGGGTACCTCGGCTGCTCTCCCTATCCGCAGACGCCGAACGTGATCGGGTCCATCTACGGTCCGCTCATCGACGCCGTCGGCATCACCAGCTGCCCGAGCCCCGCCACATTGGCCATCATCGCCGGCTTGGACGAGTGGGCCACGGAGATCGGCACAGGTGGTGGCTCCACCTTCGGCTCCTACCTTTCCGTGAACGTGTTCCACTCCTGCTACGTGCAGGCCGCACAGAACCAGTTCACGACCGTGCAGCTGTGGTCGGTGGACGGTGTCCTGACAGGCGCCACCTCGGCGGCGAGCTACCTCGGCTGCGCTTGAACGTCGCCCTGAGCGTGCCTCGACCGGTGGACGTGGTCGCAGCGGCGGTACTGCCCGTCGCGCGCGCAGGTGGCGGGGGAGGGGGCTGGACCTCGCTGTCGTGACCGGACCCGGGCTCGGCCACGGCGGCGACGACCTCACGCCGCTCGTCGCTCCGCTGCTCGCCCCCGGGTGGGAGCGAGCGCTGGTGGCGCGCGACCAGGCGGCGGTGGAGGCCAACGTCCGGGCGGCGTGGCGGGTCGTCTACCAGCGGGCCCGGGCGACGATCGCCGACCCGGGAGAGGCCGAGGAGATCGCCCAGGAGGTGTTCTGCCGGGTCCTGCTCCGGATGAGCGGTGCGACGGGAGAGGAACTGGAGGTCCGTACCGGCTACTTGGTCCGCGCCGCCCGCAACCTGATGGCCGACCGGTGGCGCGCCCGTGCCCGTCATCGCGCGGTCGATGCCCGCTACGCCGAGTCCCGTTCGTCCGCCCCCGAGCTGCCCGAGGACCTCGTCACCCGGGAAGAGGAGCACGCCGCCGTACGGGAGGCCCTGGGGCGGTTGCCGCCGCTCCAGCGGCAGGTCCTCCGGCTTCGGATCGTGGAGCAGCTGAGCGCGGAGGAGACGGGCGCCGTGGTCGGCCGGAGCGCCGATGCCGTTCGCCAGATCCAGCACCGTGCGCTCGCCGCCCTTCGGGGCTTGCTCGAGGCGCAGGACGCGGGGGACGGAGCATGATCGTGTCACGTCGGGCCGGTTCCCTCGTTGGAACGAGCATGAACCACGAGGGAACGCCGTTCGCCGCCATGGTCCGCAAGCTTCTCGACAACCTCGAAGCGCCCGACGGGGACACCGTCGTCGTCCGATGGACCGACGGCCGGTCTGACCACGGCACCCTGTGGGACCACGCGCTGGAGCGGATGCTGTTGCAGAGCGCCTGCGCCGGTGACGACGACGCGCTCGACGTGCTGTTGCGGCGGGAGTGGTTCGGCGTCTACCGGCTGGTCGCCGGCAGCGAGCCGGACGGTGCTCGGGCGGAGGAGCTGGTCCAGGAGGTGTTCGCCCGCGCCATCAACTCCCTCCCGAGGCTGTGCGAGCAAGGGGTGCCGCTCCGGTCCTCGCTGGCGCAGATCGCCCGGCGCCTGCTCCGGGACCGCCAGCGGACCTCGTCGCCCATCGGGGCACCCGGGGGGGTGCCCGGCGTGTTCGACGCGCCCGAGCGGCCCAGCCTGGTCGTGCTGCCGGCCCAGGAGCCGGCGGGGACGGAAGCGGGGCAGTCGGGCGAGCGTCCGGTGCCGTCGGTCATGGTGCTGTCGGCCGACGACCGCCCGACGGTGGTCGCTGCGCTCGAACGGCTCCCTCGCCAGTGCCGCGATCTCCTGTGGTTGCGGATCGTCGAAGGCCGCACCGAGACGGAGATCGGCGTCGAGTGGGGGCGGACGCCCGAAGCCGTGCGCGAGCTTCAGCTGCAGGCGCTCCGTGCCCTTCGTGCCGGCCTGGAAAGCGACGCCGCCGACGCGGGCGACGCCGATCCCTCGACCGGCCGATGGCGATGAGCGGCACTCGGCGACCCGGTCCGGAGCTGCTCCTGGCACTCGACCGCGGGATCGATCGCTTGACGGCCGACGTGTCCCGCGGCGACGGGGGCCCCGTCGCCGGTCCAGTTGCCGGGGTGCCCGGTGATCCCCATCCCGGCCAGGGAGGGATCGCCGATCGGGACGCCGGCACGTTCCTCGACGTCGCGTCCCGGCTGGCGGCCCTGCCAGAGGAGGACTGGGACGAGGTCGCACCGCTGTACCTGGGCGCCCGGTCCCGGCGGTCGGTCCCTTGGCGGACCCTGCTGGCGGTGGCGGCGGCCGTGGCGGTGCTCGCCGTCGTCGCGAGCGTGGTGGTCCCGGGCGGCAACCGAGCCCCGCGAGGGCCGGCGTCATCGTCGGGATCGTCGGGATCGTCCGGGCCGGTGGCCACAGCCTCCTGGCGGCTCTCCGGCTTCATCGGGCAGGCCGCGTGGACGATCGGGTCCTCTGCGGGCACACCATCGGCGGGTGTGCTCCTCACGTGCCCCGCACCGGGGACCTGCTACGCGGACCAGCTGGGACCGGCCGGCGCGGCGACGGTGGTGGAGGTCACCACCGACGCCGGCGCGACGTGGCACGCGTCGAACATCCCAGCCGGTTACACGGTCACCTCCGCGCCGTCGTGTCCGTCGGCCCGCACGTGCGCCGTTGCCGCTGAGGCCCCGGCGACCGGGGTGACGGCGCTGCTGGTCACGTCCGACGGCGGCGGCACGTGGCTCCCGCACGCCGCCGCCGTCGGACGCGTCCTGGCGATCACAACCCTGTCGTGCTCGTCGTCGTCGGCCTGCGTGGCGCTGGGTCACGGGCCGGCGACCGGCAGCACACCACGACCGCCCGTGGCGCTCTGGACGGCCAACGGCGGAGCCACCTGGAACGCCGGCACGGTGTCGGCGCCGTTCATCCCGGAGGTCTCGGGAGGGATCAGCTGCCCGAGCAAGCAGACCTGCGTGGTTGTTGGCTTGGCCGTCGGGACCCAGCCCCGCACACCTGGGCAAGGCGCGGTGCGCTACACCACTGACGGTGGGGCGACGTGGAGCGCCGGTACGGTCCCCGCCGGGATCACGGCGGTGCAGAGCGTCTCCTGTCCGCGACGTTCCACGTGCGTTGCGGTGGCCAATCGAGGCGCCGGCAACTCGATCTCCCTCGCCAGCTCGGATGGGGGACGGACCTGGCGGCTTGCCGGCACGCTGTTGACAGGCACGACCGTGCTGGGCACGGTGGCATGCCCGACGGCCAGCGACTGCTTCGCCGGTGGTTTTCGCGACATCAGCGGCGTCCTCCTCGGCAGTCAGGACGGAGGGTCGACGTGGAGGCTCCTCCAGGTGCCCAGCGCACCGTTGCCAGGGTCGCCGTTCACGTCGCTCGACTTGCAGGACGTAGCCGCCGTGGCCTGTCCGCCCACCGGCTCGTGCGTGGCCATCGGGTGGGCGCCGACTGCCCAGCCGACCGACCGACAGGTGGTCTTGCGCTCCTGACCGGTTTCTCGCACGGTCATGGCGGGTAGTACCTCAGTTGCGACCGATGGGCAACCGTCGGGCGTCCGAAGGAGGTGCTCCATTGGCTGTTGCGGCGAGACAGACGACACCCGCCGGCGAGTACCGCCCCCCGGAAGTGGTGGCGGCGCCGACCCGGCGGAGGACGTCGGCCGGTTTGGTTCTGGCCGGCATCGTGACCGTGCTCGTGGGGGCGTGGGGCGGCATCGCCCCCTACGTCGCCCCGACCTTCGGGTTCAGCGCTGACGGCTCGTCGGCGTGGCATTGGACCCTCTCCCATGCCCTGCTGGGCCTCGTCCCCGGCGCAGCTGCCGTCGTGACCGGGTTCCTGCTACTGGGGGCGGCCGGACGGCTGGCACTCGGTCGGGGCCGGATCGACACCGGCCTGCTCGGCTTGATCGCGGCGGTGTGCGGGGCCTGGTTCGTGGTCGGCGAGTTCGCCTGGCCCGTCCTCTTCGGCCCGACGTACTTCGTCGGCGCGGCGCCCCTCCACTACCTGCTCGAGCAGTTGGCGTTCTCGATCGGCACCGGTGTCGTACTGGTGGCGTGCGGTGCTTACATCCTCGGGTGGGCCATGGGGCACGACGTCCCCCGGCCGCGGTTGGTGCGTTCCGCCGAGCCGATCGCCGAACCGTTGGAGCCCACGACCGCGTCATGACCGGCTGCGCCGTGAGCGACGTCGACACTGCTGCTCGGGGGCGGCCGGCCCGTCCGGCCGCCTCGGGCAGCGGTGCGCCTCGGTGCCGTTCGGTGCCCCGGTGCCGCCGCGCCGACAGGTCAGGAAGCCAGGGCGGCCCACCAGGTACTGGGGCCCAGCACGACCGTGGCCTTGCCCTGCGCGACACGCACACCGTCGGCGCCTTCGAGCGTCGTCTCGACCACCAGCTCGGTCACGGTCCCGTGTGGCCGCCACGTCCACGTCTCCGCCGACACGACGGCGGTGCGCGCGGCAAGGGCGGTCAGCGGGACCTTCGGCTGCAAGAGCACCTCGAGCTCCTGCTCGGCGTGCAGGGGTGGCGGACCGGTCGCCAAGAACGCGTCCTGGGCCGCCCACAACTGTCGCGCCATGGCGCGTACGTCCTCATTCAAGAAGAGGTCTCTGCCCACCGAATCCCCCCGCGGTACCCCCGTGCCGCAACCTCCAGGATACCGCCTGAGCGGCAGTTTGCCCAGGCCTGAAGGCACGCCGGCCCCCGACAGGGGCAGGTAGACAGAGGCGATGGAACGACGACAGGTGGGACGTTCGGGATTGGCCGTGTCGGCGATCGGCCTGGGATGCAACAACTTCGGCCGGCGGCTGGACGCGGATCGGTCGACGAAGGTGGTGTCTGCCTGCCTCGACGCCGGCATCACGTTCTTCGACACGGCCGACATCTACGGCGACGGCGCCTCCGAAGAGATCCTCGGCCGGGCGCTCGCTTCCCGGCGGGACGAAGCCGTCGTCGCCACGAAGTTCGGCGGGCTGTCGGGTGGCCGGTCGGGCGCGTCCCGGCGGACCGTCGTGGCGGCATGCGAGGCAAGCCTCCAGCGGCTCGGCACCGACCACATCGATCTCTACTACCAGCACTTTCCCGATCCGAAGACCCCGGTGACAGAGACGTTGGCGGCGCTCGACGACCTGGTGCGGGCGGGCAAGGTGCGCTACGTCGGCTCCTCGAACTACGCCGGGTGGGAAGTCGCGCGAGCAGACCACGTGAGCCGGGAGCGGGGGGTCGCGCGTTTCGTGGCGTGCCAGGTCGAGTGGAGCCTGCTGCGCCGACGGGTGGAGCAGGAGGTGGTGCCGGCGTGCGCCGACTACGGCGTCGGCGTCGTGCCGTACTTCCCCCTGGCCTCGGGACTCCTCACCGGCAAGTACCAGCGGGGTGCGCCCTTCCCCGACGGCTCCCGCTTGGCCTCGTCACCCAACTTCCAGGCGGTCGCCACCCCCGAGGCTTTCGACGTGGTGGAGCGGGTCACCGCAATCGCTCAGTCGATGGGGCGCTCGCTGCTCGACGTGGCGATGGCGTGGCTCCTGCACCAGCCGACGGTGCCGTCGGTCATCGCCGGAGCGACGACGTCCGAGCAGGTGCGGGCGAACGCGGCCACGGCGGAGGTTGCCCTGTCTGCGGAGGAGATGGCGGCGATCACGGCCGCGACGGAGGGGAGCGGCGGCTGACGGACCCCCGGCGCTGGAGCGGCCGCCGCTGGTGCGGAGGCTCACCGTCGACCACCCGCCCCCTCGGGGCGCGTCGCCGTGGGCCCAGAGGCACTGATACAACCCTCTGGCAACCTGTGGCCATGGTCAGCACCGACCCCCACGTGGACCCCGCCGGCGAGCGGGCCCCTGCTCGGGCG
>DAHUZJ010000027.1 GCA_027306585.1 Acidimicrobiaceae bacterium | reverse complement strand
GAGCGGGCCGACGACTGGTACTGGCTCGCCGACCGCGACGACCCGGGGGTCCTGCGCCACCTCCGAGCCGAGAACGCCTATGCCGAGCAGGTGCTGGCCCCCCTCGAGGGGCTCCGGCAGTCCCTCTACGAGGAGATGGTGGCCCGGATCGACGAGACAGATCTCTCCGTGCCCGTCCGACGCGGACCGTGGTGGTACTACCAGCGGACCGAGGAGGGCAAGAGCTACCCCGTCCACTGCCGCCGGCCGGCCACCGGCGACGAGCCGCCCCTCGACAAAGGACCGGTGCCCGACGAGACGGTGCTCCTCGACGAGAACACCCTGGCACAGGGCCACGCCTACTTCGAGGTGGGCAACCTGGCTGTGAGCCCCGAGCACCGGTGGCTCGCCTACGCCACCGACACGACCGGTGCCGAGCTCTACGACCTGCGCTTCCGCCGGCTCGACGCGGGCGAGGTCACGGGCGGCGGGGTCACGGGCGGCGAGGGCGGGGAGGCGTCCGAGACGGTGCCCGCCACCTACTACGGCCTGGCCTGGGCCAACGACGAGGCCCACGTCCTCTACACCCGCGTGGACGACGCCATGCGCCCGTACCAGGTGTGGCGGCACCGGCTGGGGACGGACCCCGGCGACGATGCCCTCGTGCTGGAGGAGCCCGACGAGCGCTTCACCGTCTCGGTCGGGCGCACGAAGGACGGGGCCTTCCTGGTGGTGGCCGTCCAGAGCCACACGACCAGCGAGGCGTGGCTGGTGCCGGCCGGCGAGCCCGAGGCGGCGCCCCGCCTGGTCGAGGCCCGGCGGCCCGGGATCGAGTACGCCGTCGAGCACCACCGGGGCGGGAGGGCGGGGCGGTTGGTGGTGCTCACCAACGACGACGCGGAGGACTTCCGGGTGATGACCGCCCCGGACGACCGCCCGGGGCGCGAGGCGTGGCAGGAGGTGGTCCCCCACCGGCCGGGCACCCGGGTGGAGGACGTCGACGTGCTCGACGGGTACCTGGTGCTCGCCGAGCGCGACGACGGAGAGCCGCTCTTGCGGGTGATCCCCTTGGGGGAGGGGTCCCTGGACGCCGGCGGCGACCTGCTGCCCGGGAGCTGGGTGGTGCCGGCCACGGAGCACCCGTCGGTCACCTGGGAGGGCCCGAACCCCGAGCCCGAGGCGACCCGGCTCCGGATCGAGCAGACGTCGCTCGTCACGCCGCGCACGGTGCTCGACGTGGACCTCGAGACGCGGGCCACCGTGGTCCGCAAGCGCCAGCCCGTGCTCGGCGACTTCCGGCCCGAGCGCTACCGCACGTTCCGACTGTGGGCGACGGCGGAGGACGGGACCCGCGTCCCGCTGTCGGTCGTCCACCGCGCCGACCTCTTGGCCGATGCCGGCGCGCCCGAGGGCACGCCCCCGGCGTCACCGGCGCCGTGCCTGTTGTACGGCTACGGCGCCTACGAGCACTCGATCGACCCGGTGTTCTCGTCGCTGCGCCTCTCCCTGCTGGACCGTGGGGTCGTCTTCGCCATCGCCCACGTGCGCGGGGGCGGCGAGCTCGGACGGCGGTGGTACCTCGACGGCAAGGAGGCCGCCAAGCCCCACACGTTCGGGGACTTCGTGGCCTGCGCCCGCCTCCTCGTCGACCTCGGCTTCACGACCCCGTCCCAGCTGGCGATCCGGGGCGGCTCGGCCGGCGGGCTCCTCATCGGCGCCGTGCTCAACCGGGCGCCCGAGCTGTTCGGGGCGGCCGTCGCCGAGGTCCCCTTCGTCGACTGCCTGACCACCATGCTCGACGAGACGCTCCCGCTCACCGTCGGGGAGTGGGAGGAGTGGGGCAACCCCGTGACCGACGCCGCGGCCTACGCCACCATCAAGTCCTACTCGCCCTACGACAACGTCGGGGCCTCTGGCTATCCGCCGGTGCTGGCGACCGCCGGGCTCAACGACCCGCGCGTCGGCTACTGGGAGCCCACGAAGTGGGTGGCGCGGCTCCGCACCGTCGCCGGGGCTCGCGTCGTGCTGCGCACGGAGCTGGAGGCCGGGCACGGCGGACCCTCGGGCCGTTACGAGGCGTGGCGGGACGAGGCCCTCGTCTACGCCTTCCTCCTCGACGCGCTCGACGCCCTCGGCGTCGCCACGGAGCCGGGTGACGCCGACAGCACCGGCGGGTAGGCCGCGGACAGCGGCGGGGCGAGCGACGAAGCCGGCACCGGTCAGAAGGCCAGGCGAGTCCCCACCGAGCACGGCACGTAGGCGTCGGCGAAGCGGCCGGCCAGCGCGTGCTGTGCCCGCCAGCCCGTGCAGTGGCCCGGCACGACGTAGTCCGGGCCGATCGCCGCCAGATCGTCGAGCACCCGCGGCACGAGCGGCTCGAAGGCCGGCCCGTTGAGATGGAAGCCGCCGATGACGGCGTGCACGGGCCGCTCGCCGGTGAGCCGCCGGGCCCACCGGCAGATGTTCACCACGCCGGCGTGGCCGCACCCGGTGATCACCACGAGCCCCTTGTCCCGCACGTCGACGACGAGGGCCTGGTCGTCGAGGACCATCGGATCGGACGTCCACCCGTCGTCCAGCCACGCCTGTTGGGACGGCATGCCCGGCTCGTACCCGGTCGTGCGGGCCACCTCACCGGTCACGAGGACGGCGCCGTCCAGCAGGAAGCTGGGGCGCGGGTCCTCAACCACCTCGAACCCGACGTCCTCGAGCGCCCGGCGGCTCGTGGTGGGCATCTCCCTGGGCTCCCGACCGGGGACGGTGAGGCGGCGGCGTCGCCAGAAGTGGGGGTGCAAGAGCACCGGGAAGTTGCGGGGCCCCAGGGCGCCGGCGAGGCCGTCGAGCCCCGCGGTGTGGTCGTAGTGGCCGTGGCTGCAGACAACGGCCTCGATGGCGGAGGGGTCCACCTCCAGCCGGCGCATGTTGCCCACCACCCCGTCGGGCGTGGTGCCGGTGTCGAACAGGATCGTGTGGCGCCGATCGCCCTTCGTCACGGTGACCAGCACCGAGAACCCGTGCTCCGCCACCAGGGCGTCGGGCCCACCGCCCCCCACCATGGTGGCCACCGGACGCGTGGGGACGTCGCCGGCGGTCGGCCGGCGCGCGGGCCCCGCGCTCGGCGACTGCACGTCGATGATGTTGTCCATCAGCACCGTCACGGCGACGGCGTCGACCGGCTCGAGGTCGAACTCGATGGGCGGCTCGAGGTCCAGCCAGATCTCGGGCGGTGGCCCAGCCAACGCGGCGGCGCCATGGGCGCCAGCGGGTTCGGTGCACATGGCCCCGACCTTACGACGGCCCTGCGACCTCGCCGCGCTGGCTCAGCCGGTGGACGGTCAGCCCGAGGACGAGGACGCAGACGAGCTTGTCGACGAGGGGGACGAGCTTGTCGACGAGGGGGCGCTTGTGCCGAACGAGCCCCCGGCGGCCGACGAGCCCCCGGCGGCCGACGAGGACCCACTGGCGGTCGGGCTGGTGGACGTACCGGGCGGCGCAAAGGTCAGTGTGAAGGGCGCCCGGTACCCCGTCGGCAACGAGACCGGTGCATGGTCGACCGACACCTGGACGACGGTGGGCGCCCCGAGGAGCACGGTGGTCTGCCCCGTCGCTGTGACGGTCTGGCTCGTCCCGGCGGCCACGTCGGCGGCGAAGACCGTCTTCCCGGAGGCGTCGGTGACCTGCACCCAGCACGAGCCGCCCGTGGCCGCCAGCGTCACCGCGTACGAGGCGGCGGGCGTGGCGTAGGTGGCCGACGTGGTGGTGGCGTCGACCGGGGTGTACCGCTGGGGGACGGTGGAAGCGGTGGTGGTCGTGGTCGCCTTCCCCGACGTCGTGGCGGACCCTGCGGTCCGCTGCCCGGCGTTCGCGCCCGGCCCGTGGCGGCCGGTCAGCACCACCGCCGCCGCCACGCCGATCACGGCCACCGCCGCGAGGGCCACGAGCACGGCGCGCCCACGGCGCGGTGCTGTCCAGGCGGCAGGCCTGCTGCGACCCCACGCCGGCGGGGGCCCGGAGGGGCGGCCGTCGTCGAAGACCGGGCGGTTCCCCGGCCCGGGGCGTCCTGGGCGGGGCGGCTTGGAGGAGCGCGTGCCCGAGCCGCCGACGTCCTCACGTAGCGGCCGGGTGCCGGTGGCCGGGCGCGACCCGAGGCTCTCGAGGGTGTGCAGCGTCTGGCGGTACCCGTCCACGGAGTGCGAATCACCGGACGTGCGGCGCTTCAGCGCCCACGCCGAGGCCGCCACCAGGACGATGACGGCGACCACTGCCCCGAGGATCACCACCGCACCATTCTCCCTGAAACAAAAGGGTTGGTGCCGCGGCATCGTCGATCCCGCAATGCGAGGACCCGTTTCGCACCCACTCGAGGGGTTCCGAACAGGTCGCTCCCGGGGTGCCGATTCATCTCCTCACCGGTGAGGCAAACTTTGCATGCCGGTGCGAACGGCGCGCCGGAGCAGGCGGCACACGTGCAAGTGAAGAGATCGGAACCGCTGTCGACGACCGGGTGCGGAGAGCGAAAGCGGCGGGAGTTGGCACGAACCGATCGGCGTGAGCGAACCTGAGGAGACGGTCAGTGCCCAGAGTCGCACTGGCGTTGCAAGTGCGCCAAACTGCAACCGCAGTCACCGGGAGGGGTGCGGGCGAGCCCCAGGATCGAAGAGGGAGGTCGTACGTGGCGGCGACGATCGAAAAGGTCGATGGCCGGCGGGCCCGAGGGCTGCGCACCAGGGACGCCATTGTCAGTGCGTTGCTGGACCTCATCAGCGAGGGCGACATCGCTCCGACGGCGCAGCGCATCGCCGATCGCGCCCGTGTCTCGGTGCGGTCCGTCTACCAGCATTACGTGGACGTGGAGGGCCTCTACGCCCATGGGGCGGAGCGCATGTTCGAGTGGGTGCGCATGACCGCGCCCCAGATCGACGAGACCCTCCCGCTCGAGCGGCGGCTCGACCTCTTCGTCACCGACCGGACCACGGTGCTCGAGTCCCTGATGCCGTTCCACCGAGCCATCCGCTTGATGGAGCCCAGCTGCGACACCGTCCGTGAGCACCGAGCGGCGATGGACAAGTGGCACAAGGAGCGCGTGGCCAGGGTGTTCGGACACGAGCTCCGGGCTGCCGACGGCCCGTCACGTGGCGCCCTGCACTGCGCCCTCGACTCGTTGAGCAGCACCGAGTGCTGGGAGCACCTGCGCAACTCGGGGCAGAGCCCTCGCAGCGCGCGCCAGGTCGTCCGTGCCGGGATGCTCGGCCTGCTGCACGGGGGCGTCGAGCACCCGACGGCGTAGCAAAAAGGGCGACCGCCGCCCAGCCGGCGGTCAGGCCCGGAGGCCGGCGCGTGGCCGCACGCCAGCGGGGATGTCCGCTCGCCGGGGGTTGGTGCGATCCCGAGTCGAGAGCACCGGGTCCACGACGCCCCAGTCGACACCGAGCTCGGGGTCGTCCCACGCCAGCCCCAGCTCGTCGGCCGGGTTGTAGTAGCCGTCCACGAGGTACCACAAGAGCACGTCGGTGAGCGACGCGAACCCGTGCGCCACACCCGGCGGGATGAACAACCCCCGGTCCTCGGCCCCGTCGAGATCGAGCACGTCGGTCACCCCGTCGGTCGACGACCCCTCTCGGAGGTCGTGGAGCACCACCCGTGCCCTTCCCCGCAGCACGTACCAGTAGTCGGCCTGGTGGAGGTGGTAGTGCAGCCCTACGACGGCACCCGCCGCCTTCTCCGAGCGGTTGGCCTGCACCATTTCCCGCCCGAGGGGCAGCCACTGGCGGCGGTACGTCTCGACGAAGCGGCCGCGCTCGTCGCCGTGCACCTCCGGCTCGACGAGGAGGACGTCCTGGATCCGTGACTGGTTGAAGGCGGGCACGGCGGGAGAGGGTACCCGGCCCGAGGCCGCCGGCGCCGCCCGAGCGCCGCCGGCGGCCCCTTCGGACCGGCGGCGGCGGTCACCGGGTGCTCAGCGGTGGGGCTCCAGCCGGTGGTACGAGCCCTGGTAGAAGAGCAGCGGGCCGCCGGCACCGATGCCGAGGTCGTGCACCCTCCCGGTCACCAGCTCGTGGTCGCCGGCGTCGTGCGCGATCCCCACCTCGCACTCCACCCAGGCCAGGCAGCCGTCGAGCACCGGTGCCCCGAGGGTGCCGGGATGCCACGCCACGTCGGCGAACTTGTCGTCCGTTGTCGCCGCCGAGACGGCGAAGGCGCGGCCCACCTCTTCCTGGTCCTCGCCGAGGACGTTCACGCAGAAGGCGCCCGCCCGGGCGATCCGGGGCCAGCTGGTCGACGCCTTCGCCGGGGCCAGAGCGACCATCGGCGGCTCGAGCGAAAGGGAGAAGAACGCCTGGCAGGTGAACCCGACGGGCTCGCCGTCCTCGAGCGCGGTCACCACCGTCACGCCGGTGGCGAAGTGGCCGAGCGCGCGGCGGAACTCCATGGCGTCGATGGCGCTCGGCTGGGGGCCCTGGGACGTGATGGCCATATTTCCGATCTTCGGCGCATGACCCGCCGTGCCCGCCGTCCGATCGGGCACGGCCTGGCGGAATGCCGGGAAAAAGCGGCTGGTGCCGGGGACGCGGGGCCGTGCGCAACTTGCACGGCTATATGCATTTACCGACATCGAATTGAACCCGCGCGGCCCGGGTTCTAGTCTCCGGATTATGGGCCTGCACCTTGGCTGGATTCCCAACGAACCCGGGCTGCGATCGCGCGACTTCGAGCAGCCCGCGCCCACCGAGCCGGCACCCGATCCCGCGAGGGTCGCGGCCCTGGCGGCCGCGCAGCACGCCAGGGGACTGTGGTCGCGGCTGCTGATCGCCTTCGGGCTGATGGCGCTCGTGCTGTTCGGCCTGATCGCCGCGGTGACGCGCTTCACCTGGTGCTGGGGGGTCGCGGTCGGGCTCGCGCTGTGCTGCTGGCTGCCCGTGGCGCTGCTCGGCCTGCGACGGCGGCGGGCCGCGCGCCGGCTGCGCACCTCGACGCAGGAGCAGGCCGTCAGGCACGCGGCGCAGGTCGCCGAGTACGAGGAGGGCAAGGCGCGCTGGGCGCTGGCCGAGACCGAGCGGATCGCGACCGCGCCCCGGTGGCTGCAGGTCGCCGCGCACGAGGACATCAGCAGGCTCGACGTCTTCGGCGGGACGGGCTCCGGGCGGCAGAACATGGTGACCGGGCTCGGCTGGGAACTGCTGCAGCAGCGGGCGGTGATCGTCCTGGACCTGACCCAGGACCGGGTCGCGGCCGGGCTGCTCGGCGCGGCGAGCCGGGCCGGGATGTCCGTCCAGGACTACGAGCTCCCGTTTGACCTGGGGGAGACGCCGCTGCTCGCCGGGCTGACCGGGGAGCAGATCGCGTCCCTGATCGTCGAGGTGGTGCACGCCGACGACGCCAGCGCGACCGCCGCGGGCCGCGCCACCGACCTGATGATCCTCAAGAAGATCACCAGCGTCCTCGGCGGCGACGTCTCCATGGGGCGGCTGCACGCGGCCCTGTCCGTCTTGCTCGGCGACGCGGCGGGCTCCCTCGCCGCCGGGTCGCTGACCCGGGGCGAAGAGGCGAGCCTGAGCGCGCTGTTCGGCGACGGCTTCCGGAAGCAGGTCACCGGCAACCTGGTGCGGCTCGCCGCCGTGGTCGAGCCGCTCACCGACCTCGGTGCCTCCGTGACACCCCGGGAGGCGGCCAGGCTCACCTGCCTGTCGCTCGCGGAGGGCCCGCGCGACGTCGCCGCCGACCTGACCGCGGCCCTGGTCGTCCAGTGGGTCACCCGGGCGATCTCCGCCCAGGGCACCCAGTCCGCCCGGGACACGCGGGACACACGGGACACGCGGGACACGCGGGGCGGCCGGGCCGACCTCGGGCCCGCGGTCATCCTGGCGGGCGCGGACGAGCAGTCCACCAGGCACCTGGGGCGGCTCACCGCCGTCTGCGAGCGGTACGACATCCCCCTCGTCCGGACGTTCTCCCGGCTGACCGAGGAGTCGGCCAGGCACCTGGACACCAGGCAAACGGCGTTCATGCGGCTCGCGACCCGGCCCGAGGCGATGCGCGCGGCCGAGCACATCGGCCTGGAGCGGCAGTTCGTCGCCGGCCGGTTCTCGCACCGGCACAGCGTCAGCCGCGCGCGGACCCGGACGAGCAGCGAGTCGTGGAGCCACACCAGCGGCCGCACCGAGGGCGGGGCGCACACCCACACCACGGGGACGACGACCGGCCAGGCGTACTCCGAAGCGGAGGTGCCCCGCCACGACCAGCAGGTCCACGTGCACGTGGAGGACCACCGCCCGGAGCCGGACCGCGGTGACGACCGCCGCCGCGGGGAACCGGACCTCCGGGAGCGGGCCGCCGAGCCCGCCGACCGCGAGCGCGCCGGGGCGGGCCGGGACGCCCATGGCAAGGACGCCCATGGCAAGGACGCCCGGGGCGACAAGGCGCTGCGCGACTCCGCCGAGCGGGGCACCGGCACCCGGGAGGCCAAGGGCGTGCGGGAGGCGGCCGGCCGGCGGACGTCCGACCCGCGCCCCCGCGACCGGGCGAGGCCCGGCCCGGGCGGTTCCGGCGGGGCCGCGGGCAAGCGCCCGCCCGACCAGGGCA
>DAHUZJ010000019.1 GCA_027306585.1 Acidimicrobiaceae bacterium | reverse complement strand
TGGGGTCAACGAGGTCCAAGTCACCGCGGTCGGCGGGGGCGGTGGTGGTGGACCAGCGATAGGCGCCTTTGGTGGCGGGGGCGGCGGGCAAGGTGCCACGGTGGTCGTGCTCGCCTCGGTCGCCGCGGGCACAGTCCTCACCGTGTCCATCGGGAGCGGAGGAACCGGACAGCCGTCCGCGACCGGATGTCCACAATCGCCTGGTGGCGCCGGCGGGGCGACCTCTGTCGCAGTGAACGGGCGGCCAGTCGTCTCCGCTGCGGGTGGTGGTGGCGGCGCGGGGGACGACCCATGCAACAGCACAACGTCGCTGGGGGGTCCCGGGGGGGCTGCGGCGGCGGCCGCGGGGACGACCCTGCAGGGGGTGTACGGGATGGCCGGGCAGAACGCCCCTGGCGGGGCGAATTGCGCCGTAGGAACAGGAGGAACGGTCCAACACGGTGGGTCGGGCGGCGGGGTCGCAGACGTGGCGGGTAGCGGCGGTGCAGGAGCTACTGGCAGTTGCACACCCGGCGTGGGAAGTGTCAGCGCGCGGGGGGTCGCCGGCTACGTCGAGATGTTGCCTGTGTGAGGGGACGTCGCCGAACAAGGGCCTGTGCTCGGGCGAGCCAGTGGAGGTGGAGCGGCCGACGAGGATCGAACTCGCATCATCAGCTTGGAAGGCTGAGGTTCTACCATTGAACTACGGCCGCGTGCCCGAGCCGGCGGCCGCGACGGCGACCTCGGCAGGCGAAGCGCCAGTGTAGGCGGCGCCGGGCACCGTCTTGGGCCTCCGTACGACGTCGTCGCAGGCGCGGTGGCCGTCCGTGGCTTGCTGGCACCGTCTCGAATGGCCCGCGACCGCCCCGACGCCGGACGTTGCCGTCCGGGACCACCCGCCCAGCGTCTACCGTCAGGTCCCGATGGCGCGCACGAGCATGTACGAGCGGGTGGGGGGAGAGCGGTTCTTCGCAGGCCTCGTCGACCGGTTCTACGAGGGCGTGGCCATCGACCCGGTGCTGCGGCCGCTGTACCCCGACGACCTGGGGCCGTCGAGGGAGCACCTGCGCCGCTTCCTCGAGCAGTACTGGGGTGGTCCCACCACCTACAGCGAAGAGCGAGGCCATCCTCGCCTGCGCATGCGCCACGCCCCGTTCGTCATCACCACGCTCGAACGTGATGCCTGGCTGCGCCACATGCTGGCGGCCGTCGGGGCGGCGGGGATGGACCCGGCGGACGAGGCCGAGATGACGGCCTACTTCGAGATGTCGGCGACGCAGCTCATCAACGCCCGCTGACGCCCGCGCACGACCCCAGGGCCCTTCGCCGGCGGGAAGCCTCGAACCACGAGCCCCTAGCGGCCCGGCGTCTTCCGCAGGGTGCTCGCCTCGAACTGTCGGACGACGTCGTCCACGCTGACGACCATCTCCGGGGCGATGTTCCGGTGCTCGTCGGCCACGAGGCGCACGCCAGTGCCGATGGTGACGAACTGCATGACCCGGTTGCCGTAGCCGATCGGGCCCTCGCGCAGCTTGACGGCCACCACGCCGTCGGCCCCGAGGGTCAAGCTCGACTCCTGCAGCCGCTCCATCGCCCGCTCGCGGGCCAGGTAGAGCGCCTGGGTGAGGTTCGGGAGCTCGAGATTCTGCGCCTGCTGGGCGGCCCACTCGCGCGCTGAGCGCCGGGGAGCGATCACGAAGCTCGCGCCTGCCACCACGCCCAGCGGCCGCCACCCGGCACGGCTGAGCAGGATGAAGTCCCGAGCCGAGAGATCCGAGAGGAACTCGAAGTGGCCGTCGGCGTGGCCGACTCGGCGCACCGCCGTGCCGGTGAGGCTGACCGCCATGTGGTGGCCCGACACCTTGACGTCGACCTCCACCCCGAGCACGCCGACGCCACCGGCCTTGGCGCACTCGTCCCGGATCACCTGGGCGGCCTGGCTCATGGCTCCGGCGAACGCCGTCGACGCCTCGCTCACTTCGCCGGTCTGCCACTGCCAGACGCCCCAGGGGATGGACCACCACGAGACACCGAAGACCAGGTCGACGGGCTCCCAGCCGGCGGAGTGGAGCAGGAGCGTCTCGTCGATGGACAGGGCCGAGGTGGCAGGGCGGTGCCCGCCGCCCGCCGGTGGCGCACCAGGGCCGAGGGCCGTGAGCGCCTGCACGAGGTCCGGGTGGGTCGTCATCCCAACCGGACCACCGGCGTCGGCTCGGGGAGGGGCTCGAAGTCCTTGAACCGCCGCACCCGGTTGCCGCGCAACATGCACTCGACGGTGAGGTCGCCCTCGCCGATCTCGCGCTCGGACTGCTGCAGGCTCACCCCGTGCAGCAGGTCGGTACCCAGCTGGCGGCGCACCCGCTCCCGGGCGAGGTGCCGCGCCGCCAGGTGCGCCCGGTTCACCTGGGCGATGGGGGCGACGCCACCCAAGCCGCCCGACATGCCGCCGGACCAGTTGCCGGCTGCCGTGCCGGCCATCTGGTAGGCGGTGATGCAGTAGCCGATCATCGAGACCGAGGCCATCGTGGCCGCGACGGAGACGGGCACGAAGCCCGCCTCGAGCAGCTTGGTCAACCGCTGGCCGGCGAGGTAGGTCGTGAACGGCGTGTCCGGCCTGGGCGCCCCGGGCACGACGACGGCCGTCCCGCTCACCCGGAACTCGACGGTCGAGGAGCCGGCGAGGGGCCGGAGCTCGTCGACCACACCGATGATGCCGTGGGCACCGAGCGCGCCGGCCTCCTCGACCATGCGGTCGCGGGCACTGCCCCAGCCGGTGGCCCAGCTGTCCTCCAGCCATGTCTGCTCGTAGTTGACGCCAAACACGCGGTGCTCTGCGCCGACGAAGCCGTGTGGGCAGCGCCATTCCTCCACGTACTGCCCCCGGCTCCCGGTGCGCCACCAGCCGCCGCCGTAGCCGCCCATGGTGGAGGCGGCACCGGCGAAGTGCCAGCTCCACTGCATCACGGTGTAGCCCTGGACGAGCCCCACCGGCTCCATGCCGAGCTCGAGGCAGGCGGCGAAGTCGTTCACGGACAGACCCGAGGACCAGGCGCCGCCCGACAGCCGGCGCCCCGCCGCCTCGGGAAGGCCGCCGTCCTGGCCCGTCGGCAGCCCACCGGTGGGCGTGGTGTCTGTCGCGGGACCCATCGGCGGGCCCGTGGGCCACCGTGGCCGCTCGTCGAACGTGCCGCCGGGCTCGAGGCTCACGGACGCCGCCTCACCCGTCGAGGGAGATGATCGTCCTCGGCGGCGGGATGGTGTGGTCGGACTTCACCTTGGCCACGGCCGTCCCGAGGGACAGGAACTCGATGGTGTGGTCACCCCACATGTGGCTCTTCTCCTCGAGCCGGACGCCGACGATCCCACTCGCCTCGAGCTCGTTGGCCTCGTCCTGCATGCGGGTCATGGCCAGCTCCCGCGCCTCGTAGAGGGCCTGGGTGAAGTTGGGCAGCTCGACGTTGCGTCCGGCGGCGCGCAGCGTCTGGCCGAGCCCGCGGTGAGCGATGTGGTACACGCAGGTCCCCATGACCAGCCCGAGCGGGACATGGCCGGTCTGCATCAGCACCCAGAAGTCCTGACCGGAGAGGTCGGAGGTGAACGGCTTGCCCTGCTTGTTGCGGTAGGAACGGCCGTCTTCCGCCTTCACGGCGGTGCCGAGGGCGATGAACTCGGCGGTATCGGAACCCCACTCGTAGTAGTTGACGTCGAGCCGGACCCCGACCACCCCGTCGGCGCCCAGCTCCGTGGCCTCGGCGTCCATTCGGTCCATGGCCAGCTGGCGGGCGTCGTACATCGCCTCGGTGAGCTTGGACAGCTCCTGGCTCTGCGACCAGCGGCGGGTCTGGATCCCGAGGTGGTAGATGGAGCTGCCCATCACGAACCCGAGCGGATGGAAGCCGACCTCCTTGACGAGCAGGAACTCGTTCACCGACAGGTCGGAGGTGAACATCCCCTTGTGCCCGGGGCGGTCCTCCAGCTCGGCGAGGCGATGCCCCGCCTCGGCAGGGACCCCCTCGTGGACCGAAGGTCGAGCTGTGTGGGAGGGCGTGGTGGGAGCGGGGGTGCGCGGGTCGGCGCCGAGGGTGTCGGCGCCGACATCTGCCCCCAGGTCTGCTCCCAGGTCGTCGGTGGCTCCCGGGTCGCTCATGCCGTACCTCCGATGACCAGGGACTCGAGTGCCAGTCGGGTCGACTGGCTGGTGGCGGCCTCGTCGCGCAGCACTGCGAGCAGGTGGAGGATCCACTCTTGGATGGTGACCTTGGTCGACCGGATGCGGATCCCACCGCTGCTGCGGGCGACGGTGCACACGAGCGACCCGCGCTCGATCGCCGCCTCGAGCTGCTCGTCGCCGAGGTCGATCGTCACTCGCTGGATCTCGTCGGTCTTGCGAAAACGTCCGATGCGCTCCACCTGCAACCTCCCCCCGAGCGCCCCCGCCAGGCGAGCGACGAGGACGCGGAGCAGCATCCGGACGTCGCTGTCGTCGGCATGGAGCGACGAGGCGAGGACGTCGAGGTCCAGCGAACTGTCGTCGTCCTTCGGCACCACGTCGGCCACGGGGCCCAGGCTACAGCGGAGCACCGTCGGCGCCACCTCGTCCCGGATCTCCGGGCTCGCCACCGAGCGGCTCGCCACCGAGCGGCTCGCCACCGGGGACGGCGCCGCCGGCGCCGCCCACGCCGCCGGCGGGCTCCTGGTCGAGCGGGAAGTAGCCCGGCACGTCGGCGTGGGGGGTGTCGAGGTAGACCTTGGCCTCGGGGGTACCACCGAAACGCCCATGGCTCCAGCGGATCTCGACGTGGCCCACGACGTCGTGGCGCCGCCCCGTGGCGACGTCGTCTACCGCCGCCCGCCAGCCCACCCGTGGCTGGCCGCCGGGCTGGGCCGCGACGCTGATGCGCCGGAGCCGAAAGCGCCGGCGCCAGTCCCACGGCGTGGCGATCCGCAGCCGGAGGGGATGGCGGGCGGTGGCGCCCAGGACGAAATAGGGGGCGCTCCCCATCCGCAACAGCCGCCAGAGCATGGCCTCGTGATCGCCGGCGCGGTCGAGCGCAGCCTGCCAGCGGCGGGCCGATGCCTCGCTGACCGCGGCGGTCAAGGCGGCATAGGCCGAGTCGGCGCCCTCCGGCCAGCCCGCGGCGAGGGCGGCCGCCAGCGCCCGCCGTTGATCCGGACGGAGGTCGGCGGCCCGGTCGGGGAGGCCGAATGGGCCGGCGGGGCGCACCGCGCCGTAGAGCGCCTGGTGCTCGGCCGGGGCCACGGTGTCGAACCAGTCGCCGCTGCGACGGCCGTGGCGGCCGGCGAGCAGCTCGCCGAAGAGGTGGGCCGGCGACGCGTTGAAGAGGATGTGGGAGAGGTACTTGCAGCTCACCAGGTAGACGTGGTCCACCCGTAGGTCGACCGGCGCCACCTCGTCGCCCGGGGCCCGTTGGGAGCCCTTCCACTCGATCGCGAGCGGGAGGCGGTGGCGCAGCCCGTCCCGGGCGTCGAGGAAGGCCTGCCCGTTGGTGAAGGCGGTCTCGAACTCGTCGTCGAACGCGCCACCGCGCCGGAGCTCCTCCAGGTGCTTCCAGTTCTCGGGCGCCACGCTGACCATGGTCGCCGGCCTGGCGGCCAGCGCCACGTCGATGGTCGTGTGGCCGACCATGCCGAGGGCGGTCCCCAGCTCGGTGACCATGGTCCGGGGGGCCGGCACGTCAGCGGCCTCGGCCCGCGGTGCGGAGCGCAGTGGGAGCGGGGCGCGGCGGGGCGCAGGTCGGGCGAGGGGGGCACGGGGACGTGGTGGGGAGGCTACCGCCGGGCACCGTGGCACCCGGGCTGCCGGCTCGGTCGCGCGTCGGCCGTCGGCCGCCGACCTGGACCGACGGACGGCACACGGGGCAGATCCTTTCGTTAACGTTAACGTCGATGGCTACGCGCGACCCTCTGCCCGCCGAGGCGAACGGATCGACGTCGGCTGCCGACCGCTGCAGCGACGGCAGCGACGGCAGCGACGGCGCCCGCCTTCCGGGCCAGCGTTCGGATCGGTACAAGTGGATCGTCTTGTCCAACACGACGCTCGGCGTGCTGATGGCCACCATCGACATGTCGATCATGCTGATCGCCTTGCCCGACATCTTCCGGGGTATCGGCATCGACCCGTTGCGGGCGGGCAACAGCTTCTACCTGCTGTGGATGATCCTCAGCTTCATGGTCGTGAGCAGCGTCCTGGTGGTGAGCCTGGGCCGGCTCGGTGACATGTACGGCCGGGTGAAGATGTACAACCTCGGCTTCGCCGTCTACACGTTCTTCTCGCTGTTGCTCACCGTGACGTGGATGCACGGGTCGGCGGCCGCCATCTACCTCGTCGTGATGCGGATCTTCCAAGGGGTCGGGGCCGCGTTCCTCATCGCCAACTCCACCGCCATCCTCACGGACGCCTTTCCGCCGGGACAGCGGGGGATGGCGCTCGGCATCAACCAGGTGGCGGGCATCAGCGGCACGTTCATCGGCCTCGTCTTGGGCGGGGTCCTGGCTCCGATCCAGTGGCGGTTGATCTTCCTCGTCTCCGTGCCGGTCGGCATCTTCGGGACGGTGTGGGCGTACCGCAAGCTGCGAGAGGTGCCGCGGCGCAACACCGCTCGCCTCGACCTGTGGGGCAACGCCACCTTCTCCCTCGGCCTGGTGGCGCTCATGGTCGCCATCACGTACGGCATCCAGCCGTACGGCGGCCACACCATGGGGTGGACGAGCCCGTTGGTCGACGGGTGCTTCGCCGGCGCCGCCGCGTTGCTCGTCGCCTTCTGGTACGTCGAGCGCCGTGCGCCCGACCCGATGTTCCGTCTGCCGCTGTTCCGCATTCGGGCGTTCACCTCTGGCAGCCTCTCGACGCTGCTGTCGGCCATCGGTCGCGGTGGCCTGATGTTCATGTTGATCATCTGGCTGCAGGGCATCTGGCTGCCGTTGCACGGTTACACCTTCGCCCAGACGCCCCTGTGGGCCGGCATCTACATGCTGCCGCTCACCGCTGGCTTCCTCGTCGCCGGGCCCCTCTCGGGCATCCTCTCGGACCGCTTCGGGTCGCGCCCGTTCGCCAGTGGCGGGATGATCGGCGCGGCAGCGTCGTTCGCCCTCCTCGAGTTGCTGCCGATCGACTTCCCCTACTGGGAGTTCGCGTTGCTGCTCTTGCTCAACGGGTTGTCGATGGGCGCCTTCGCCTCGCCGAACCGTGCCGGGGTGATGAACAGCCTGCCCGCGCAGCACCGGGGCGTCGGCGCGGGCATGAACTCCACGTTCCAGAACTCGGCCCAGGTCCTCTCCATCGGGATCTTCTTCACGCTCATGATCGTGGGCCTGGCGAGCACGCTGCCGTCGACGCTGTTCGGCGGCCTCACGGCCCACGGGGTGCCCGCCACCGCGGCATCGAAGGTCTCGCACCTGCCGCCGGTGTCGACGCTCTTCGCCGCCTTCCTCGGCTACGACCCGGTGAGCCATCTCGTCGGCCCCGCGGTCCTTTCGCACCTGTCGGCGGCCAGCCGGAACCTCCTCACCGGGCGGTCGTTCTTCCCCGCGCTCATCGCCGGACCGTTCCGCCGCGGACTGCACGAAGCGTTCGATTTCGCCGTGCTGGCCTGCCTCGTGGCGGCCGGAGCCTCGTGGCTGCGGGGGGGCAAGTACGTCTACGTGGAGCCGGCGGCGCGGACCGCGCCGGTGGGCAACGCTGGGAACGCGGCGGCCATCGATGTCGCCACCATCGAACCGCACGGGCACGCCGCGCCCCAGCCGTCACCCGCCCAGCCGTCACCGGGCGGCCCGTCGCGTCGCGACCGTCGCTGAGGCCGGCCGTCCCTCAGTCGTCGCGGCGGTTGCGGCTGCCCATGTGCCAACCTCCACAGAACTCGCAGCGGTACACCTGCAGCTGCACGTCTGCCTCGCGTGCCCGCTCGTCCGCCGCGTGCAGCGCGTCGGCCTGCGACGCGTACCGTACCTTCGGCCTTCCGTCGGCGCGCCAGTGCGACCCGTCGATCGCGAGCGGCCGGTGCTCCCGGCGGCGACGGCCTCCCATGGCTCCATTGTGGTCGGTGCGGCATCGGGCCCGGGATCGCTGCTGCACCAGCGCATGGACAGCCGGTGCAACGAGGGATCCGCGCGTGCCGCGTCGAGATCGGCAATGCTGCCCGTGAGGTGCGTCGGCTCGACGCACCTGCGGTGGCCGCGTCGGTTGCGACGCGGCATGGCGCGCGTATGAACCTGTCCGCGGACCCGCCCTCACCGACGTGCGCACCGACCGGCGCGACCCCACGGCACGCCGTCGGATATTTGACGATCGTCGGCCGCTGCCGCTAGACAGGGGGTCCCGTGACCGACGTCTGGAGTGCCTCCACGGCCGGTTCGGACACGAGGTGGCGGGCCGTTCGGCGCAGCAGGTCGGTGCTCGTACGGTCCAAGGCCGGTCACCTCGTTGTCGGGGTAGCGATGTTGTCGGCAGCGCTGCTCCTGCCTGGCGCGCCCGCCGTTGGGGCCTCCTCCACCCAGATCGCAACCTCGAGCCAGATCTCCTCGTTGCAGGCGCAAGCGGCACAGCTGACCCGCCAGATGGTGCTCGAGCAGTTGCAGATCGACACGTATCAGCAGCAGTACGCGGCGGCGGCGGTGCGTGCGGCGCAGGACGAATCGATGCTGGCGACAATCACCGCCAGGGTCACTGCTGACCAGAGCAGGATCCAGTCCGACTACGCGCAGCTCGCGCACGCCGCGGTGCGGGACTACGTCGACACCGGCGGCTCGATGGCCGTGGCCGACGCGCTCTTCAACAGCCAGACCACGACGGCCAACCGCAACGTGTACGAAGGCGTGGCCACGGGCGACCTGACGGCGGCGCTCGACCGGCTGCGCAACGATCGGCACACGCTGGCCGTCGAGCAGGGCGCGCAGCAGGCACTCGTCGCCCAGGACGACGCGGCCCAGTCGCAGGCCAGCACGATGTTGACCGATGCCCAGAGCACCCAGTCGACGTTGCAGCAGCAGGGCGCGTCGGTCACCGGGCAGCTGGCCCAGGCCGTGGCCCAGCAGCAGCAGCTCCAAGCGGCCACTGCAGCCAATGCCGTCGCCGCGGCAAGCCCCGGGGGCGGCGTCCCGTCCTCGCCCGGACCGCCGACGTCGACCGGCGGTGCCGTCCCGGCATTGCCGCCGTTCCTCCAATGCGTGGTGCGCGCCGAGTCGGGCGGCGACTACCAGGCGGTGTCCCCGACAGGCCAGTACATGGGCGCCTTCCAGTTCGCCCAGGGCACCTGGAACTACGCCGCCCAGTTGGCGGGGCGGCCCGACCTGGTCGGCGTGGCACCCGACACGGCGTCGGTGGCCGACCAGAATGCGCTGGCCATCGCGCTGTACTCGGCCGACGGCCAGCAACCCTGGTACGACCCCTGCCGGACGGCGTGACCGGCGAGGCGTCGCCTCAGCGACGGCGAGACGGCACATCGAGTGTGGCGAAGGGCGCCGGTCGCCCGAGGTGGTATCCCTGAGCGAACGGGATGCCGAGCTCTCGGACGGTGGCGAGCTCAGCTTCCGTCTCGATGCCCTCGGCCACCAGCTGGGCGCCGCTCTGGCTCACGAAGCCGACCAACGCTGCAGCCAGCGCGCGCCGCGCGGGGTCCGTGTCGATGCCCTTGGTGAGCGCCAGGTCGAGCTTGATGAACTCGGGGGACAGGGAGAGGATGTGCCGGAAGCTGGCGTAGCCGGAACCCGTGTCGTCGACCGCCAGGCGCACGCCGAGGTCCCGGAGGGCGGTAAGGCGCCGGCGCAGATGCGCATAGTCGTCGACGGCCATGTGCTCGGTGATCTCGACGGCCACCCGGTTCCCGTCCACCGCCGACAGCAGGTGGTGGAGCGACGGGCTGGCGAGCGTCCTGGGGCTGGCGTTGACGCCGACCAGGAGCTTGCTGGGCAGGTGGTCGAGCACGTCCAGGGCCTGCTCGATGGCCAGCAGCTCGAGCTCGGTCCCCAACCCGGCGGCGTGCGCGTCGGCGAACCAGGCGTCGGGTGGCAGGTGCGGCGGGCCTTCGAAGCGTGCCAGGGCCTCCACCGCCACCACCCGCTCACGTGCCAGCTCGACGACCGGCTGGAACACCATGGTGACGGCCCGCCGCTCGAGCGCGTCGAGGATGCGGCGGTGAGTGTCGGCGGTGTCGGCCGCCCCGGGGCTGAGCACCTCCGTCACGAAGGCGGCGACGCGGTCGGTGTCGACTGCGCCACTCGGCGTGCGGACACCGGGCCCGCCACTGTCGGCGGCACCCACGCGCACGAGGCCGCGCTGGCGTTCCGGGCCGTCGGTGGCCACGGCGGTGGCGACGACGGCGCTGAGGAAGCCACCGAGCTCCGTCAAGACGTCGATCACCGAGTCGTCGAACGCCGCCAGCCGGCTCGAAGCGACGGTGATGACGCCGACGGTGGCGTCGCAGTGCACCAAGGGCACGGTGACGAGGGATCGTGCACCCACGGCGCGGCACGCCGCCCGGTCGACGCGCGGGTCGGTCTCGGCGTCGTCGCATCGCTGCGCGTGACGGGTGGCGAAGGCAAGGCCCGACAGGCTGTCACGGCGAAGCTGGAGCTGCTCAGCCGGCGCACCTTCCACGCACACCGCCACGAGCTCGCCCCACGGGTCGACGAGGTCGATGGCGGCCACCTCCGCGCCATCGACGACGTGGAGCGCGCCGCGGGTGATGCGCCGGAGGATGGCCAGGGGGTCGTCGGGGCCGGAGCCGACCCACGCCCGACCCAGGCCGGCCTCTAGCTGCACCGCCATTGCGCGTCCTTCCTGCATGGCGCGGGCCTTGCCCGTGCCGCTCACCTATCGGCACCACGAGGGTGCAACTTGATGGCAGGACTGTCGCCCAGGTCAACCCGGCGAGCGCCCGAGCAGCGGCAGCAGTGTCCCACTCGACCGGTCGGCTGCCGCCCCGAGGAAGGGAAGCCCGTACAGCTCCTCGATCGTCCGCAGCACCCCGGCGTGGTCGACCGGCGTGCTCAGCTGGTCGCCTCGCGGCGTCGCTGCGGACACCACGAGGGTGGCGATGTGCCCGCCCGCCGCGCCGCCGCAGCAGCCGCTGTTTGTCACACCTTCGTCGAAGGTGAGGATGACGGTGCCACCGGACCGGTACCACGACGAGGCCATGACGGTCGGGAGCTCGTGGGCCAGCCACGTGTCGCCTTCCGCCACGGTGCCTGTGTGCATGTCGTGTTGCACGTTGGGCGTGATCCACAGGAATGTCGGCGCCGTCCCGGCCGCCAGCTGGGCTGTGAGCAGGGTCAGCGGCACCACGTTGGCGCATTCCGCGGCGTTGTCGACGAGATGCGGCGCATAGACGAACGGATTGTGGTGCCGGTCGTACAGCTGGCCCGTCGGGCCGGTGTAGCAGGGCGTGGGCATCGACTCGATGTAGGCGTGCCATCCGATGCCGGCCGCCTGCAGCTGGTCCGCGAGCTGGGGGCCGTTCGCCGTGCAGGTCGTTGTGCAGTCCGTCGTGATGCCCTGGGTCGATCCCGACACGAGATCGAGGTAGTTGGGGAGGCTCGGGTGGGTGTCGGCGTAAGAGGCGGTGGCCAGGCCGTAGCGGGTGATCAGGCTGTTGAGGTACGGCGCTGTCGCGCTGCCCACGATCTGGGAGTAGCCGTGGTTCTCGAACATGATCACCATCACGTGCGGCTTCGCGGCGTGGGCCCCACCGGACGTCGGCGTGCTGGCGGCCGGCGCGGTGGTCGTGGTGCCCACGCTCGGGGCGGTGGACGTCGTCGGGCTCGCCCCCGTCCTCCCGGCCGTCGCGGGCGGCCCGGTGCCGGATGAGGAGGTGGCGGCGAGCGCGGCCCCCACGCCACCGGCCGCCACGACGAGCACGGCGAGCAGTGCTCGTGAGCGGTTCCAGCCCATGGCGACATTCTTGTCCCCCGGGCGGTCGCGGCGACGGCAGGAGCCCGACGGCGGTCCGTGCACGGTGCCCGGGACAGCGCACTTCGGCTGTGCGATCCTCGTGGGGTGCCGAAGCCCGACACCGATGGCCGGACGGCCCGCTTCGCCGAGCGGCTCTTTGCCGGCCTGCCCGCCCGGTACGACGTGTTGGCGGAGGTGCTGTCGTTCGGCCAGAACGCTCGGTGGCGAGCCGAACTGGTGCGGCGGACGCTTGCGGACCGTCCTCGCACGGTCTGCGACGTGGCCACCGGCCCGGCCGGCGTGGCGATCGCGCTTGCCCGCCACAGCGAGGCGCGGGTGGTCGGTGCCGACCTCAGCGCGCCGATGTTGGCTCGAGCAGGGGCGACCGTGGCCGCACGTGGCCTCGGGTCCCGGATCCGCCTCGTCCAGGCGGACGGTGCCCGTCTGCCGTTTGCCGACTCGGCGTTCGACGCGCTGTCCTTCACCTACCTCTTGCGCTACGTGGCGGATCCGGCCGCAGTCGTAGTCGAGCTGGCCCGCGTCGTCCGCCCGGGCGGCGTCGTGGCCAGTCTGGAGTTCGCCGTCCCGCACTCGCCCGGGTGGCGCACGGCGTGGTGGGGCTATACCCGAGCCGTCCTTCCGATCGCCGGGGCCTTGACGGGCGGGAAGGCGTGGTACGACGTGGGCCGCTTCCTCGGTCCGAGCATCAGCGCCCACGACCGCCGCTTTCCCCTTCCGTGGTTGGTCCAGGCGTGGCACGATGCGGGGCTCGTCGACGTGGGCTACCGGCGCATGAGCCTGGGTGGCGGGTTGGTCATGTGGGGGCGCCGGGTCGGTGGCTGATTCGCCGCCCGCTGCCCGGTCTCGGCCGCCGGCGTTCTACGGCCTCTCGGGCGGTGGCTGGCGGGCTTGGTGGACGGTCCTGCACCCGCCCTACACCGCCTGGCATCTCTCCTACGTGGTGATCGGCAGCGTGCTCGCCCCGAGACCGTCGGTGACCGTCCTCCTGGCCAGTCTGGGCGCGTTCTTCCTCGCCGTCGGCGTCGCGGCCCACGCCCTCGACGAGCTCCACGGACGGCCCCTCGGCACGGATCTCGGCCGGCGCTCGCTGCTGCTGGCGGCGGCCGTCGGGTTGGCCGGCGCGGTGGTCCTCGGTGCCCTGGGCGTGGCACGCCAAGGTCCCGTGCTCGTGCCGTTCATCGTGTGCGGGGTGCTGGTGGCCGTCGCCTACAACGTCGAGCTGTGGGACGGCGCGCTCCACAACGACCTCGTGTTCGCGCTGGCGTGGGGCGGGTTCCCGGTCCTGACCGCGTACGTCGCCCAGGCGCGGTCCCTGTCCGTGGCTGCTGCCGTCGCTGCCGTGGCGGCCGTCGGCCTGTCCCTGGCCCAGCGCGCTCTGAGCTCGCCGGCGCGCCTCCTGCGTCGGAGGACCCGGCGGGTGGACGGCCGGGTCGAGCTCGTCGACGGCACGACCCGGCGGCTCGACGAGGCAGTCCTCCTCCTGCCGCTCGAGCGAGCTCTCTCGGCCCTGTCGGTGTCGACGGTGGCCTTCGCCGTCGCCTTGGCCGTCGATCGGCTTGCGTGACGCCGGGACCAGACCCGCCCGGTGGGGCGCAGGCCGTCCCCGGCAACGGGCTGCGGGCGTCTCGTCGACTGCGCTGCAGGACTCGGTTGCCAGGTCCGTTGCCGGCAGGTAACATCTTCACTGCGGTTCTAGGGATGGGACGCAAGGCGGAGTGGGGAGGTGATGCTCATGACGAGCATCTTGGGAGCCCGGGGTTCGGATCAGAGCCATTGGCGCGGACATCGCGCCATCGCCGGCATCATGCGGTTCGTTATCGTCGTCGTTCCGTTGCTGGCCTCGGTCGTCGCCGGCGTCGTCATTGCCTGGGCCGTTCCTGGAGGCGGCATCCTCGTCGAAGTGGTGCGGGTCGTCGCTGCCGGCATCGGGACGGTCGTGACCTTCTTCGCCGGTGAGTGGTGCGGGCGGCGTCTGATCCCGCTCGCCGTGCTGCTGCGGCTCTCCCTCGTCTTTCCGGACCGGGCACCATCGAGGTTCTCGGTCGCCCTGCGGAGCACGAGCGTCCGGCGCCTCCAGTACTGGGCGCGCGAGTGCGGGGACCAACAGGACGTCGCCGCGCTGGCCGAGAAGGTGGTGACGCTGGCCACGGCGCTCAACTTCCACGACCGGCGGACGCGGGGGCACTCCGAGCGGACGCGGGCGATGGCCGAGCTCCTGATCGAAGAGCTCCGGCTGCCCGAGACCGAGGCCAATGCCGTGCGGTGGGGTGCATTCCTTCACGACATCGGCAAGCTGCTGGTCCCTGCTGCCCTGTTGAACAAGCCCGGAGCTCCGACGGCCCGCGAGTGGGAGGAGCTGCGGCGCCACCCGGCAGAAGGCGAGCGGATCGTCCGCGCCCTGCGGCCCTTCCTCGGTGCCGGCGTGGACGCTGTCTGGGCCCACCACGAGTCCTACGACGGCACGGGGTACCCGTTCGGGCTCCGCGGGGAGGACATCCCGTTCGCGGCGCGACTGGTGGCAGTGGCGGACAGTTTCGAGGTCATGACGGCCGTTCGTTCCTACAAGCGGCCGATGAGCGCCGCGGCCGCCCGTGCCGAGCTGGTGCGGGAGAGCGGGAAGCAGTTCGATCCCGCTGTGGTGCGGGCCTTCCTCAACGTCTCGCTTGGCCGGCTGCACTGGACCATCGGGGTCGCGGCCTGGCTTGCCGAGGTGCCGTTCATCGGGCTCGTGCCCCGTGCAGCCGCCCAAGTGGTCACGACCGCCGGGGCTGGCGGCAGCGTCCTCACGACGGCCACGTTGTCCGGGGTGGCGACCGCCTCACTGGGGGCGACGCTCGTGGCCAATCCCATCATGGCCCACCTGATGCCGGCCGCGGCCGCCGCGCCGGCCAGGGTCCCTGCCGTCGCCAGCCCGGCCCCGTCGACACTCACCGGAGCCGTGACTGGGCACACGCCCTCGGCGCCGGCCCACCCGCCGGGCTCGAGCTCGACGGCCGCGGTGATCACGAGCACGGTTGTCCAGGCCGGTGCGGCTGCCGGTTGGAAGGGAGCGGTGCCGACCGCGCTCCCTGCGGCCACGCCGTCGCCGACCTCTGCCGTGTCCGGGGCGGGCGTCGCATCGAACGCCACGCTCGGCGGCCCCGGCCGTTCGGCC
>DAHUZJ010000006.1 GCA_027306585.1 Acidimicrobiaceae bacterium | reverse complement strand
CCGGGTGAGCGCCTGCCGCCGGCCAAGGACCTGGCCGCCGTGCTGGGCGTCAACGTCAACACGGTGCTGCGGGCCCTCCGACAGCTGCGTGACGAGGGGCTGCTCGAGTTCCGACGGGGGCGCGGGGTGACGGTGACGGGGACGCCCGAGCGCAGTGCAGTCCTCCGTCAGGCGAGAGAGCTCGTCGCCGTTGCCAAGCAGTGCGGCTATCGAAAGGACGAGATCGTCAGCCTCATCGAAGGGCTGGCGTAGCCGCCCAGTCCTGGCCCGCAGGGTGGCCTGCAGCGTGGCTTGCAGCGTGGCTTGCAGCTTGGCCCGCAGGGCGGCCGGCAGCGTCGCGACGCGGGGGCTCCGGGCGTCAGCGCGTCCCCAGGAGCAGCTCGGGCTGCTCGACGAGCGCCTTCAGGCGCCCGAGGAACCGAGCGGCGTCTGCCCCATCCGAGACTCGATGGTCGAACACGCAGGTGAGCTTGGCGGTCGACCGCACGGCCAGCTCGCCGTCGTGCACGGTCGCCCGTGGCGCGATCGCGCCCACCCCGAGAATTGCGGCCTCGGGGGCGTTGACGACCGGGAGGCCGTCGTCGAGCCCGAGGGCACCGTAGTTCGTGATCGTGAACGTCGAGCCCGTGAGCTGCTCCGGCGTCAAGGTGCCCTCGCGCGCCCAACGCGTGAGGCGCGCCAGCTCCCCGGCGAGCTCCCGCAGACCGAGAGCGTGGGCCCCGTGCACGACCGGCACCAGCAACCCGAGCTCCGTGCCCGTGGCGACACCGAGGTGCACGGCGCGGGACACGCGGATCACCTTCGCCGCGGCGTCGAAGCTCGCATTGAGGAGGGGCGCCGACCGCAGTGCGAACGGCACCATCCAAGCGAGGATGGCAAAGGGCGTGAGGGCCTCCGCTCCTCCCACGTCTCGTGCGGACCCGCTCCGGAGGTCGTCTCGCAGCGCGGCCCGCAGGGCGAGCAGACGCTCACAGTCGACCCACAGCCCGGCTGACGCCTCCGGGATCGTCGAGCGCGACAGGCTCATCCGTTCGGCGATGCGCGCCCTCACCCCCCGCACGGGGATCTCCTCCGGACGATCGTCCCCCGCGAGACCGGAGGCCCCCGTCCCGCCGGGCCACGACGGACGCTCGTCCTGTCGCATCGCTTCGCCTCGGGCGACCCCGACAGACCCCGCAGCATCACCGGTCGCGGCGGATCCGGCGGCGGCGCGCACGTCCTCTGCGGTCACCTCGCCCCGGGATCCGGTGGGACGCACCTGGTGCAGGTCCACGTCGAGGGTCCGCGCCAGCCAGCGCACGGGGGGCTTGGCGAGCGGGCGTGGCACGGGAAACCCGTTGGGTGGTGTGGCCGGCACCGACGGGGTGGTGCCGAGACCTTGCTCTCCCCCGTCGAGGGCACGCCTACCGGGCGCCTTGCGGCGTCGCCACTCCCGCCGCCCGGTCGCTCGCTGGGGCACGACGTCCACGCCGTAGCCGACGAGGACCGGCTGGCGGGTCACCGGGCCCGTCGGCGCGCCCGTCGGCAGCAGTGCGGCATCCGGCGCTCGCGGTGCGGCGGCTTCCCCGTCCTCCGAGGTGTCGATGGATGCAAGCCGCTCGCCGACGCGAAGCCCGTCGCCTTCCCCGATGTCGAGAAGGGCCACCCGCCCCTCGAACGGCGACGGCAGCTCTACCGAGGCCTTGGCCGTCTCGACCGTGACCAACCGGTCGTTCAGGTGCACCGTGTCGCCGACCCGTACGTGCCACTGGACGACGGTCGCGTCCTGGAGCCCCTCACCCAGGTCCGGAAGGAGGAAGTCGCGACGCATGCGCTCGGGCTCCCGCCTACTGCTCCCAGACCGCCTGGACCGCGTCGAGGACGCGGTCGACGCCCGGCAGCCAGTCGCGCTCGAGCCGTGCGGGCGGGTAGGGCGTGTCGAAGCCCGTCGCTCGGAGCACCGGTGCCTCGAGGTGGTAGAACGCGCGCTCCTGGACCAGCGCGGCGACCTCCGCCCCGATCCCGAGGGTCCGGGGGGCCTCGTGGACGACCACGCAGCGCCCCGTCTTCTCCACGGACGCCACGACGGCGTCGACGTCGATGGGCGCCAGCGAGCGAAGGTCGATCACCTCGACGGCGAGCCCGGCCTGCACCTCGGCCTCCGCCGCCGCCGCCATCGCCGTCGCCACGGCGTTCCCGTAGGCGACGAGCGTCACGTCGTCGCCTGCCCGGCGCACGACCGCCTGGTCCATGGGCTCCGTCCGCAACGGCAGGTCGATCTCCTCGCGGGTCCAGTAGCGCTGCTTGGGCTCGAGGTAGACGACGGGGTCGGGGCACTCGATGGCCTCTCGGAGCATCGAGTAGGCGTCGCCGGGCGTCGAAGGGCACACGACCTTGAGACCGGCCGTGTGCGCGAAGTGGGTCTCGGGGGACTCGGAGTGGTGCTCGGGCGACCCGATGCCGCCGAACGAGGGGATCCGCACCACCACCGGCAGATCGACCAGACCCCCCGAACGCGAGTGGTACTTCGCCAGCTGGTTGAGCGCCTGGTCGAGCGCCGGGTAGCTGAACCCGTCGAACTGCAGCTCCGGCACCGGCCGGTACCCGCGGATCGCGAGCCCGATGGCCAAGCCGACGATCCCGGACTCCGCGAGCGGCGTGTCGAAGCAGCGCTGGGGGCCGAAGCGATCGGACAACCCGTCGGTCACCCGGAAGACGCCCCCCAGGCGGCCGACGTCCTCTCCGAAGACGACCACCTTGTCGTCTCCGTCCATCGCGTCACGCAGCGCGGCGTTGATGGCGGCGACCATCGTGACGGCGCTCACGACCGCCTCCGTGCGAGCTCCCGCTCGAGCTGGGCCCGCTGGCGCTCGAGCTCCTTGGTGGGCCTGGTGAACACGAGGTCGAAGAGCCCGGTCGCGGAGGGGTCGGCCGCGTCGCAGACCTCGGCCCGAACGTGTGCCGCGGCCTCGTCCGCCACGGAGGCAGCCCGCCGCTCCTCTTCTTCCCCCCAGATCCCCTCGGCGACGAGATGCCGGCGGTAGCGGTCGATGGGGTCCAACGCCGCCCACCGCTCGAGCTCGGCGTCGCCGCGGTAGCGCGTGGGGTCGTCCGCGGTCGTGTGCGCGCCTCTCCGGTACGTCAGGAGCTCGAGCAGGACCGGTCCTCCCCCGGCTCGGATCCAGCGAAGGGCATCGGACGCCACCGAGTACGTCGCCAGGACGTCGTTGCCGTCGCAGCGGATCCCCGGGATCCCGTACGCGACGGCCTTGTGGGCGAGCGTCGCGCTCTTCGTCTGCACGCGTCCGGGCACCGAGATCGCCCATTGGTTGTTCTGGACGACGAAGAGACAGGGGACCTCGTAGACCGCCGCCATGTTGAGGGCTTCGTGGACGTCACCTTCGCTGAGGGCCCCGTCACCGATGGACGCGACGACCACCTCGTCGGCTGCGTCCAGCCGCACACCGAGGGCGAACCCCGCCGCGTGCAGCGCGTTGGCACCGACGACGATGCAGATCGGCGAGGTGTGCCGCTCGAGCAGGCCCCGGCCACCGTGATAGGCACCGCGCCACATCATGGCGACCCCCACCGGGTCGACCCCGCGGGCGACGAGCATCCCGAGCTCGCGGTACTGGGGGAACAACCAGTCCTGGGCACGCATCGCGGCGGCGACGCCGACTTGCGCGGCCTCCTGCCCGAGGCACGACGCGTAGAGCGCGAGCTGCCCCTGGCGCTGAAGGTCGACGAGCTCCGCATCCACCCGGCGCGTGAGGATCATGTCGGTGAGCATCTGCCGGTGCTGCTCGGGACCGAGGAGGGCCGGGTAGGGCGGATCGGATGCCCCGGTCGGCGAGCCGTCGGGCGAGAGGACCCGAAGCGGCTGATCGACCCCCCGCAACGCAGCGTTCGAACCGGTCCCCGCTCCCAGGCCGCCGGCGCCGACCTCGGGACCCTGCGTCCCCCCGTCGATGCAAGGGTCCCCGGGTCTCGGGCCACCGGCGCTGGGGTCACCGGGACCGGCGATCAGGCCATCGGCGTCGTGCAGGGTGCCACGGCGTTGGCCCCAGTGGGCCACCGTGCCGGGCTCCGTGGATCGTGCCCCATTGCCGCCGACTCTCTGCGAGATCTCAGCCACTCGAGCGCCTCCGCGACCAACGTACCTTGAACGGCACGGCGATGGTCGCGCCATGCTCTGCCGCTCCCGGGCGGCCGGCTCCATGCCGCCAGCGGCATGGAGAGCGGCGCCGGCGGCATGGAGAGCGGCGCACGCGGCACGGGGCCGCCCGACCTGGAGCTCGCGGACGGCAACCCGCGATGGACGGGGCCCGCCGTCCCCGTTGCTCAGGGGCGCTCGTCGACCTCGTCGACGTAATGCCAGGCGACCATGCCGTAGCGCTCGACGACGACGGGTTCCACCATGGACGTCGACAGCTCCCGCGCCCGGGCAATCGCCGGCTCGTCGCCGGTGAACTCCCCCGCTTCGATCTCGTCACCACCGGCATGGGTGAAGTGGTAGCGCCACGTCTTGGCGGAGGACGGCTCCGTGTCAGGCATGAACGGACGATACGACAACGTCACACGCCGGGGGTGTCGGTCGCCCGACGCTCGTAGGCGGGCCACGGGGTGACGGTCTCGCAGCCGAACTCCTCGGGTGCGACATCCGCCACCGCCTCGGCCAGCTGCCAGCGGTGGCCAGCAGGGTCTTCGAGGGTGCAGTCGCGCTCGCCGTACGGCCGGTCGACCGGCGCTTCGACCACCACGGCGCCGTGGTCACGGGCGCGGGCGAAGGCTGCGTCGACGTCGGCCACCCGCACCCGCACGAGGTGCGACACCCACCCCGGCTCCGGCGGTCGTCGCTCGCCACCGGTGTCCGCGACGATGACGGCACCCTCGTCGCCAACGGCCAACTGGGACCGATGGTCCTCGCCGATGCGGGTGCGCTCCACGAACCCGAAGGCGGCCGTCAAGAACGCCACCGCGGCGCGCACATCGGGATAGGTGAGGACCGGCACGACCATCGTGGGCGGCACCGAGCGGTTGACGTCCATGGGCGACCCCTCCCTCGGTCGGCCGTCCCTCTGCTCCGCGCGGAGGGCCGGCGGGCGGCCACCGGCGGCCGCCCGCACAGTGTTGCAGCCCCGGTCGGCCCGCCGGTTCGTCGCCCTGCTGCTCCGGCTGGCGTAGCGCCAGCGGCCGAGCCCGGCCGGTAGGGTGCGGCCCATGAACCGCTCCCTGCCCCCCGTCGAGACGAGGCTGCGGGGCCGCCAGCTCCTCGCCGATCCGCGCCTGAGCCACGGGGTGGCCTTCACGCGCGACGAGCGGCAGGCGTTCGGTCTGGTCGGCCTGCTCCCGCCCGCTGTCCTCACCCTGGAGGAGCAGGCAGCCCGCGCCTACCAGCAGTTCTCGGCACAACCGGACGACCTGGCGAAGAACGTCTTCCTCACCCTCCTCCACGAGCGGATCGAGGTCCTCTACTTCCGCCTGCTGCAGGACCACCTCGAGGAGATGTTGCCCATCGTGTACACCCCGACCGTCGGGGAGGCGATCCGCCGCTTCAGCGGGGAGTTCCGGGGCGCCCGGGGCGTCTACCTCTCCGTCGACGAGCCCGACGACATCGAAGCCTCGCTGCGGGCGACGGGCCTCGGGCCCGAGGACGTCGACCTCATCGTCGCAAGTGACGGAGAGGCGATCCTCGGGATCGGGGACTGGGGCGTCGGCGGCATCGCCATCTCGATGGGCAAGCTCTCCGTGTACACGGCGGCCGGAGGGATCGACCCTGCCCGTACGTTGCCCGTCGTCCTCGACGTCGGCACCAACCGCCAGAGCCTGCTCGACGACCCGCTCTACCTCGGGAACCGGCACCCCCGCGCCGACACGCCCACCTACGACGCCTTCGTCGACGCCTACGTGCAGACGGCCAGCCGGCTCTTCCCTCACGCCCTGCTGCACTGGGAGGACCTCGGGGCGGCGAACGCCCGCCGCGTCCTCGATCGCCACCAGCACGAGCGCCTGACCTTCAACGACGACATCCAGGGGACCGCCGCCGTCGCGCTGGCGGCCGTGCTCTCCGCCTTGCGATTGGGCGGCGGCCGCCTCGGCGACCAACGAGTCGTCATCCACGGCGCGGGGACGGCGGGCATCGGCATCGCCGAGCAATTGGTGGCCGCCATCGAAGAGGATGGGGCATCGGACGGGCGGCGCGCCATCTGGGCGCTGTCGAGCCGGGGCCTGTTGACCTCGGCCGACGGCCAGCTTCGCGACTTCCAGCAGCCGTTCGCTCGACCGGCGGACGAGGTGGCGGACTTCGCACGGGACCCGCAAGGCCGGATCGGCCTCGCCGAGGTGGTCCGGCGGGTTCGGCCGACCATCCTCATCGGCACCTCCGGGCAGTCCGCGAGCTTCACCGAGGAGATCGTGCGCGCCATGGCAGCGCACTGCGAGCGGCCGGTCGTCATGCCCCTCTCCAACCCGACGTCCCTCTCGGAGGCCGATCCGGCCGACGTCCTGGCGTGGACGGACGGCCGGGCGCTGGTGGCGACCGGGAGTCCCTTCCCGCCCGCCCGGGTCGGAGGGGAGACCTTCCCCGTCGCCCAGGCGAACAACGCCCTCGTGTTCCCTGGCCTGGGCCTGGGCGTGATCGTCGCCCGGGCGTCGCGGGTCACTCCCGGGATGCTCCGCGCCGCCGCCGGCGCCATCGCCGAGCAAGTCGACGGCGCCCAGCCGGGGACCCCGCTCCTGCCTCCGGTCGCCACGCTGCGCCGGACGTCGGCGGCCGTGGCGGCAGCGGTGGCCCGAGCGGCGGTGCGCGACGGCGTGGCCCGCCGCGCCGACGAGACGTTCGAAGGCTCGGTGGCAGCCGCCATGTGGGAGCCTGCCTACCGGCCCATCCTTCCCGCCGGCTGACCACACCGAGCTGCGACCGGGCGGCCGCTACCGGCGGCGGTCGCCTCGGGCTCGGATCCCGAACGTGTCGTGCAGCCACGCGGCCACGGCCGCGGCGACCTCGGCATCCCGCCGCCGCAGCCCGTGGTCCCCGCCCTCGACCCAGACGTGCGTCACCGGCGCCCCGATCGCCTCGGTCGCCGCCTCCAGCTCGGCGGGCGATCCGAACGCGTCCTTCGTCCCGGCGACGAAGAGACAGGGCACCCGCAAGGCGGGAAGGTGCGCGGTGCGGAGCCGTTCCGGCTTCCCCGGCGGGTGGAGCGGGTAGCTCACCAGCACCAGGCCCGCCGCCGGGAGCCCGGCGGCCACGACCTGCGAGCAGATCCGGCCTCCCATCGATCGCCCGCCGAGCACGAGCGAGCCGGTGCCGGTGCCGACCCTCGACGCGAGTGCCGCGGCGTGGTCGCGCACGGCTGCTTCCAGCACCCCCTCGGGGTCCGGCCGCCGCCGGCCGGCGAGGCGATAGGGAAAGTCCATCCGGGCGACGGGGAGGCCGAGCGCCGCGACCGCCCCGTCGATCGCCACGAGGGCCGGCTGGTCGGATCCTGCACCCGCGCCGGGAGCAAGCAGCACACCGGCGACGGCCACGGGGCATTGTGCCATGGCCTCCTCGCGCCACTTCGTGCGACGATCTAGCTTGCGGGCGTCAACCGCTGACGCGAAGGAGGGCATCATGCCGCTGTTCGGTCGGACAACGCCGGGCGCAGGCGCGCCGACCTGGGAGCCGGAGGCGGCGACCGGCCGACTGTCTCACACCGCCGGTGCCGACGCCGCCGGCGTCTTCACGTCGGACCTGTCCGTCTCGGAGTACGTGCTGCTCGGCGAGGCCGGGTTCGAGCCGCTCGGCTTCGTCGTCGGGTCGTCGATGTACCACATCGGTCTCCAGATCGCGCGGTGGAACCAGAACCAAGAGCTCACGGTGCTCACCCAGGCGATGTACACCGCCCGCGAGCTGGCGATGACCCGCATGCGGGTGGAGGCGGCCCAGCTCGGCGCGGACGGCGTCGTCGGTGTCTCGCTCCGCATGCAGGCCTACGTGTGGGGGCAGGACGTCCTCGAGTTCGTCGCGACCGGGACCGCCGTCCGCTCGCTCTCCGGGGGCGGCGCCCACCGGGCTCCCGACGGCCAGCCCTTCACCTCCGATCTCTCCGCTCAGGACTTCTTCCGGCTCCTCGCGGCCGGTGCGGTCCCCGTCGCGTTCGTGCTCGGCACCTGCGTGTACCACATCGCCCACCAGAGCGCCTTCCAGGCGCTCCGTCAGGCCGGCCAGAACCAGGAGATGGTGCAGTTCACCCAGGGCATCTACGAGGCGCGCGAGCTGGCGCTCACGCGGATGCAGACAGAGGCCACCCATGCCCAGGCGTCGGGCATCGTGGGGGTGGGAGTGACGGTCGCCAACCACGTGTGGGGCGAGCACGCCACCGAGTTCCTGGCGACCGGTACCGCCGTGCGCCGGCTTGCGAGCGAGCACCGCCTCCCCGACACGTCCCCCAAGCCCACGTTCACGCTCGGCCTGGACACCTGACGGGCCGGGGACGGCACCAGGCGACGGGTGGTCGCCGCCGACCGACGCGCTGCCTGGCGGTGGTCAGAAGTTGATCATCTCGCCGACGAGGCCGTGGAGTGCCTCCTTGACGGCTTCCCCCATCGTCGGGTGCACGTGGATGTTGCGGGCCGCATCGTGGGCGGTGAGGTCGTACTGCTGGGCCAGCGTCAGCTCCGGGAGCAGCTCGGCGACGTCGTGGCCGATGAGGTGCCCCCCGAGCAGCTCACGCTGCTCCCCGCCGGCGACCAGCTTCACGAACCCACCCGGGTCGCCGGCGCCGTGGGCCTTGCCGTTGGCGGTGAAGGGGAACTTGACGACCGTCACGTCCTCGTAGCGCTCTTTGGCCTGGACCTCGGTGTAGCCGAAGCTCGCGATCTGCGGCTGGCAGAAGGTGGCGCGGGGCACCATCGTGTAGTCGATCACCTGGGTGACGTGCCCGGCGATCGTCTCTGCGGCGACGACCCCCATGGCCTCGGCGGCGTGCGCCAGCATGAGCTTGGCGGTGACGTCGCCGATGGCGTAGATGCCCGGCACGTTCGTCCGGCAGAAGGCGTCGACGTCGATGGCGCCCCACTCGGTGAGCGCCACCCCCGTCGCCTCCAGCCCATAGTCGGCCACGCGGGGCTGGAACCCGACGGCCTGGAGCACCTTGTCGGCCTGCAGCACCTGCTGGCGACCGTCCTTGCCGGTCACCGCGACCGCCACCCGGTCGCCGCCGTCGTCGATGCCGTCCACCCGGGTGGAGGTGTGGACCGTGATGCCGTACCGGCGGAAGCGGCGGGCGAGCTCGGCGGACACCTCGGCGTCCTCGAGGGGCACCAGCCGGTCCAGGTACTCGACGATGGTCACGTCCACCCCGAAATTGCGAAGCACGTAGGCGAACTCCACGCCGATGGCACCGGCGCCGGCGATGATGATGCTCGCCGGGAGCTCGCGCGAGAGGATCTGCTCCTCGAAGGTGACCACGCGTTCGGAGCGGCTGGTGCCGGGCAGCAAGCGCGTGGTCGTGCCCGTGGCGACGATGCAATTGGCGAAGGTCACGGTGCGTTGGCCGTCGGGGCCGTTCACCACGAGCTCGTGGGCGCCCGTGAACCGCCCCGCACCGTTGATCTCGGCGATGCCGTTCTTCCGCATCAAGTAGTGGACGCCCTTCACCCGCCCGTCGGCCACCGTCCGGCTGCGGTCGAAGGCGACCCCGTAGTCCATCGTGATGGGCGACTCGGAGCGGATGCCGAACAGCTCGGACTCGCTGGTGAGGACCTGGGCGAGCTCGGCGTTGCGCAGGAGGGCCTTCGAAGGGATGCAGCCGACGTTCAGGCAGATACCACCCCAGTACCGCTCCTCCACGACGGCGGTGGTGAGGCCGAGCTGGGAGGCCCGGACGGCGGCCGTGTACCCGCCCGGTCCGGCGCCAAGGACGACGAGGTCGAAGTCGTATGCCATGCGCCGATCATGCAGGCTCCGTCACCGCTCGGGCCACTTCGACGGACGGCCGTGCTGGCCGACCACCCCACCTGGGAGCGGCGCCGGGGGGAGCGGCGCCAGGGGGAGCGGCGCCAGGGGCGGCGGCGCCAGGGGGAGCGGCGCCAGGGGCGGCGGCGCCGGCACGGACCGATCCGCCTCAGTCGCCGGCGGTGACCGCTCGCAGCTCGGCCAGGGACTCCCGCATGACCGTGGGCAGGTCGCGCTCGTCGCTGCCGCTCGCCCAGAGATCGAGGGCGACGCGCAGCACCGTCATGCCGGCGAGGGCGGCAAGGCTCGCTTGGGGCTCACCGACGCCCCGCTGGTGCAGGGCGACCGCAACTGCTGTCGCGTAGTCGGCCAGCTTGGCCATCTCGCGCTCACGGAGCTCGGGGTTGGCGGCGATCACGGCCTGGCGTCGACGCGACAGGTCCCGCCGGAGCTCCCCGAGCATGGCGGCGGCCGCGTCGAGGCCGGCGGCGACCGCGTCGAAGGCCCCCCACTCCCCCGGCGCCTGGACCACGCCCGTCACGATCTGCTCCTGGAGGAGGTCGGACCCCCCGAAGAGCACCTCCCGCTTGTCGGCGAAGTGGCGAAAGAAGGTCCGCTCGGTCACGCCGGCCCGGGCGGCGATCTCGGCCGCCGTCGTCTGGTCGAACCCGCGCGCTGCGTACAACGCGAGCGCCGCCTCCTGGAGCCGCCCGCGGCTGTCGGACTGCCACCTACCCATGACGCTGCATCGTAGTGTTGACAGTCGCTGACATGAGGCGTAGGGTGATGTCTGTAACTGACATCACGGCTTCGTGGAGGTGCCAATGAGAGTCTTCGTCACCGGCGCGTCGGGTTGGATCGGCTCGGCGGTGGTCCCCGAGCTGCTGGGAGCAGGCCATGAGGTCGTCGGACTGGCTCGCTCCGAGGCGTCGGCCCGGCGGCTCGAAGCGGCGGGTGCCGGCGTCCGGCGGGGCGACATCGACGACCCCGACGACCTGGCCGATGCGGCCGCCGACTCGGACGGCGTCGTCCACCTGGCCTTCCAGCACGAGGAGGCGTGGAGCGGCAACTTCGCTGCAGCGGCGGCGGCCGATCGGCGGGCCGTCGAGGCAATGGGCCAGTCCCTGGCCGGTTCCGACCGCCCCCTGGTGCTCGCCTCGGGAACGCTGGCGTTGACGGCCGGCCGGCCGGCGACGGAGGACGACGGGCTCGTGCCCACCCCCGCGGTCCGCTCCAACCCCGCCGGGCGCCGCGCGGCCACCGCCCTGCTCGCGCTGTCACTGCGCGGGATCGGCGTTCGCTCGTCGGTGCTGCGCCTTCCGCCGACCGTCCATGGCGACGGCGACCACGGGTTCATCGCCGGCCTCGTCGCCACGGCCCGCCAGCGCGGTGTGGCCGGCTACGTGGGGGACGGCTCCAACCGGTGGCCCGCCGTGCACCGCTCCGACGCGGCTCGACTGGCGCGCCTCGCCGTCGAGTCGGCCCCGGCCGGCACGGTGCTGCACGCCGTGGCCGACGAGGGGGTGCCCTTCCGCCAGATCGCCGAGGCGTTGGGCCGCCACCTCGACGTCCCGGCGACCTCGCTGACCCCGGACGCCGCCGTCGACCACTTCGGCCATCTGGGCCACTTCGTGGGCCTCGACAGCCCGGCCACGGCCGCCATCACCCGTGACCTCCTCGGGTGGGCACCGACCGGGCCGAGCCTCCTCGACGACCTCGACGAGGACCACTACTACGCGTCGTGACCGGCTGGCGGCGGTGCCGGTCCGACGGTGGCCCGTGGGTCCGACGCGCCGGCGGTTGCTCAGCCCCCGAGCACGTCCCCGGTCAGCATCGTGGCTCCCCCACTGGCGAAGTTGGGCACGTCGCCAGCCGCCGCCGCTCCCTCCGGGCTCGCAAGGCACGCCTGGAGGGCGGCCTCGTCGGCGAACCACAGCTCGGCCTGGAGGTAGTAGGGCGACGTCGATCCATCCAGCGAGCCGCACTTGGCCGCCTCGAAGCGCTGCACCCCTGGCATCTTCGCCACCAGGTCGGCGTGGGTCGAGAAGTAGTGGGCGTCGAACGCGGCCGGGTCGGTCGGCTGCCCGTAGAGGACGATGAGCTTGACCATACGAGCATGCTAGGCCTTCTCCTCTCGGCTGTCCCGGGATCAGCCGGCTCTGCCGGGTCGGCGAGGACGTACACGTGCAACCGGGCACCACGCACACTGTCCACCCGCACGGTACGTCCCTCGCTGGTGCCGCACGGGGCCCCGAACCGTCCCTGCCGCACGCCAACGTCTCGAGGTGGCTGCTCGCTAAGGTGGCCGGGCGCCGGACGGATCGCGCGAAAGGGAGGCCGAAATGGACGAGGGACGACCGATCTCCTACGAGGCGATCACCGTCGGCACGCCGGTGGTGACCACGACAGGCGCACAGTTCGGGACGGTGCACCACGTCCTGCAGGTCCCCGAGCTCGACCTCTTCGACGGGCTGTCCGTCAAGACGCGTCACGGGTTGCGATTCGTCGACCGCGATCAGGTCGACGAGATCACCACGACCGTCATTCGTTGCGCTCTGAGTGAGACCGAGGCGGCGGCGCTACCCGCGCCTGGTGGTCCGCCGGTGGAAGAGGTCGATCTGGCACGCACAGAGGGCCCGTCGCTCACCGCCCGGCTCGGTCGCCTGTTCGGTCGCCCGCACTGGCGGGAGATCGACAAGTAGTCGACGCGTCGGTGCGGGAGAGGTGGCAACGCCTGCTCGCCGATCTTCGTCAGCCGCCGCCCGAGCACGATCAGGTCGAGTGCGTCCACACCGGCAATTCCCATCGCCAAGTACGTATCGCCAACGATGGAGCTGCGACGAAGCGTGGGTTGCACGTTGGTCCGGCCCTCCCGCATGTACAACTATGGGGTTGGATCTCTGGGGTTGGAGCACAAGCTCGGGAGGTCGCATGGCTCGACGTGCCGGCCACGACGCCGTGTGGGCGGCGCTCGCCGATCCCACGCGCCGTCGCCTCCTCGACCAAGTGTCGACGGACGGTCCGGCGACGGCGACGGCGACGACCGAATTGGCGCCTGGCTACGCGATGTCCCGGCAGGCGGTGGTCAAGCACCTGGCGACGCTCTCCAGCGCCAGGCTCCTCACGGCCGAACGCCAGGGCCGCGAAGTCCGCTACCGCATCCGACCCGAGGCCATGGTGGGCCCCGCCTCGTGGCTCGCCGCGGTCGGGGCCCGCTGGGACCACAAGCTCGACGCCCTCCGGCGACCGTTGGACGAACCTCGACGATGACCCTCGACGACGGGACGTCGCGGATCGGCTCGAACCCGTTCACCACACCGATCGAGGCACGTGAACCGGCACGGCGGCTGCGCGGGCGCTTGGCCATGCCGGTGACGGTGTGGACGGCCCAGGGCGCCGCCAAGAACGCGGCAGGGATCACCGTGTCCTCGGTCCTGATCGCCGAAGGCGCTCCCTCCGAGGTCCTGGGTCTGGTCGATCCGTTGTCGTCCTTCTTCGAGGCCGCCCGCGAGACGGGGCGCTTCCTCGTCCATGTCCTCGCCTCGGACCAGACCCGCCTCGCCGAGAAGTTCGCCCTCCGGTTGCCCGGCGATCCCTTCGAGGGAGAAGACGTCGCACCCACGCCGTGGGGACCGGCGTTGATCAGGACCGCCACCCGTGCCGCGTGCACGCTGCACGGGACGACCGAGGCCGGCTATGCGCACCTCGTCCGGGGCCGGATCGACGAGATCGTGCTCGACGAGGGCGCCGTGCAGCCGCTCGTGCACTACCGCGGCAGCTACCTGAGCACCGGGCCGCGGCGCGGCTGAGCCAAGTTCGGGGCTCGACGAGCGGCACCTCCGTGGCTGCGACGTAGGGCCGTTCGCCTCTGGGGCCGGGAGCCACGGCGTCCGTAGAGTTGGGCTCCCGCCGGCGGCGCGACGTCGCGTGTGCCCGTTGGAGGACCTGGAGGCTGGACATGGCCCGCGTCCGTGGTGAGATCCTGATCGAGCGCCCGCCCGAAGTGGTGTTCGACTTCGTGGCCGACGAGCGGAACGAGCCGCGCTACAACCGGCACATGGTGGCGTCCTCGCTCGAGTCGGGGGAGCCCATCGGCGAGGGCAGCCGCTTCCAGGCGACGCTGCGATCGGCCGGCCGCCTCGTGCCGATGACCGTCGTGTGCACCGGCTACGAGCGCCCCAAGCGCTTCGCCTCGCACTCGAGCTTGCGGGGTGCCGAGATCGAAGGGGAGCTGACCTTCGAGCCCGAGGGCACGGGGACGCGGATGCGCTGGTCCTGGGACGTCGAGACGAAGGGGTTTCGACGCCTCCCCGATCCTCTCGTGGCCCGCGTGGGCGACCGCCAGGAGCGTCGGATATGGGAGCGCCTCAAGGCGCTCCTCGAGGAAGACGGGCTGGTCGGCACGGCCCCCTGAGCTCGCTGGGCGACCGCCCGATCGCGTGCGTTCGGCAGCACGACGCCGAGCGGGACACGCCGGCCGCCCAGGTGCCGGCTTCAGGCATCGGTCGCGCCGGTCACGTTGGTCCGACCGCCGCCGGCGACGACGGGCGCGCTCCAACGGGCTTCGACCTTCCCCCACCGCCAGTAGGCGAGGGCGACGACCCAGACGACCACGAACAGGCCGGCGATGCAGAACCCGGCGACGTTGATGTCGAAGCTGGCCATGGAGCGCCAGAACGCCCCGCGCAGGTGCACCTCGGTCGTCAGCACGCCGAGGATCTCGATGGTGCCGATGATGAACGCCGCCCCGATCGAGAGACCCGTGATGACGAGGTTGTAGTACACCTTGCGCACGGGCTTGGCGAACGCCCAGCCGTAGGCGAAATTCATGAAGCAGCCGTCGAGGGTGTCGAAGAGCATCATCCCGCCCGAGAAGAGCAACGGCAAGGCCAGCACCGCGTAGTAGGGAAGGCCTTGGATGGCGGCGTAGGCGGTGGCCGCCAGGAGGAGGACCTCGGTGGCCGTGTCGAACCCGATGCCGAAGACCATGCCGACGAAGCACAGCTGCCAGGTGTGGTTGATCGAGCGCAGGTACCGGCCGAAGAAGCGGTACATGAGCCCCCGAGCCTGGAGCCGAGCCTCGAGCTCGCGCTCGTCGTAGGTACCTCGACGCATCTCCCGGAACACCTCGAAGATCCCCGCCAGCACGACCAGGTTCAGCACGGCGATCAGGTAGAGGAAGGACGCCGACACGATGGTGCCGGCGGTGCCCCCGGCGGTCTCGTAGGTGGACGAGGGGTTCACGACCGCCCCGAACACGGCGCGGGCGGCGAACGTGATGCCGACCCCGACGCCGACGACGATGCTCGAGTGCCCCAGCGAGAAGAAGAACCCCGACGCCAGGGGCCGCTTGCCGTCGGCCATCAGCTTGCGGGTGGTGTTGTCGATGCACGAGATGTGGTCGGCGTCGAAGGCGTGGCGAAAGCCGAGGAACCACGCGGTGATCGCCACCCCCAACCCGACGCCCAGCCCCTTGCTCCCGCCGTAGCCCCTGTAGTCGATGTGCTGGGGCATGACCACGGCCACGTAGATCAGCCACCCGGCGGCGTTGACGGCCAGGATCAGCCCGAACATGAGCGCCAGCCGGCTCCACTCCCGTCCACTCAGCGAGTTGCGGACGGCCGAGAGCCTCGTCGGGACTGACCGACCGCGGTCGGAGTTGGCCTGCACGCTGGGTTCATCCTCCTGGTTCCGGAGGACGAAGGGCGCCCCTGCGGCCACCGCGCCCGGTGCCCCGCACGAACCGCCCCTCATCCGAGGACTGGCATTCGTCGGACAGACCGCCCCAGGCGACCGGGCTCGCCACCTCGCCGGGTGGACCACCGTTGCGGGACAGTGCCGGGATCTCACCGGACTTCGCTGGAGGATCTGCCACCCCGACCGCACGGCCGAAGGCGCGGCCGAAGCTACGAGCCGACCGGGACCGTGTCAAGCCTGATCGGATGATCAGCTGTTGACCGGGACCATGTGGCACGATGGCGTCGTGCACCTGCTGCCTCCGGAGCGGCGGACCCAACGGGTCATCGACCGGGAGCGGGTCTGCCAAGCCATCGCCGCCCTCGACGACCCGGCCGCCGTCCGCGACCGTGCCCGTCGGTTCGCGCTGTTGGCGGACCCGACCCGCCTGACCCTGCTCACCTGCATCCAGGCGGCCGGCCCGATCAGCGTCTCGGACCTCGCCGCGGCCACCGGCATCGCCGACACGACCGTCTCACAGACGCTCCGCCATCTGCGCGCCTCCCAGACCGTCGAGGCCGAGCGCGACGGCAGGATCATGCGCTATCGCCTCGTCGACCCCGCGGTCGTCGAGCTGCTCACGAG
>DAHUZJ010000001.1 GCA_027306585.1 Acidimicrobiaceae bacterium | reverse complement strand
GGCATCCTCGTCCTCGGCGGGGGCCCGGGGAAGTGGTGGACCAAGCCCGGCCGCATGGCCGGCAAGATCCCCGGCCCCTCGGGGCGGACCCGGCGGACCCGGCGGGAGGGCCGGGAGGGCCGGGAGCGGGGAGGGCCGGGGCAAGGAGGCACGGGTGGCAGCGATCGGGCATACGAGTCCTCCGCTGCCGACAGTGCGACCGGATCGCCCCGGGCTGGGCCGTAGGCCGCCGTCGCGCACCGGATCTGTCCGTCCAGTCCCCCGGCGCGCGCCGGCGTCTATGGCATCGCCGTCCTCGTGCCGGTGCTCGAAACGATCGACCTGCGATCCACCGGAATGGTGTCCACTGTGCCGGATGTCGCCCGGGAGAGCGCCGGACCCTCCCCCACCCTGCCCTCTTGGCACGGCCTTGTCGCCCTCGACGCCGTGGGTCGCCTTCGGCTCTTCGGCTCTTCGGCTCTTCGGCTCTTCGGCTCTTCGGCTCTTCGGCGGTCGACCACCCGTTGGTCGAGGTGTCGGGCCCGACGATCGGCGCCCGACCACCGCCGAGCCGGGTCCGGGTGCGGGCCGGCGACGCCCGCAGCCACCGCTGATGTGGCGACTCGTGGCGACGGGCCCCCGGTGGGTAGCGTGACCCCGTGACCACCACCACCGCCGCACCGCGGCGATCCGGTGGCCTGATCGACCGACGGCTGGTCACCCGGGTGGCGGCCACCCGGCGATATGTGGCGCTGGCCGTCGCCGTGGGCCTCGTCGCCACCGCCAGCGTCGTCGCGCAGGCCGTGCTGCTCGCCACCATCGTCGAGCGGTCTGTTCTCCACCATGTCTCGGTCGCCACCCTCGTCCCCGAGCTGGTCGGATTGGCGGTCGCCTTCCTCGTCCGCGCCGCGTGCGGCTGGCTCGGCGAGGCCGCCGCCCAGCGGACCTCGGCGACCGTCACGTCGGTCCTCCGACGCCAGATGCTCCACCACGCCCTCGACCTCGGGCCTGGTTGGCTCGCCGGCGAACGGGCGGGCGAGCTGTCCCTTGCCGCGACCCGAGGCACGGCCGCCCTCGACACCTATTTCGGCCGCTACCTGCCCCAGGCGATCCTCGCCGCCTTGGCCCCTGCCGGGCTCCTCGTCTGGGTGGCATGGGAGGACTGGGTGTCGGCTCTGATCCTCGTCGGCCTCGTCGCCCTGGTCCCCGTGGCGATGGTGTTCTTCGGCCGAGAGTCGGCGCGCCGCACCCGCGAGCAGTGGCGCCGGCTCTCCTCGCTCTCGGCCCGCTTCCTCGATCTCGTCCGGGGTCTCCCGACGCTGCGGGCCTTCGGTCGGGAGTCCCATGGGCGGCGCCAGGTGGAGGAGGCGACCGAGGGCCTCCGCCAGACCACCATGGGAACGCTCCGTGTCGCCTTCCTCTCGGCGCTCGCCCTCGAGTTCCTGGCCGGCATCGGCACCGGCCTCGTGGCCATGGTCCTGGGGCTCCGGCTGCTGGAGGGCGGCGTCTCGCTCTTCACCGCACTCGCCGTCCTCCTCGTCTCGCCCGAGGTCTTCCTGCCCCTGCGGCGCGCTGGCAGTGAGTTCCATGCCAGCGCCGAGGGCCAGGCGGCGGCCGAGCGGATCCTCGGGATGCTCGACGAGCCGGTGCCGGTCGGTGGTGGCGGGTGGTCAGCGGCAGCAGCAGGGGCGGAAGCCGCCGCCGGACCAGTCGTCTTCGAAGGCGTCTCCGTGCAGTACCCGGGTCGAGCCGTCCCGGCGCTCGACGGCTTCCATTTCACCCTCGAGACCGGCGAGCACGTCGCCCTCGTCGGGCCTTCCGGCGCCGGCAAGTCGACGGTTCTCGGGCTGCTGCTGCGATTCGTCGTGCCCAGCGCCGGACGGCTGACGGTTGCCGGCAACGAGCTGCTGGCAGTCGACCCGGCGACGTGGCGGCGGCGTCTCACGTGGGTCCCCCAGCGGCCGCACCTGCTCACCGGCACCGTGGCCGACAACCTTCGCCTGGGCGACCCGTCGGCGAGCGACGCGCAGCTGCTCGAGGTCCTCGAGGCGGTCGGGCTCGGGGCGGTGATCGACGCCCTGCCCCGCGGGCTGGCCACTCCCCTGGGCGAGCGAGGGTTGAACTTCAGCGCCGGAGAGCGCCAGCGCTTGGCGATCGCCCGGGCCGTGCTCCGGGACGCGCCGCTCGTCCTCCTCGACGAGCCCGTGTCCCATCTCGACCGGACGACGGAGGCCGCCCTCCGTGAGGCACTCGCCCCATGGTTGGAGAGCCGCACCGTCCTGGTCGCCGCCCACCGGCCCGAGCTGGTGGGCCGCATCGACCGCATCGTGGAGCTCCCGGTCGCCGGTGGGAGCGGGTCGACCGGGACAGGAACCGTGGGGCTGCCCTCGCCGGCGGCGCCCGTCGACGCCGCGGGAGGCGCCGGAGGCGACCCCGGGGCCGAACCCTCCCTCGATGCCGTACGGAGCGTGTCATGACCGCCCTCACGGCGGTCCGCCAGCTCCTGCGCATTGGTGCGCCGCCGTGGGGGCGGTTCCTTGCCGCCATGGCCCTCGGCGTAGCGGGCGCAATGGCCACCGTCGGGCTGCTGGCCGGGTCCGGCTACGTCGTCGATCGGGCGGCCTTCCGCCCCGGGCTCGGGGCCATCGCCGGCCTCCTCGCCGCCGTCGAGGTCGTCGCCTTCCTGCGCGGCCCCCTCCGCTACGGCGAGCGGCTCGTGGGGCACGACGTCGCCTTCCGTTCCCTCGCTTGTTGGCGGGTGTGGCTGTACGATCACCTCGAACCACTGGCACCCGCCGGCCTGCGGGCGTGGCGGAGCGGCGACCTGCTCACCCGGCTGACCGACGACGTCGACACCCTGCAGGACCTCTACCTGCGAAGCCTGCTCCCGGCCGCCGTGACGGCCTGCGCCTCCGTCCTGGCCGTCGTGGTCGTCGCGGTCATCTTGCCCCTGGCCGGGGCGGCCCTGGCCGGCTGCCTGGTCGTCGCCCTCGTGGCCACGCCGGCGGTGGCGGTCGTGTCACGTCCCGAGCGCGGCCGCGAGGCGGCGCTGCGAGGGGAGCTGGCCGCCGAGGTCGTCGACCTGCTGGTCGGCGCGCCGGACCTGCTGGCGTTCGGCCAGGAGGGCGAGCTCCAACGCCGGATCGAAGCCGCCGACGGCGAGCTGACGCGCCTGGCCCGACGCCGTGCCTGGGTGGCCGGCGCCACCTCGGCGCTCGTCACGACGTGCATCGGCGGTGCGGTGCTCGCCATCCTCGTCCTCGGGGTCGGCGCCGTGCGCGCCGGCCACCTCAACCCGGTGATGCTCGGCGTCCTCCCCCTGGCAGCGATCGGGGCGTTCGAGACGGTGCCGGGCGTTGCCTTGGCGGCGCTGCGCACGGCGGACGTCGTGGCCGCTGCGCGACGCATCCTCGCGGTGGGCGACGTCCCGGTGCCGGTCGCCGACCCATCACACCCGGCGTCGCCGCCCGACGGCACGCCGGAGGTGGCCGTCGACGACGCCCGCCTCCGGTACGCGCCCGACCTGCCATGGGCGCTCGACGGCGTGTCGCTGCGGGTCACCCCGAGAGGTCGGTTGGCGATCGTCGGGTCCAGTGGCGCGGGCAAGACGAGCCTGGTCCATGCGCTCTTGCGCTTCTGGCCGCTGGCGGGCGGACGGGCCACGCTCGGCGGCGTGCCCATCGAGGACCTTCGCCAAGCCGACGTGCGGCGTGCGTTGTCGCTCGTAGACCAAGACGCGCACCTGTTCGCAGGCACCATCCGCCAGAACCTCACGCTCGCCCGGCCGCGAGCGACCGACGAGGAGCTTGCCGCCGCGGTCGCCCTCGCCCAGTTGGACGAATGGGTGGCCGAGCTCCCCGACGGCCTCGACACGTCCGTCGGCGAGGAGGGAGCACGGGTCTCCGGGGGCCAGCGTCAGCGGATCGCGCTCGCCCGCGCCATCGTGGCAGGCGGGCCCGTGCTCCTACTCGACGAGCCAACGGCAGGGCTCGACCACGCGACGGCGAAGCGGTTGCTGGCCGACGTGCTGTCCGCGACGGCGGCCGCCGGACGCAGCGTACTGCTCGTCACCCACCGCGAGGAAGACCTCGCCGGTTTCGACGAAGTGGTGGAGCTGGAGGCCGGTCGCCGGATCACACGGTGACCGTCGCGATGCCGGCCGCTGCGCACTGCTCGCCGGCGGCGACGCCCTTCGGCGCCACTTGCTCGATCGGCGGCACGTCCTCAGGGGTGAGCGTCGCGTCGACGGGAGCCACGTTCTCCTCGACGTAGTGCGCGTGCTTGGTGTCGGGGATGGGGGCCACGTCGTCGCCCTGCAACTGCACCCACGCCAGCGCCAAGTGCGCGGGGCGCGACCATTCGTGTCGGCCAACCGCTGCACGCGGCGCACGACATCCAAGTTGCGGTCGAACGCTGGGCAGCGAAACAGGGGGTGACGAACGTCGAACGTCTTCCCAGAGCATGGGCATCGGCCCAACGGACGGTAGGGGACCTGGTCCCCGGCGCGACGCGACCGTTCGGAGTAGGCGATGACCACGACACGCCGGCACGTGGGAGCCTGTGGTGGTGCCTTCCCGCGGATCCGCTCGCACGAGCGAAGGCCGGCGGGATGCCCGGCAGAGGAGAATGGCCGTTAGGTTGCAAGCTGGTGGCACATACTTGCGTAGGGCAAGAACACCCTGGACAATCGAATCTGCATGGTAGGTGCACTTTGGTAGTGTCTTCCGTCATGACGACGATAGGTCCCAAGGCAAACGCGCGAACCACCCACCGCAGGAAGGCCACGACGCCTAGCGTGGCCACCGGGACCGGGGCGCCGTCGGTGGCCCGGACCACGCGTCGCGACGCCACGACGACGCCGGTGCGCGCCCGGGCTGCCAGCTCGCGCAGCGCCACCGCGCGAACGAACGGACGCAGCGGCGGCGGGCGATCGACGACGGGCGGCGCGGGGACGAGCCGTTCGACGACGCGCACCACGACCGACGGGCGCGCCACGACCGTGCGCTCGCCCTCGCGTCGTGCAACGACGGCCCAAGGGGCCCAAGGGAACGGTGCGCGGGGGGCGCGTCGCGCGGCGGCGCAGACGAGCGCGACGACGAGCGCCAGCGCGGCACGGACGTCGGGGGGCCGCCGCCGGACCGCCGCCGCGGCTGGCACCGCCGCCGACAACCGGCGACGGTCGATGCTGCAGCCCGGCGAGACACCACGCACCCGCGGAGAGCGGACGCGCCAGCGGGTCGCCGAGGCGCTCATCGAGCTCGTGGCCGAGGGCGATCATTCGCCCACCGCCAAAGCCGTGGCCGAGCGGGCCGGTGTCTCGGTCCGGCTCGTGTTCCACCACTTCGCCGACATGGACGCCCTCTACCGCCTGGCAATCGAGGTGCAGGCGCACCGGCACTGGGCAGAGGTCCACGAGGTCCCGAGCACCGCATCGCTGGACGAGCGCGTCGAGCGCACCGTCCAGCAGCGAGCAAAGGTCTTCGAGGCCGTCGGCCCGGTGCGGCAGGCGCTCGTCCCCATCGTGTCGCGCAACGCCGAGATCGCTGAGGCGGTCGCCGCGTCCGAGCGTCGGCTGCGCGACCTGCTCGATGCCACCTTCTCACGCGAGCTGCAACGGGCGGGGCGGGGCCGCAAGGAGCTACTCGACGCGATCGACGCCGCTGCCTCCTGGGAGGCGTGGGACCGCCTGCGGCGCTGCCAGCGCCTCGCCCCCGCCGCCGCCCGCAAGGTGGTCGGCCGCACCCTCCTGGGGCTGCTCGGCGGGTGAAGATCCTCCGTACCCCGGGCGACTGGGGTGGCTTGCTCGGGCTCCAACTGGTCGGCGAGCGCCCCGAGCGGTTACGGGGAGTGGCGGTGTCCACCGGCGACGACGACCCCCGGCGCCAGCATTCCTCCTCTGCCTCTGGCAGCGCTCTTCTCAGGAGGCACCGGAGCTCCCTGTCGGCACCGTCGCCGACGGGGGACGGTGGGCGAGCCTCCCCCGAGGTGGTAACGACCTGCCCCGGATGACCCTCCGGAGGTTCGATGAGCCGCTCCTGTGGGCGTTCAGCGAAGGCGTCCCATCACTCGGAGCGCCGACCGGCGCATCGTGACCACCGTCCCCGGCCCGGCCGGGGCAGCGGCACGACACCTTGCGTCCAAGTGGACGATGGCGAGGAGGTGGCTGGTGTGGTCGCCGAGCTCATCGCGTGGACCCCGCCGGCCTCGAGAGGTCGCCTGCCGTCAGGCCGGCACCGGGCGCAGCTCCGGCGTCCAGTTGAACGTGTGGACGAGCGGACCCGTCGTCCCCCACGCGATGCGGGTCACCGATCCCGTCGACAGGTGCAGCTGCCACGCCACTTCGTCGCCGACGCCGAGCGCCCATGCGACGGCTGCCTTGATCGGCGAGACGTGGCTCACGACGACGACGGCCCCGTCGACGGCGGCCCCGGCGTCAGCACCAGTGGCCGCCCCGGCCCCGGCCCCGGCCCCGGCCCCGGCCCCGGCCCCGGCGAACAGCTCCTCGCACGCGCTCCGGACGCGGCGGCCGACGTCGGCCAGTGACTCGCCGCCGGGGGGGCGGTAGGCGGGGTCGGCCCGCCAGCGCTGCCACACCTCCGCCGGCACCGCCGCCAGCGCCTGGCCCTCGTGGGCGCCGTAGTCCACCTCGATCCAGCGGACGTCGACCTCGACGGGGAGCTCGAGCCCCAGGGCGGACGCGGTGTCGATCGCCCGCCGGAGCGGGCTCGACACGAGCCGGTGCACCGTTCCCAGCCGGGCGCGCAGCGCCGCCGCCTGTGCGCGGCCGGCGTCCGTCAGTGGGACGTCGGTGCGCCCCAGGAGCAGCCCGGCGGCATTGGCCGTGGCCTCACCGTGACGGACGAGGAGGAGCATCGCTCGCTGAGGACGCCACGAGGATCCGGCCGCACTGGTCACAGGTCGCGACCGTTCCCTCCGGGAGGCGCCGGATCCGGTCCACCTCTCGGGCCGGCAGCTCGAGATGACACCCGCTGCACCGGTTGCCGACCAGTCGCGCGGCACCGACGCCACCCATCCGGGCCCGCAACGTCTCGTACCGATCGCGCAGGTCGCCGGGCACGCTGCCCAGCTCCTCGGCGCGGGCGGCGAGGACGCCCCCGAGCTCCTCGTCCACCACCGCCTCGGCGGTGACCAGCTCATCGCGCCGGGCGGCGAGGTCCGCGTCGATCCCCGCGCGTTCGTCGGCCAGCGCTGCCAGCTCCTCTTCCAGCGGCTCCATCTCGACCATGACCCCGAGCTCGTCCTCCTCCAGCTCGGCGCGGCGGGCGGTCAGGTGTCGCACCTCGTCGTCCATCGCCTGCAGGTCGCGGGCAGCGCTACCCCGGGCGCCGTAGAGCCGCTGCTCCACGGCCGCTCGCCGGGCCGTCAGGGTGGCGATCTGGCGCTCCAGATCCTCCTGGCGCGCCGCCAGGGCGGCGCGGGCCTCCTCGACCTTGGCTTCCCGGGCGGCGAGCGCCGCTCGCCGGGCCTCGGCCTCCGTGAGCCGGGCCCGCTCGGACAATGTGGCCTTGCGCCGTTCGAGCTGAGCGACGGCGGTGTCGAGGTCCTGAAGCGCCAGGAGGTGCTCGAGCGGTCCCGCAGCCGTGTCGCTCATCGCAGCTCGCCCTCCGAGGCCGTCCAGGCTTGGGCGGAGCGCAGGGCGGTGGCGAGGCCGTCGTCGGCGAGGTCGAGTGCCTCCTCCCACGTGAACCAGCGGACCTCCTGGCTCTCCCCCGGCGGAGGTGCCGGGTCCTCGTCCCCCGCCACGAGGGCGTAGCGCAGGTCGAGGTGGAGGTGGTCGTTCGCCGCCGGATGGACGTCCACATGGAGCAGGGTCGGCCCACCGGCGGGGTGGCGCAGCGCCAGCCCGGTCTCCTCGCACGCCTCCCGCAAGGCGGCCTCGGGGGGCGCCTCGCCGGCGTCCACGTGCCCACCCGGCTGGAGCCACCGCCCGAGCCGCCGGTGCACATGCAGGACGGTTCCTCGGCGACCGACCACGATGGCGGAGGCGGTCACGTGCGTGGGACCGGCGTGCTCGTCGAACGGCCGGTCGAGCCGGTCGAGCTCCTCGACGAACCGCCGAACCGACGCCGCCTCCCGCTCGTCTGCCGGTCGATGGCGGGCCAGCGCCTGGCGGACCGCCTCGGCGGACACCGGCCCATCACCCATGGTCACGGCTGCCATCCTCCCATGCTCGGCGCGCTCCTCGGATCAGGGCTCCGGCGGGCCCATGTGCGGCAGCACCGGCGCCGCGGCCCCGGGGGGGCCGGCAGCGGGGGCCAGCTGGCCCGTCAGGACGGTGCGCGCCAGACCCGCCACCCGCACCCGGTCGCCGACCACGGCCACGCGGAGCCGGCCACCCCGGGCCGACACCTGCGCCACCTCGAGAGGGCCGTTGCCCAGCCGGGAGGACCAATAGGGGGCGAGCAGGCACTGAGCCGACCCGGTGACGGGGTCCTCGTCGACCCCCACGGCGGGAGCGAACACTCGGACCACGTAGTCGATCCCCGGCTCGTCGCCCGGGGCCGTCACGGCCACCAGCCGGTGAGGCAAGCCGGCCACGGCACCGAGCCCGGGGGCGAGGGACCGCACGGCGCCCGCCGACGCCAGCTCCACGAGGAGATCGGTGCCGCGCTCGGCCATGGGCATCGAGCCGGCGACCACGGCGCGAGGCCCCCAGGCGGCCACGGCGTCCGGCACCGGCGTGGCCAGCGCCACGGGACGGTCGGCCGGGAAGTCCAGCTCGATCACGGGCCCGTCGAACCGGGCCAGGATCCTGCCGCTCTTGGTGCGAAAGGCGATCTCCTCGCCGTCGGCGTCGACGGGAGCCGCCACCCACCGCCGCCAGTGGCCGGTCTCTCGCAGGGCGTGGGCGCTGGCCAGCGTGGCATGCCCACAGAGGAGCACCTCCTCCGAAGGGGTGAACCAACGCAGCGAGAGCTCGCCCTGAGCCGGCCAGACGAATGCCGTCTCGGACAGCCCGAGCTCGGAGGCGAGGGCCTGCATCCAGCCGTCGGGCGCCGGCCCGTCGAGCAGGCAGACGGCCGCCGGGTTGCCGGCAAAGGTGTGGTCGGTGAAGGCGTCGACCCAGACTGGGCTGCCACGTCGATGGACCGGCTTACGCCGGTCCCAGGTCGGCCAACCGGCCGAGCGCATCGCGCAGGACCTCCGGGCGCTTGCAGAACGCCCACCGGACGAGGGTCCTGCCCTCCTCCGGATGCGTGTAGAAGACCTCGGCCGGCACGGCCACCACGCCGCAGCGGCCCGGCAGCTCCCGGCAGAACGTCCACCCGTCGCCGTACCCGAGGGGGCCGACATCGGTGGTGACGAAGTAGGTGGCGGCAGGGCGGTAGACGGACAGGCCGAGCTTCTCGAGCCCCTCGCACAGGAGGTCCCGCTGCTCCCGGAGCACCGCGCGCGTCGGGGCGATGGCCGGCGGCCCGGCTTGGAGCCCCGCGGCGACGGCCCGCTGGAACGGCGTACCACCGGCGTACGTGAGGAACTGCTTCACCGCCCGGACCGCCGCGACCAACGGGGCCGGGCCGCAGACCCAGCCGATCTTCCACCCGGTCACCGAGAAGGTCTTGCCCGCCGAGGACACCGTCAGGGTCCGCTCGGCCATGTCGGGCAGGGTGGCCAGGGGCACGTGCTCGCCGTCGAAGACCAGGTGCTCGTAGACCTCGTCGGTGACGGCCAGCAGGTCGTGCTCCCGGCACACCCGGGCGACGACCGCCAGCTCGTCCCGCCCGAAGACCTTCCCGGTCGGGTTGTGCGGGGTGTTGAGCAGGACGAGCCGGGTCCGCCCGGTCACCTGGGCTTCGAGGTCCTGCGCCGTGAAGGTCCAGTCGGGCGGGCGGAGGGTGACCACACGCGCCGTGGCGCCGGCGATGGCGACACACGCGGCGTAGGAGTCGTACCAAGGTTCGAACAGGATCACCTCGTCGCCCGGTTCGCACAGCGCCAGCAGGGCGGCGGCGATCGCCTCGGTCGCACCGGCGGTCACCAGCACCTCGGTATCCGGGTCCACCTCCAGGCCGTAGGAGGACGCCTGGTGCGCGGCCACGGCCGCCCGCAGCTCGGGGATCCCGGGGCCAGGCGGGTACTGATTGGCCCCGCCGCGGATGGCGTCGACGGCGGCCGAAAGGACGACGTCGGGACCGTCGGTGTCGGGGAAGCCCTGGCCGAGGTTGATCGACCCGGTCGCCACCGCCAGCTGCGACATCTCGGCGAAGACCGTCGTCGTGAACGGCTGGAGGCGGGCGACCAGGCCGTGACGACCGGTGGCCGGTGGCGCTCCCACGGCGGCGATGCTACCGGGCCGGCTGGAGGTGCTCGCCGTGGCTAGCGTCGGGCGCCATGACCAGCCCGTCGACCCGTCGGCCGTCACGTCCCGGCGAGGCGGTGGTCGCCAACTTCAACGTCCACGCCGGGATCGACGGGTGGGGCCGACCGTTCGACGTCGTCGGCGCCTGCCGGGCGCTCAACGCGGACGTGCTGGCGCTCGAGGAGACGTGGACCCCCGACGGTGGCCCAGGCCTGGCCGCCGAGGTCGCCGACGCGCTCGACTACGCGGTGGTCGAGCAGGCGCTGGCCTACGGCCGCCGCGCCCTCCCCCACCCCGGCGCCGACCATCGCTGGATGCGGCCGCTCGACTGGCGGGGCGCCAGCCACGCCATCTACCTCGACAGCGAGCGCCCGCTCGGCGCCCGGACGCTGGGGTCCCCCCGGTACCGCGAGGCCGAGCCCGGCAGCTGGGGCATCGCCGTCCTGAGCCGGGTGCCGATGCGCACGGTCGAGATCGTGCAGCTGGGCCGCTTGCCGCGGGACCGGTCCCGACGTGCGGCGATCGTCGTCGAGGTGGCCCTCGGCACCGGGCGGCTGACCGTGGTGGCCACGCACATGTCCCACCTGTCCTACGGCTCGCCGCTCCACTTCGTCCGGCTCAACCGGCTCCTCGAGCGCCGGGTCGGCGACCACCCCGCGGTGCTCGTGGGCGACATGAACCTGTGGGGACCACCCGTGACGACGTTCTTCCGGCGGTGGCACCGGGCGCTTCGCCAGCGAACGTGGCCGGCGTGGCGGCCACACAGCCAGGTCGACCACATCCTCGTGCGCGGCGACCTCCGTGTCCTCGACGCCGAGGTGCTCCCGATGGCCGGCTCCGACCACCGGCCGGTCCGCGCCCGCCTCGCGCTGGGCCAGGTCGAGCCGGCCGTCAGCGCCGGCGAACCGTGAAGCCCGACTGGCGGCGGACAACCTTGCGGCCACGGGCCCGGCGGGCCCGCTCGGCCGCTCGCGCCCGGGCTGCCTGCCGGCGGGCCCGCACGCCGTCGACCGCGGCCGGCACCGCGTAGAGAAGGACCACGAGCGCCGCCGCGACCCCGCCGTAGATGGCAGATGCCGTGGCGGGGAACGTGGTACGGACCAAGGTCAGACCCGGCTCGGCTCGGGCAAGGGTGCGCGACTCGTCGGCAGCCACCGTCGCCAGCCGAGCCCGTGCCGTGGACGCCGCCGCGGTCCCTGGAGCTGCGGCCAACACCACCGCCACCGCCCGCCCGTGGCGGAGCACCGCCACGGCGGTGGCGGACGCGGGGCTGCTGCCCGACGCGGCGGTCGTGAACACGGCCGCCGGCGCCCCGCCCGCAGCGGCGACGCGGAACCGCGCGCCGCCGGAGGCACCGCTCGCCTTGAGCGCCGAGCGGCCGAGGTACCGCTGCACGGCCTGCCGGCTGGCGGTGCTGGCGTCGGCAGCCGATGGCACCGCGACCACCAGCACCTCGGCCGGCGCCGTGGTCGAGCCGGGGCGGCGCCACTGCACCGAGTAGGCGCCGGTCGCCGTCCGTGTCTTGGCGGCAGCGGCCGTGACCGCCGCGAGCCCGGTCTTGGACGGCGACACCGGGGCGGCGCCGGTCGGGCGCGACGCGTAGCCGGCTGGCGCCGCGGGCACCAGCGCCCGGAGAAGGGCGGCGTCCGGAGCGTGCACGGGGATGAACCAGGCGTAGCCGGCCACGCCACCGAGAACGACCGCGCCCGTGACCCAGCGCCGGCCCGTCGCGGTCCTGGGTGCGCCCGCCGACGCCGGGGGAGCCGGTGCGCTGGTGGCCACGACGCGCCATCTGACCGTTGCCAGCTAAGAGCGCGTTCAGCCGACCTGCAGAACAACATAAGAAGGGGCGGGACCGACCCGGTAGTCGGAGTGGCGGCCGGAGTGGCACCGTGGTGTCCGTGAGCTGCGCCCCGGCACGCGGTGGTCATGTCGCGCCCGTCGTCGTGCTGGCAACCGCCGCCTATGCCTGGTTCGCCGCCGGCACCACGCCGTTCACCGTGCCGGCAGACGTCGTCACGGGGGTGCCCCTCGTGCTCGTGGCGGCCGTCTACGTGCTGCAGCGGATCCGCCCGGGCACCGGGCCGTGGCACCGCCTCGACGCCGACCACCCCCCTGCCGGTGGCACGGCGGTCCCGTGGATCGCTCTCGTCGTCCTGCTCGTGGGCTCGGAGCTGGCGTCCTTCGTCGCCGGACCACGTGCCACCCATCCGACGGTCAGCTCGCTGACCGACACCCTCTTCCGCTGGCAGGCCGCCAAGGCCGTCGTGTACTTCGGATGGCTCTCCCTCTGCTGGTACTTCGTGCGCCGATGACCTGGTCCACCGGCGTCTACACGATCTGGTCGGTCGTCGCGGCGGGCGCGTTGGTGCTGTGGTGGCTGACGGCGACCGGCCGCACCGTTGCCGGCCGACGGGTGGCACACCCCGGCGCGCTCGTCGCCGCGTTGCTGCGGCACCCCGTGCTCCGCCTGGTCGTGGTGGTGGGCTGGATGTGGGTGGGCTGGCACTTCTTCGCCCGCTGATCACCGGGCCCGGGCTGCCGGGGCGGCGCTCAAGAGCGGCCCGGAGGCACGTCGCCCGGCCACAGCTCCTCGGGCTCGCGTCCCCGGGTCTCGGGCAAGAGGAGCAGCAACCCCACGGAGAAGGCCATCGGGAGGAACACCGCCGCGGCCGCCGCGGCGGCGTCGTTCGCCGACCGCCCGGCGCTCGCCACCGCCCCGAACGCCAAGAGGCCGACCACCGCCCCGAGGACCCCGGCCGCCACGTACCACCCGGCGACTGAGGCGCGGACCTCGGTCGGGAACAGTTCGTTGGCCAACGAGCCTCCGGCCGGAGCGAAGACGGCACCGGCCGTCACTCCGAACACGTAACCGCCCACGAGCGCCCACGTCGTCCCCGTGTAGGCGACCGTCCCGCTGACGGCCATGGCCACCATGGCCGCAGCCACGGCCGGCCGTCGACCCCATCGGTCGGCCAGCCACCGCCCCAGCAGGAGACCCAGGAGGCCGGCCGCCCCGGCCGCCACCACCATCCCGCTGGTGGCGATCCCCGAGAGGTGCAGGTAGTTCTGGGCGTAGATGAAGACGAGGCTGTTCGCGGGCCCCGTGATGACCGACACGGCGAAGGCCAGGGCGCACACCAGCGCCAGCCGGCGCCGATAGGGCGCGGCCACCGGCCCCAGGACCGGCTTGGCCTGGGCTGTGACCGTCACCCGGGCGAACCGGTCGGGCTCGACCGCCATGCGCGCGACGAGCGGCAGGAACACGAGGGGCACGACGGCGAGGGCGAAGATGCCCCGGAACCCGAGGGTCTTCTCGGCCAGGCTGTGGATGATGGCCGTCAACCCGGCGCCCACGGCGTAGCCGCCGGCCACCAGGGCCACGGCGCGCGTGCGCTGCTGGCTCGCCGTGAGCTCGACGGCGCCGACCTGGGACACACCGAGATTGGCGCTCAGGAACGGGCGCCCAATGGCGAAGATGGCGACGAACCACCAGTAGCTCGGGCTGATCGCCGCCACCACCGTGAGGGCCAGCCCGACGGCCGCCGTGAGGACGAGCGTCCAGCGTCGCCCCCAGCGGTCGGCGAGCGAGGCGAGCGGCAGGCCGCCCACCGACGCCAGTCGGATCACCGCCAGGCCCACCCCGAGGATCGTGCCCGACAGGCCCACCTGATCGGCGAAGGTGGCCCCGTGACCCAGGTGCCCAAAGGTACGGGCCACGTCGCCGAGCGACGCCACCGCCCCGAACTGGCCGAAGCCCGTGGCGAGGGCGAAGAGCCCGACGGCGAGGACCGCCGGTTGGTTCCATCGGTAGAGGCGCAGGGGCGGGTCCGCCGGGACCGACCCGCCGGCCGCCCCAGAGGAGGCGCCCTCGGGACCGGTGTCCGGGCGTGACTGCATCGACTGCACGCTATGCGGTCGCTGCGACGGCCTGGCTGCGACGGCCACCGGCGACAACTGGGGTGCGGCGCGGCGAAGCTCTAGTGTGGCGCCGGCAGCGCCCGGTACGTCAGCGAGAGCAGTCGCCCATGGAGAGTGCACGACCGGGACTCGGCCCGCCGCCGCAGCAACCGCACCGGCGGCGGCTCGCGGCCGACGACGTCACGACGGCCGACGTCGGGACGGGCGGGCGACCGACCTGGGCACGGCACCACGTCGCGGACCTGTCGGCCGGCACGGCCTACGTGGCGCTGGGGGCGCTGGCGTGGTGGCACCTCTTGGCGGCCGGGCTGAGCCGGGCACTGCCGACCGGGTCGAGCGACCCGGGAGCCGAGGTCTGGTACCTGGCGTGGACCGCCCACGCCCTCGGGCATGGCCAGAACCCCTTCCTCTCACACGCCCTCTACTGGCCCTCGGGGGTGAACCTCCTGGTCAATGCCTCGGACGAAGCGCTCGGCCTCCTGTTGTGGCCGGTGACGGCACTGTTCGGCCCGATCGCGTCGTTCGGAGTGGCGGTGATCGCGGCGCCCGCCGTCAGCGCCATCGGGGCCTACGTCCTCGTCGTGCGCCACGTGTCGTGGCGCCCCAGCGCCTTCCTGGCCGGGCTCGTCTACGGCTTCGGCCCTTTCCTCGCCACCGACCTGCGGTTCGGCCACCTGAACCTGACCTGGCTCCCGATCCCCCCTCTCGTGCTCGCCTGCCTCGACCGGCTGCTCTTCGGGCGCACCCGGCACCCACTCCGCGTCGGCGCCCTCCTGGGCGGGCTTGTGGTGGTGCAGTTCTTCCTCTCGACGGAGATCCTCGCCCTCACGGCGATGGCCGTAGCGGGCGTGGCCGCCCTCCTCGCCTCCTTTCGGCCACGGCAGCTGGCGCACGCGGTGGCCAGGGCGTGGGCGGGCCTGGCGACGGCCGCCGGGCTCGCCGTTGCCGTGCTCGCCTACCCCATGTGGATGGTGGTGGCGGGCCCGCGGCACATCGTCGGACCGGTGTGGCCGACCGTTCCCAGCCTCGCCGCCACGGTGGCGTCGCTCGTCGTGCCGGGTGCCGAGCTGCCGGGTGTCGCGTTCATCTCGGGGGGCAACGGCGACTACGTCGGCGCGGGCCTGCTCCTCGTGGCGATGGCCGGCACCGTGGTGTGGTGGCGCGTCCTCGCGGTCCGCGTGGCCGCCCTCGGCGCGCTGGCCGCGGAGGTGCTGGCCCTCGGCTACCGCCTGCACGTCACCCAGCGGGGGACGCCCGTCCCCCTGCCCGGTGCGCTCCTGGGCCACGTCCCGCTGCTCGACTCGGTGATCCTGTCGCGCTGCGCCGTGTTCGTGGACCTGGGGTTGGCCGTGGTCCTGGCGGTGGTGGTCGACCGCTTGTGGCGCGGGGACGTGGGCCGGGCCGGGCCCGCAGCGGCGGTCGCAACCGGCACGACATGGACGCCACGCCGGCGACGCTGGGCCGTGCTGGCCGCGCTGGCCGCCTTCGTCGCCCTGGCGCCGCTGGCGATGCTGCCGGGTTGGCCGTACCCCGTGGCGCGCCTGCCCGAGCCGGCCGCGCTCCGGCCGCAGGCGCTCGCCGCCGCCGGTCTCGCCCCGGTCGGGCCGCACGGCGCGGTCCCGGTCGTGGCCGTCTATCCGGCGACGACCGACGGCCAGGTCGAGACGATGGTGTGGCAGGCGTCCGACGGCTTTCCCTTCGCGCTCCCCGACGGCAACGTGATCGTGCCGGGCGCCGGCGGGCACGGCACCTCTTCGCCGCCAGCGAACGCCTTCTGGGAGGTCCTGGCAGCCGGGACGCTCGGCACGCTCCGCCCGCGGGCCACCACCTCCGAGATCCGGGCCGTGCGGACCGCGCTCCGCCACCTGGGGGTCGACGCCGTGCTCGTGCTGCCGGGGGCCCATTCGGCGCTCGTCGCCGCGGTGCTGGGGCAGGTGCTGGGCCGCCCCACGACGCTCGCGGGCGGGGCGCGGGTGTGGTACTCCGGCAGCAACGCAGCCGACACCGCGGACTTCGGCCGGTGAACCGCGAGGTGCTAGGAAAGGGACGGATGAGCGTCCCCACGGTCCAGATCGAGGGCTGCCGACGGTCGCACCAGGTGCTCCTCGACGGGATCGCCGGGCTGACGGACGACCAAGCGCGCCGTCCCAGCCTGCTGCCCGACTGGACGGTCGGCCACGTCCTGACCCACGTCGCCCGCAACGCCGACAGCGTCGTGCGCCGCCTGGAGGGCGCCGTGCGCGGCCAGATCGTCGACCAGTACCCGGGCGGGTACGCCGGGCGCGCGGCGGACATCGCCGCCGGCGCCGGGCGCCCGGCGTCCGAGCTGGTCGAGGACGTCGCCGAGACGGCAACCCGGCTCGAGGCGGTCTGCCTGTCGATCCCCGAGGTGGCGTGGGAGCGCCCCACCAGGGGCGTGAGCGGTGCCGAACGGCCGGCCCGGACGATGATGTTGGAACGGTGGCGGGAGGTCGAGGTCCACCACGCCGACCTCGGCCTCGGCTACGGGCCGGCGGACTGGCCCGAGGAGCTGCTCGCCGAGTGGCTGCCCCGCGAGCTCGAGCGGTTGCCCCAGCGCACCGACCCCAAGCTCCTACTGGCATGGCTGATCGGTCGCGCCGAGGCGCCGGCGCTCGCCAGCTGGTAGCCCCCGCGCCGCGGCCGCCGGTCGCCGACGGGGTCAACCACCC
>DAHUZJ010000136.1 GCA_027306585.1 Acidimicrobiaceae bacterium | reverse complement strand
GCGGTGGACCCGGAGGGCGGCGAGACCGACCGCCGCAGCGACGAAGACGACCACCAGGAACGACGACGATGACCACCAGGAGCACGGACGCACAGCGGCGGGCTGTCCCCGACACGGGCGACGAGATCGTCGACGCCTTGTTGGTGGCCGGCCACCGGGTGCGCACGGCCACCGACGCCCGCCTCCGGGAGGAGGGACTGTCGCTCGCCCGGCTGAAGCTCCTGCGGCTGCTCGCCGGCGGCCCCCTCCCGATGGGCCAGGTGAGCGCCGCCCTCCACGTCGTCCCGCGCTCGACCACGGACCTCGTCGACGGGCTCGTGTCGGCAGGCTTGGTGGCGCGCCGTCCCCACCCGACCGACCGGCGGGTGGTGCTCCTCGAGCTCACGCCCGCGGGCCGCGAGCGCCTGGCGGTCGCCCGCCAGCTGGCGACGGAGGTGGCCAACCGGTCCACCGGCGGGGTGCCCGCCGATCGGCGGGCCGAGCTGGTCGAGCTGCTGCAGCGCATCGGTGTCCCGGCCGGCGGGGACACCGATGGCGGCGGGGACGCCGCCCACCCCGGTGGCTACGCTCGGGGCCGGTGACGACGACCGAGCCGAGCCCGCGGGGCGCGGGCGGTCCCGAAGCCGGCCTGCACGGTGCGGCACGGGCAGAGGGCGCCGCCCTGCGGGCCAACCTGGACGCCGCCGGTGTGGCCTGCCAGGAGGTCGGCGGGTCGTCGCTCTGCCTTCGCGAGCCCGATGGGGCGCGCCTCGAGGTGATCGGCGACCCGCTGGGTGAGATGCACGGCCGCACCGTCCTCTGACGGCTAGCCCCGCAGCTCGGGGAAGTCCGTGTCGCAGTACTCGGCCGGCACCGCCACCGCCGGGTCGTTGGCGCGCCGGTCCAGCTCCTGCTGGCGGAGCTCGACCCGCCGGATCTTGCCCGAGATCGTCTTGGGCAGGTTGGCGAACTCGAGGCGACGGATGCGCTTGTAGGGGGCGAGCTCCCGGCGGGCGAAGGCGAGGATCGAGCGCGCCGTCTCGGCGTCCGGGGCGTGGCCGGCCGCCAGCACCACGTACGCCTTCGGCACCGCCAGCCGGAGCGGGTCCGGCGAGGGGACGACCGCCGCCTCGGCCACGGCCTCGTGCTCGAGGAGCACGCTCTCGAGCTCGAAGGGGGAGATCCGGTAGTCACTGGCCTTGAAGACGTCGTCGCTCCGCCCGACGTAGGTGAGGTAGCCGTCGGCGTCCCGTCGGGCGACGTCGCCGGTGTGGTACCAGCCGTCGCGGAGGACCTCCGCCGTGCGCTCCTCGCTGTCGCGGTAGCCGGTCATGAGGCCCAGGGGGCGGGGCGACAGCGACACGCACACCTCGCCCTCCTCGGCCGGCTCCCCGGTCACCGGGTCGAGGAGCTGGACGTCGTACCCGGGGAGCGGGCGCCCCATGGCGCCCACCTTGACCGGCTGGCCGGGCGAGTTGGCGACGAGGGCCGTCGTCTCGGTCTGGCCGAAGCCGTCCCGGACGGTGACCCCCCACGCCTTGCGGACCTGCTCGATCACCTCGGGGTTGAGCGGCTCACCGGCGCCGACCACCTTGCGGGGCGGGGTGGCGAGGAGGCCGAGGTCGGCTTGGACCAGCATCCGCCAGACGGTCGGCGGGGCGCAGAAGCTGGTGACCCCGGCGCGGGCCATCTGGGCGAAGAGGGCCGGGGCGTCGAACCGGCCGTAGTTGAAGAGGAACACGCACGCCCCGGCGTTCCACGGCGCGAAGACGTTGCTCCATGCGTGCTTGGCCCATCCCGGCGACGAGATGTTGAGGTGGACGTCCCCGGGCTCGAGACCGATCCAGTACATGGTGGTGAGGTGCCCCACGGGATAGCTGGCATGGGTGTGCTCGACCAGCTTCGGCTGGGCCGTGGTCCCCGAGGTGAAGTAGAGGAGCAGCGGATCGGACGCCATCGTGGGCCCGTCGGGGGCGAAGTCGGCTGGTGCGTGCCCGGCGTCGGCGAAGTCGTGCCAGCCGTCGGCCGACCCGCCGACGCACGCCCGCGTGTACTCGCCGCCGAGGGCGGCGAACTTGACGGTGTCCTCCCGGCGGGCGACGACGTGGCGGGCGCCGCCCCGTTGAAGGCGGTCGCGCAGGTCGCTGGCTTCGAGCAGCGTCGACGCCGGGATGACGACGAGCCCCAGCTTCATGGCCGCCAGCAGCGTCTCCCAGAGCTCCACCTGGTTGCCGAGCATGAGGATGAGCCGGTCGCCGCGGCGGGCCCCCCGGGCACGGAGCCAGTTGGCGACCTGGTTCGAGCGCGCCGTGAGCTGGGCGAACGTCCGGCGGTGCTCGCTCCCGTCCTCGTCGACGATCCACAGGGCCGGCTGGCCGCCCGCCGCCGGGTCCGTGCCGAGGCCGTCGAACCAGTCCAGGGCCCAGTTGAGCTCACCCAGGTCCGGCCATCGGAAGCGGGCGCGGGCGGCCTCGTAGTCCTCGCGCGTCTCGAGCAGGAGGTCGCGGGCAGCGCGGAGGGCGGCGAGCGAGGAGCGTGCGGTTGCCGTCATGATCCCTCCCCGTCGGCGGGCACCTTCCCTTCTCGCAGCGTAACCGGGGTGGGGACGGGCGGTGTGGCCGGCGTGCGCCTGCTCGTAACCTTGGGTCGTGGCAGCTGACGATCGCACGACGGACCACGGCCCGGACGCCGTCCGGCGCACCGACTCGGGGATCGAGGTGAAGCCCGTCTACGCGGCGGGCGACCTGGCGGGGTGGGAACCCGAGGCGAAGCTGGGCGCGCCGGGGCGGTACCCCTACACGCGCGGCGTGCACGCCGAGATGTACCGGCGGCGTCTGTGGACGATGCGCCAGTACGCCGGGTTCGGCACGGCCGAGGCGACCAACGAGCGGTTCAAGTTCCTGCTCGAGCACGGCCAGACCGGGCTGTCGTGCGCCTTCGACCTGCCCACCCAGATGGGGTACGACTCGGACCACCCCCGCGCCGAGGGCGAGGTGGGCAAGGTCGGGGTGGCCATCGACTCGCTGGCCGACATGCGCCACCTCCTCGCCGGCCTCCCCCTCGACACGGTCACGACGTCGATGACCATCAACGCCACGGCCGCCATTCTCCTCCTGCTCTACCAGCTCGTGGCGGAGGAGCAGGGGGTGCCGGGGGAGAAGATCCGCGGCACCATCCAGAACGACATCTTGAAGGAGTACGTGGCCCGGGGGACCTACATCTACCCGCCCCGCCCGTCGATGCGCCTCGTCGTCGACACCTTCGCCTACTGCCGGGAGCACCTGCCCAACTGGAACACCATCTCCATCTCCGGGTACCACATCCGCGAGGCGGGCTCGACGGCGGTCCAGGAGGTGGCCTTCACCCTCGCCGACGGCATCGCCTACGTCGAGGCGGCGCTGGCGGCCGGGCTCGACGTCGACGAGTTCGCGCCACGTCTGTCCTTCTTCTTCAACGCCCACAACAACCTGTTCGAAGAGGTGGCCAAGTTCCGGGCCGCCCGGCGGATGTGGGCGCGGATCATGACCGAGCGGTTCGGGGCGAGGGACGAGCGCTCGAAGGTCCTCCGCTTCCACACCCAGACGGGAGGCTCCACGCTCACCGCCCAGCAGCCGGAGAACAACATCGTCCGGGTGACGGTCCAGGCCATGGCGGCCGCGCTCGGGGGGACCCAGAGCCTGCACACGAACGGGTTCGACGAGGCGCTCGGGCTCCCCACCACCCGGGCGGCCAAGATCGCGCTGCGCACCCAGCAGATCGTCGGCTTCGAGTCGGGCGTGGCCGACACCGTCGACCCGCTCGGCGGGAGCTACTTCGTGGAGTCCCTCACCGATGCCGTCGAGGCCGGGGCCCAGGCCTACCTCGACCGGATCGACGAGATGGGTGGGGCGGTGGCCGCCATCGAGGCCCGCTTCCTCCAGGACGAGATCGAGGCCGCCGCCTACGCGTACGCCAAGGCCGTCGACGACGGCGAGAAGGTGGTGGTGGGCGTCAACCGCTTCGTCGACGACCGGCGTGAGCCGGTGGAGGTCTTCCCGATCGACGTCGAGCTCCAGCGCGCCCAGGTGGCACGGGTTGGCCGGGTGCGCGCCACACGCGACCAGGCGGCGGTGGACGCCGCCCTGCGGGACGTCGGCGCCGCGGCGCGCGGCAGCCAGAACGTGCTCGTCCCCATGAAAGAAGCCCTGCGTCGCATGGCCACCCTCGGCGAGGTGTCCGACGTGCTGCGCCAGGAGCTCGGCGTGTACCAGCCCGGCTGACGGCCGCCGGCGCCACCCGCGTCGCTCAGGCGCGAAGGGGCGTCCGGCCCTGGCTCGGGGCGGGTGCCGAGCGCACCATCAGCTGGTCGGCCCTCTGCCGAAGGAGGCCCACATGGCCAGACGCTCGTCCCTGACCCTCGGCGCCCGCGGCCTCGTGTCCGCCGTCGCCGTCACCCTGGCCGCCGTCGCCGCCAGCGGCGGGGGCGCCAGCGCGCTGGCACCCCGGGCGCACGTCACCGCCGCCGGCGCCGTGCCGACGGCCGCCAGCCCGGCGGTGCCCGGCTACCGGCTCCTCGCCGGCGACGGCGGCGTCTTCTCCTTCGCCGCACCGTTCTTCGGATCGGCCGCCGAGACAGCGACCGCGTGCGCTGGGACGTCGATCACGCCCCCCGCCGACAACTGCGTGGCGATCGCCACGACGACCGACGGCAACGGCTACTGGGTGCTGAACGGCGCCACCGGCCGGATCGTCACCTTCGGCGACGCCGTCTCGTACGGCACACCGGGGGCGGCGCTGGCCGGGGTGCCGGCCGACCTCCGGCCGTCCTTCCGGCAGCTCGTGCCGACCCCGACAGGCAAGGGGTACTGGGTGCTGGCGGTGGGCCTCAGCGGGCTCGGCTCGGTCGAGGCCTTCGGCACCGCCACGAGCTATGGGGACGAGACGACGTCGGCGGCCACGGGCGGCCACGTCGGGATGCCCGTGGGGATGGCTGCCACCGCCACGGACGAGGGGTACTGGATCGCCGACTCGGACGGTGGCGTGTTCAGCTACGGCGACGCCGTCTTCGACGGCTCCATGGGCGGCGCGCCGCTCAACGCCCCGATCGTCGGCATCGCCGCCACGCCCTCCGGCCACGGCTACTGGCTGGTGGCGTCCGACGGCGGCGTGTTCGCCTTCGGCGACGCCGCCTTCTACGGCTCCATGGGCGGCCACCCGCTCAACGCCCCCGTCGTCGGCATGGCGGCCAGCATCGGGGTGCCCGGCTACTGGCTGGTCGCCGCCGACGGCGGCGTGTTCACTTTCGGGCGGGCGACGTTCCAGGGCTCGATGGGCGGCCAGGCGCTGAACAGCCCGGTGGTGGCGATCAGCGCCGCGCCGCCCGCGTGACCGGAACGCCTCGCCGCCGGGTGCTCAGGCCCGGGCGACGACGGTGAAGTGCTCGACGGTCGGCCGCGGGTCCCAGAAGTGGTGGACGAGCCCCCGCCACTCCTCGTACGCGGGCGAGGACCGGAACCCCTCGGTGTGGGCCTCCCGGGACTCCCACTCGATGAGCAGCAGGTACCGCCCCGGCGTCTCCATGCAGCGCGCCACGCGGGCCCGCCGGCATCCGGGGGAGCCGGCGACGACGGGGAGCGCACCGACCAGTGCCGCCTCGAAGTCGTCTTCCCGCCCCGGGACGATCTGGAGCACCGCGTGCTCGAGCACGCCGTCCGTGCCCTCGCCGAGGAGGCCGCTGCCGCCGTCGGTCCCGCTGTCCATCGGTTCGCTCCTTCTGTGCTCTGGGTACGCCGTCGTCCCGCTCACGCCGTCGTCCCGAGCAGGCGCTCGCGCAACGGCGCCACGGTGGCGGCATCGATCGCCGTCCACGCCAGCGCCAGGGCGCCGTCGCGCACCGCGACGTCGGCCGACGGGCCGGCGCAGGCGGCGGCGAACGCCGGCTGGTGGTTGACGGCGCCACCGCCGTCGATGGCGATGAGCGGGTGGATCGTCGGCAGGGCGAGCGAGACGTTGGCCATGTCGGTGGAGAGGGTCGGCGGCGGCACATCCTCGTCGTCCAACGAGAAACGCCGGCCGAGCGCCTCGGCGTTGGCCCGGTAGGCGGCGAGCAGCGCGGGGTCGCTCTGCAGGTGCGAGTAGACGGGCGACAGCTCCTCGAACCGCACCGTGGCCCCGGTGGCCAGGGCTCCGGCCTCGAAGCACGCCCGCACCCGCGGGTCCAGCGCCCGCAGGTCGTCGAGCGTCTCGGCCCGGCACATGAACCGTCCCTGCACCTGGGCCGGCACGACGTTGGCGGCCGAGCCGCCCTCGAGCACCACCCCGTGCACCTGGTCCCCTGGGCGCAGGTGCTGGCGGAGGAGGCCGATCGCCACCTGCGACACCGTCATGGCGTCGAGAGCGTTGATCCCCTCCCAGGGGGCGGCCGAGGCATGCGCCTCCCGGCCCCCGAAGTGGACGTCGAAGTGCGACACCGCCAGGCAACGAGCTGCCAGCCGCTCGGTCGGCCACGGGTGGACCATCATCGCCGCGTGCACACCCTCGAAGGCGCCGCGCTGCAGCAGGAGCACCTTGCCGCCACCGCCTTCCTCGGCCGGCGTCCCGAGGACCAGCACGGTGAGCCCGACCGCGTCGGCGATCGGGGCGAGGGCGAGGCCGGCGCCCACCGCCGTGGCGGCGATGACGTTGTGGCCGCAGGCGTGACCGATGTCGGGAAGGGCGTCGTACTCGGCGCAGAGGGCGACCACCAGCGGCCCGGAGCCGGCGCGGGCGGCGAAGGCCGTCGGGAGGGCGCAGATGCCCTCAGAGACCTCGAACCCGCCCTCGGCGAGGGCGCCCGCCACGGCCGCCGCCGAACGGTGCTCGGCGAACGCCGTCTCAGGGTGCGCGTGGAGGTCGTGGCTCAGCGCCACCAGGGCCTCGGTGCGGTCCCGCACCTGCGCTGCGGCCGCCGCCCGGGCGGCGGTGCGCGCCGCCTCCTGGTCGTCTGCCACGGAGCTACTCGATCACGGCGACCACGTCGCCGCCCCCCACCGCGTCGCCCGCCGCGACGCGCACCTCCTTCACCACGCCGGACCGCTCGGCACTGATGGCGTTCTCCATCTTCATGGCCTCGAGCACGCAGATCGTCTGGCCGGCCTCGATGTTGTCCCCCGCCGCCACGAGCACCTTGACGATCGTGCCCTGCATCGGCACGGTGACCGAACCCGAGCCGCTCCCGGCGGCGGCGGGTCCGCCCCCCGCGCGCCGTGGCCGGGCTGCCGCTCCCGGGGCCGTCCCGGCGTCGGGCGCCGCTGCCACGCCGAGGTCGGGAACCCACAGCTTGAGCTGGTAGCGGCGACCGTCGACCTCGGCGGTCACCTCGCGCAGGACGCGCGCTTCGCTCTCGGGCGCCGGGGGTACGGGGGTGGCGGCGCCGCCGGCGGCGGGCAGCGAGGAGAGATCGAGGCGCTCCTCGACCCACTTGGTCGAGTGGCGGGCGGTGGCGAAGTCGTCGTGGGCGAGGATGGCGACGTCGGCCGGGATCGTGGTGGCGACCCCCTCGATCCGCGTCTCCTCCAGGGCCCGCAGCATGCGCCGGCGCGCCAGGTCGCGGTCCTCCGCCCACACGACCAGCTTGGCCACCAGGTTGTCGTAGTACTGGCTGAC
>DAHUZJ010000131.1 GCA_027306585.1 Acidimicrobiaceae bacterium | reverse complement strand
CTCCGAGAGGCGAAGGCCCCCGTCGATGAAGAGGCGCAGTATGGCCGGGTCCCGGCGCTCCTCGAATCCCGGGCCGGCGCACACCTTGAGCAGCTTCGCCAGGTCGGCATCGGACACGACCGGCACGGGGACCTCGGGCAGCGACGGCGGCTTCATCTTCGCCATGGGCGACTCGGGGATCTCGCTGTCCTCCACGCACCACTTGAAGAACTGCATGAGGGCGCCGTAGCGAGTGAGCGCCGTCGACGGGCGCCAGCGTTCGAGCTGGTCGGCGATGAAGGTCTCGAGGTGGTCCCGGTTGATCCGGTCGACCGTCGTCGGGAAGCCCGAGGCGACGGCGAAGTCCCGGAAGAGGGCGACCGCCTCCATGTAGCTCTTGATCGTCTTGGGCGACCGGCGCCGGGCCCGCAGCGCGAGCCGGAAGCCATCGGCGAGCTCGGCGACATCGTTGATCGCCAGCTCGGGGGCAGCGGTAGCCTGCTCCATCGTCAGCACCTCCCACGGGGTGTTGGCCACGGCCCCCCCGGTGTTCCCGCACCGTGGGGGCCTCTTTTCGTTGGCCAAAACTTAGCAGGTGTGGAAGCGCTGCGCAAGGACTATTCTGGAAGTTTCCGCAGGTGGTGGGCGCTGCCGGGCTCGAACCGACGACCTGCTCGTTGTAAGCGAGCTGCTCTACCAACTGAGCTAAACGCCCCGGTTGGCCGGCCGAGCTGCCCGCTCGTCACCCGGCCCGCCGGCCCCCATGCTCCCGATTGTCCTCGTCCCGAGGACGACACGCAACCGAGACCACCAGCGCGGACCCTCATACGCCGGCTGCGAGAAGCTGGCCGAGCAACTCGGTCGTCGCCGCGGCGGCAGGGCGGCGAGGCGAGCCGTCTCGGACGACGAGTGGCGCCCCGTCGCACTCCCCTACGAAGGCGCCGGCCTCCGCGCACACCAGCATGCCACCCAGGTAGTCCCATGCCGCCAGGGTGGAGTGGCCTGCGACGCGGTACCCGTCGAGGGTGCCCTCTGCGACCAGGCACAGGTCGAGCGCCGCCGCCCCCAAGGCGCGGAACTGGGCCCAAGCCGGGCGGCCGGCAGGGAGCCCCGATACCCCCACCACGGCCTCTTCGAGCCGCCGGCAACCCGACGGCGCCAGTCGAGTCCCGCCTCGCCAGGCACCACCCCCGCGCACCGCCCAGTACTCGACGCCCGACGCCTGGTTGACCACGAGGGCGACCCGTGGTCCAGCTGCATCCAGCACGCACAGGCTGGTCGCGAACCACGGGATCCCGAGGGAGGCGTTCGTCGACCCGTCGACCGGGTCCACCACCACCAGCAAGTCGTCGTCGACCCGCCCGAGGGGAGCGGTGGTGCCCGACTCCTCCGAGAACACCGCCAATCCAGCGTCGTGGAGCACCTCCCGGACGACGTCGTCGGCTACGAGGTCCAGGGCGTACTGGCCCGGGCGCCCACCCCTCGCACGTCGGTCTTCGACGCCCACGAGGGCGCGAGCCACGGCGGCCGCCGCCTCTCGCAGGACGGCCAGAAGACGCTCGTCACCTGGGACGTCGACCGTGAGCGGGTCGAGACGCACGCCGCAGGACCCTACTCCCGGCGCCCGCCAGCGACGTCACAACGCCCCGCTATTGTCCTAGTCCTGTGGCAGCCATCGACGTCGCCGGTTACGTCGCCGACCTGAAGGACCATTCGGTCGACCACGGCTTCCACGTGCACGACGAGCGCCATTTCGTCGAGACGTACTCGTTGCGGCAGGTCTGGGAGGTGGACCTGCACCCGGAGGAAGGCTGCGGCGGCCCGGTCGACCTCCACCTGGCGCTGGACGTCGATCCCCGCGTGCTCCTCTCCTTCGAAGACGTCGTGCTCGAGCTCGGCGAGGAAGAGGAGCCGCCGGACGACTTCCACTTTCCCCTGACCTTCACCTGGGCGCTGCCGCCATTGCCCAAGGGTCCCGACCTGCTGCGACTGGCCATCGACCTCGCGGGCATCGGGGGGATCGAGCTGCCGCTCGAGGTGTCGGCGATCGACTCCTTCGCGTCGGCCACCGACGGGCCCGAGCGTCGTCTCAACATCGTGGCGCGCCACCCCGTCTCACTGGCCCGGGTCCTCGCCGGGGAGGAGCTGCTCTGTGACGTGTTCGACCGCTGCCTGTCGGTGAGCCGCTTCCTGTTGGACGCCGCCGAGGGCTGGCTCCACTGAGGGCAGGTTCGCCACGCTCTCTCGGATGTTCCCGGTCCGGCCGGTCAGCCGCCGGCGCCCGCGGCTGACGGCCCGAGACCGCCGCCCGCGGGCCGCAGCCGGGGCGGCGGTCCTCCTGCTCGGTGGGTCCCTCCTCCTGAGCGCCTGCGGCAACAACGGGTTGACGTTGGCCCGGCAAGCGTGCGTACACGTGGACGCGTCCCTCTCCTTGTACGAGAAGTCGCTCCGAGACGCCAATCCGACCCGAGCAGCCGATCAGGTGCGAAAAGCAACCGAGCAGCTGGAACTGGCATTGCCGCTCGCCGCCCAGGCCAATTCGGCGGATCCGCAGTGGAACCCCCTCATGACGACGCTCCAGGAGATCGGGCGCAACTCGGAGGCGAACCTCGTCACCGCCCTGCAAGCGCAGTGCACGCAGGCAGCTCAGCCCAATGAGCAGGCACCCATCGTCGGCGGGACACCGACGACCGGTCCGACACCCACTCCGACATCCACGACAGCGTCCACGGCGCCCTCCACGACGCCGACGCCCGGCCACACCCCGAACGCGTCGACACACCCGACGCCCTCCACCCTGCCCGGCCAGTAGCCGGCCGTTCCGAGCTGGGCCTTGGCCGCTGGACCCGCCGGGCGGCTGGACCGCTGGACCTGCCGGGCAGCTGGACACCCCGGGCCGCCGCATCGCCGCTCCAGGGGCCCAAAGGGTGGTGCACCCAGCCCGAGGGGTTCCGTCGCTACCCTGTGGGCACCGGCGCGGGCGGCGCCGCCACGTTGTCGGACGAGCGCGGGAGCCATCACGGTGCAGTCGCAACTACCGGTGGGTGACCCCCGGCGCTCGAAGAGCGCTGGCACCGTCGGCGCGCGGCGAGCCGTCTACCCACCCCCACGCCCTTCTTCCCGACCGCCCTCCCGGCCCGCGTCGAGCCCGCCTGCCCGCGTCTCGCCACCGCCAGCACCGCCGCGGCGGCCGCCAGCGCGCCCGCCTGCCCCACCAACCGGGCGCCGACGACGCCCCCCCTATCGCCGCCGCCGGCGCACGCTCGCCCTCATCTTGGTCGTCACGGCGCTCGGGATCGTGGCGGTCGTGCTGTCCGGTGGGGCAAAGGCGATCCTGGTGGGCGGACCGACGCTGCCCTCGACACCGGTGCGGGCGAAGATGGTCACCCTCGCCGAGAGCCAGGTCGGCTACCGGACGTCGCCGACCAACTCCTACTGCAACAAGTTCAGTGCGTTCTGGGGCGCCGGCACAGCGACGTGCGGGAGCGGACTACGCAGCGAGGAATGGTGTGCGGACTTCGCCGCCTGGGTCTGGTACAAGGCCGGCGCCCACGTCACGTACTCCTACACAACAGGGGACGTCAACGCGGCGGCGGCCAGCTTCTACTACTGGGCGGTGGCTCATGGCACCTGGCACGCGGTGGACAGCGGCTACGTGCCCCAGCCCGGTGACGTCGCGGTCTACGGGCTCAACGTGACAACAGGCACGGCGAGCCACGTCGCCGTGGTCACCAGCTACACGTCCGGTGCCAAAGGCCCCAATGCCGTCAACGGCGACGGCGACACGACGGGGTTCAGCGTGGTCGAGGCGCGGACCGACGAGTACCGGGCCGATGTTCCCGGTCGCGCCGGCGCGCTCTCCGGTTACGCATCGCCGATCATCCCGCACCCGCACCCGAAGCCGACGGCGACGACGGGCACGACCGGCACGACCGGCTGACCCGGGTCCACGTCGGGACCTCTGGCCGCCGCCGGCCCTGGGGGCGGACGTACCGCCTAGGGATGACCTGCGGCCTGCACTGGTGAGTCCCCTGGCCACCGGACCGGTGCCCGCAGCGACAGGCCCTCCGCCCCTTCGACGACGGCCGCCCGGGCACCGCAGAGCCCGGAGAACCGTTCCTCCCACCTGTCGTCGACCTGTCCCGCTGCGTGGAACCGGATGGCGTCCGCTCGCACCACCGCCTGTCGGGGAGCGTCGAGCCGCCCGACGTAGGCGGCCGCAAGCACATCGTGCAGCCGGTGCACGTCGGCCTCCGCGCTCGCCGAAGCACGGTCCGGGGCCCCCACCCGCACCTGTAGGTCGGTGACGTCTGCGGGGTTGGCCAGCACCACCGTCACTCGCTCGAGATCGACCACCAGCTCCAACGCGACCCTCCATCACCGGGCTCCTCCACCACGCACCTCGACGCTCGCCCGAAGGCGGTCAGCGCCACTTCAGCGAAGTACGCCCCGCTCCCGGAGCCGGTCGGTGAGCCACTGGACGCTGTTGGCACCTCGCATCGCGTCCTCCCAACCCTCGAGGTCGTGCTCCACCTCCTCTTGGGTGGCGATCGTCCCGAGGACGGCGAGGGTCATTCCCTGGACTTCGCGCTGATCCACGTCGTGGGTGCCCGACGCGTGGATCCCCCCGAAGGGATCGGCCCAACCGCCGGGGACGGGCTCACGCAGCATGTAGAGCTCCCCGGTGTCCTCGACCCAGCTGAGCTCGTAGCGAACCCCGCCGGCGTCGCGCCAATCAGTGCCCATCTCGACCTCGGCGGATGCTCGTCGCCGGGGGTCTGCGTCGTAGAACTCCTCGATATCCACGTCGGCACTGTACTGGCGCCGGTGGGAGGGATCGGGGGAGGTGTCCACCGCACCCTCCCGGGCATGCCTGAACCTCTCCGCCCCATTGACCGACTCGAGGCTGACTGGAGGGGTCGCGGCAGCTCGCCGGCCGCCATCGCGGTCCTCGGACAGCTCGCCGCCTGCGAGCCACCTATCGCCGCGGTGGTCGCACGGGACCTCGTCGAACTCGTTGGGTGGTTGCGATCGTGCCGAGCCCCCGACGACGCGGCACGCGCAGCCCGCGTCGTCCAATCGCTGCTCCGACGCTGCCAGCTCGATCCGCTGGTCCCTCGCACCATCCTGCAGGCCATCCTGCCCGGTCTCGTCGGTGTCGCACGCCGGCTGTCCTGGGGGGAGGGCGGCGACTGGAGCTCGCGCCCAGCCTTCTTCGTCGACCTGGTGACGGCGGCGTGGGAGCTCATCATGGAGTGGGCGGGCCAGGACCGCCCCTACGCCGTGCTGGACCTGCTCTCGGCGGTGCGGTGCCGCATGCGCCGTCAGCTGATGGCCCAGCTCAAGAACCGCCGGCACCAGATCGTCGGCCTCGATGCGACCGCCCTCCCGATCGAACCGTGGCGGCGAGGCCTGACCGACCTGGACGAGCTGGCCAGGGCGCTCGACGACGTGTCGGAAGCCGATGCATGCGAGCGGGCCGACGCTGCGGTCCTCTACGCCCATCGGGTCCTCGGGTACTCGCTGTCCGACCTCGCGCGCCTCACGGGACGGTCCCGCCGTCACCTGGCGGAGCGGCGGGATCGGGCTGCCCGTGTGCTGACGGCGTGAAGATGCGTAGTGTTGCAGCGTGGCCGACACTGCAGTATCAGTGTCATCCGAGGAGACAGGGCCCGGGGAACCACTTCCCGGCGAATCGAGGCGCGCCGGCGCCGGCGCGAGGTCCACGCGGCCGGGCGGGACACCGCGCAGGACGACGAGGGCTCATGACGGAGGCCTCAGCCACGTCCGACGAGGAAGTGACCCTGGCAGCAAGTCGATCACCCGTCCGCGCGGCTGGGCGGTTCTTGCCGTGGCCCTGGCGCTGATGGCCCTCGTGGCTGCCCTCACGCGCCCGGCGCCAGGCGCGGGGCTGCCCGCCGCGCCAGCCGGTTCGGCCCCTGCCGGGAACGGCACCGGCGGCGGGGACCGACCCATGACCGGGTCCTCGGTCGTCACTGCGGCGCGTGGGCACTCGATCCGACCCAGGACCCAGCCGCAGGCGACGCCGACGAGCGCGCCGCCGGGAGCCAGCGCGCCACCCGGAACCACCAGTGGGACGGCCCCACCGGTCGGCGTGCCAACCGCCAACCACGGCTCGACCGACGCCGGCAGTCCGGGCTCGTCAGGGCAAGGAAGCCGCAATCCCGGCGTCGGAACAAGCACGAGCGCTCCCACAGGCACCAACCCGCCGGGGGCCTCGGCTCCGGCGCCGGTGACGTCGACGTCGGTGCCCGCGTCGACGTCGACGACGACGTCGACGTCGGTTGTCATCGGCACAACGGGAAGCTCGAGCACGACCAGCGCGTCGACCGTGCCCGGGCCGAGCCCGGGACCCGAGAACTTCGGGTCCGGCACAGTCTCGGCCACGTGGACAGTGGCCGGCGGCGGCCCGCTACAGGCGACGTTGACGTGGTCCGGCACAGTCCTGCTGACCCTGTCCGTCACGTGCAGTTCCGTGACCAAGACAGCGCGCGGCTCGTCCCCCCTGGTCGTCAGTCTCAGCCACGCTCCTGCCGGAACATGCCGCGTCGCGGTCGCGAAACCGACCGGCGGCGGCCCCATCTCCTACACATTGGCCATCGACCCACCGCCGGCCGGGGCCGGCTGACGCGGTGCGGGACCTCGGCCGACGCATCGCGGACGTTCTTGCCGGAGTGGCGACCGCCACGTTGGCCTTCGCCGCCGTCCCCGCCGTCCTCGCGCTCTTGGTGGGGGTGCCGTTGCCCCACCACTGGCTCCTCCGAAGTGTCCTGTCGTGGCGGGGCGCGTTCGACGCGCTGGCGATCACCGCCTGGCTGGCCTGGGCCGGCTGCGCCTGGCCCCTGCTGCACGCCGTCGTCCGCCACGTCCGTCGCCGGGACGTCACCTTGTCCTCCGGAGCCCGGCTCGGCGAGCGCCTGGCCGTGCGGATGGCGGCCGCGGTCCTGGCGCTCACGCCCGTGGGGACGGTCGCCGGCGTCGCAGCGGCAACCTCGGCCGTTCCCGGAGCTGCCTCTGCCCCGGCAGTGACCATGTCGCTCCCGCGGACGGCCCCAACCGTCGGGGTCATGGGCATCGCCATTCCCGGCGGCCCGAGCGCCGGCGCCACGGCGGCAGCGTTGACTTCGGCGCAGGCGCCGGGGGCGCCGGGGGCGCCGGGGGCGCCGGGGGCGGCGGGGACCGTGCAATCGACCCCCTACACCGTCGACGTCGGTGACAGCCTGTGGTCGATCTCCCAGCGTGCATACGGGGCAGGTGTCGACTGGCCGGCGATCGCAGCCGCGAATCTCGGGCGGCTCATGACGGACGGGACCAGGTTCCTCGACCCGGCCGTCATTCAGCCCGGATGGGTGCTGGACCTCCCGGCGTTGGACGGGGCGGCACCAACCCCACCAGCGTCCGTCCCACCCGTTCCCGGCCCGCCGACCACCTCGACCCCGGTCGAGGCGGCTGCCGAGAGATCCAGCCTCGCGACATCGCCTGGAGGTACGGCTGGCACTCCGGTCACCCGAACGGCGACCGCGGGTGGCGCCACCACGGGGGCCGGCGGCCTTCCCCCGACGAACGGCCGCCGTGACCACCCATCGGCGGACCTCAGGACCACCACCAGCCCGATGGCACTCGCCACCGTGCCGCCCCTCCCCCTCCCCACGCTCGGCGCCCTCGGCTTCGGTGCGGTGACGGCGGCGCTCGTCGCTCGCCGCGCCCGCCAGAACCGGCGACTGCGGGCGCTGCGGCGAAGGGAGGGTGACCCACCGGAGCCGCCCGATGACAACGCCGCCGCCGAGTTGGCCGCGGGCGTCGCGCCGTTCGAGTCAGTGCCCCTTGTGGACTGGGTGGAGCTCGCCAACCGATGCCTGTCGATCGCCAGGACACCGACCTGCGCTCCTGCCGTCCAAGCGATCCGGGCCGGCGCAGACGGCGTCGAAGTACACCTGACGCCCCTACCGGTGGCGGCGGCCGGACCGTCAGGACCGACGGGACCAACAGGACCGCCGGCGCCAGGAGCACCAGCGCCAGGAGCACCAGCGCCAGGACCGCTGGCACCGCCTCCGGGCTGGACCAGCAGGTTGGCGAACGGGTCCACGTCATGGCTGCTGCCGTCGACGGCCGGGCCATCGGACTTGGCCACCACCGCCGGCGACGCAGTCCCGCTCGTGCCGCTCCTCGTTCCCCTCGGCGACGACGACATGGGCAGCTGGTTCCTGCCGGTGCACGTCGGGTCCTCGCTGGTGGTCGTCGGGCCGGCAGCGGAGGCCTTCGTCGCCGCAGCGGCGTTCGGCGCCGCGTCGTGGTCGTGGCGAGAAGGGGTCGTCGTCACGCGCGAGCCCGCCCGGGCCGAGCAGGCGGCGTCCTTCCCCACAACGGCTGTGCTGTTCGTCGGTGACCCGGCGACGATCGCCGATCGGACCCGGGCACGGACCGGCGTGCTCACGACCACCATGGTCCCGGGCGCACGTGCGGTTGTCGTCGTGGACGCCACGGCCGCGACCGTTCACCCAGTCGGGCTCACGGTGCGTCCGCACCTCCTCGACGCTCGCCGGGCACCGGTCGTCGCCAGCCTCCTCGGCGACCCCCGCAGCGGCCCGGGACCAGCAGGCCGGCCGGCGACGGAGCCCCGCCGGGACTTCGGTCGACCGCTCGATCCACCGCTCGATCGACCGCTCGATCCACCGCTCGATCCGGGGCAGCGACAGTGGCCCACACCGGAGCCCGAGGGCGAAGCTCCCGGCGCGATCCCGGGCGACGCTCCCGGGGCAGCCTTGCCCGCACCGCCCCCCGCACGACGTCGGCCCCGTGCGGCCCCGCTCATCGTGGACCGGAGCGAGGCCATCGTTCGCGTCGACGGCACGGCGTCGCTCGCCGCCGGCCGGGCCGAGGTCCGGTTGCTGGTGGCCGTCCCGCGGATCGACGGCCTGCAGGCCCCGCTGGCACCGAATCGCGCCCGCCGGGCCGTGGAGGTCGTCGCCTACCTGGCTCTCCACCAGCCGGGTGCCGTGACGAGCGAGCGGCTCCGGACCCGGGTCCTCGGCTCAGAAGACGCCGATGCGGCGGCGAAAACCCTGTTCAACACGGTCGGGGCGGCTCGGCGCGCCCTGGGCGTCGATGACGCCGGAATGCCGCTCCTCCCCCCGGCCAGTCGCAATGGCCGGTACCGGCTGTCGGAAGCCGTGACGGCCGACACGGCCCGTGCCGCCGCATTGGTGGAGACGGCGCTGGCGGTGGAGGATGCGGCGGCCTGCATGGCGGACCTGGAGTCGGCGCTGGGGCTGGTCGAGGGGGAACCGCTCTCGGGAATCCTGGCTGGCTACGCCTGGTGGCAGGCCGAAGGCCACGCCCGGCGAACCGCCGATCTGTTCGTCGACGGCGGCTGCCGGCTCGCCGGCCTGGCGGCGTCCGAGGGCCACCTCGACCTCGCTCGGTGGGCCATCGAGCAGGCGCGGCGCGTGGAGCCGTACAGCGAGGCGCTCTCCCGCGCCGCGATGCAGGTGGCGGCGGCGGCCGCCGATGCCGCCCGGCTGCACGCCGAGTGGCTCGCCTGCCTGCGGATGGTGGACGAAGTGGACCCCGGCGGGTTCCCGTCGCCGCAGACCGAGCGTCTCTACGGCGAGCTGCGACGGCGCCTCGCCGTGCACAGCGCAGGCCGGTAGGCACCCCTGCTCCCGGCCAGGACCCCGGCCAGGACCCCGGCCGGGAGCAGGCCGGGAGCAGGCCGGGAGCAGGCCGGGATCAGGCCAGCTTGGCGGCGATCGACGCTGCCCCTCGCAGCACCGTGCCATCGGCGCCGGCACTGCTGTAGGCGTGGGTCGGGCGCCCGGCCGCCTCCGCCAGGAGGTCGTCCAGGAGCGTGCGGAAAGGGACCGGCGGATCGACCCACAGGTAACGCGCCAGCGAGCCCGGGATGGTGTTGACCTCGTTCACCACCAACTCGCTGCCGTCGGAGAGGAAGTCGACCCGGGCGACTCCGCGCAGCGACGTCAGCCGGGCGACGGCCACGGCCGCCTCCCGAAGGGCCTTCTCCGAGCCGGCGTCGATCTCGGCCGGCAACTGGCGGGGAGCGCTCGCCATCCCCTCGCCCCCGACGTACTTGTCGGCGTACCCGAGGATCTCCGGCTCTCCGGCCGCCCCTCCGGCCCGAGGCGTCCGCAACGGCCGTTCGATGGCGGAGAGCGCCAGCTCCGGCCAGCTCCGGACACCGATCTGCAGATCGAAGTACGCGGCGCGGTAGGGCTCCACCACGGCTCCCAGGCGGAAATGGGGGTTGGCCGCGAGGCGCGCCTGGGCAGTCGCCAGATCGGCCACCACCTCGATGCCGATCGAGGATCCGCCGAACCGAGGCTTCAGGATGTAGGGGCCGGGAAAACCGACGTCGGCCATGCCCGGCGCCAGAAGTACCCGAGGAAGGACCGGCAGGCCGGCGGAGGCCATCGCCGCCCCGAACGCCAGCTTGTCCATGCCCAGGGCCGCCCCGGCCACCGTCGGACCGGTGTAGCGCACCCCGGCGAGGTCGAGGGCGGCTTGGAGGGTGCCGTCCTCGCCCGGGCCACCGTGGCAGCACACCACGGCGGCGTCGAGGGCGAGCGGTCGGGGACGTCCGAAACGGCCGCCCTCCGCCACGAAGCCACCCTCCGCCCCGAGGACGAGGCGGAGCGGCGTCGCCCCACGAGGTACGCCCTCGACGAAGGCGCTGGCCTCGAAGGCAGCATCCACCTCGAACCAGTCCCCCGTCTTCCCCCAGTAGAGGGCGTGCACGGTGCCACGACCGGCGAGCGCGCGAGCAGCCTGGAGGCCCGTGAGCACGCTGACGTCGTGCTCGGGCGACGGACCCCCGAAGATGACGGCGACCTCGGACACCGGGCGGCTCCCTGCTCCCCGCGGCTCTCCGCCCCGGGCTCGGTCAAGGGTAGTGGTCCGGCAGGTCGTTCTCGTAGAGCACGGCGTCGTCGGGGCCCAGGTGGCCACGCACCCAGGTCACAGCCTCGTCGCGGGTGTCAACGAGGAGCGGGCGACGCTCCCCCGCCCCCCGGACCAGCGCCCGCCGGTTCGTCCGGCCGACCACGATGAAGTCCGTCACCACCGCCGCCGCGGCCGCCGCGAACGCCTCGTTCTCCGGCGCCTGGCGGGGTCCGAGCTCCACCATCCCGGGCGTGACCAGGACCCGACGTCCGCCGACGGGCGCTGCAGCCAGCACGGCGAGGGCGGCGCGAGCGCCTGCCGGGTTCGAGTTGAAGGTGTCGTCGACGACGTACATGCCCGACGCCGCCTGGGCGGCAGTGAGCCGGTTGGGAACGGACGGCAGCGTGGCGATCCGCGCGAGCGCCTCCTCGGACGGGACCCCGAGATGCAGGGCGACGGCCAGGGCGCACGCGAGGTTGGTCGGTTGCACGCCCTCGCGCAGCGGGACGCCCACCGCCACCCGGTCACCGGCCACGGTCACGGTCACGGCGCCGTCCTTGCGCTGGACGCACACGTCTGCGGTCTCGTCGGTGGCCGAGCAGCGCACCACCTCCCGGTCGCCGACCGCCGACCAACCGGCAGCCAGCCGCTCGAGCCGCGGGTCGTCGGCATTGACCACCACCACCCGGGCCGGCTCGGCGATCTCCGACTTGGCCTCGGCGATGGCGTCCTCGCTGCCGAAGCGCTCCAGGTGGACGGGACCGATGGCCGTCAGCACGGCGATCGTCGGCGGGCACCACCGGCACAGCTCCCGGATCTCGCCCGGACCGTAGGTGCCCATCTCGGCGACGAAGACCTCCGTACCCTCGACGAGGTGCTCGTTGACCGCCCGCGCCAGGCCGGCCCGATTGTTGAACGACGCCGGGCTGGCCACCACCGTCCGAGTGCCGGCGACGAGGTGGGCCACGTAGTTCTTGGTCGAGGTCTTGCCGTACGAACCGGTGATGCCGACGGTGGTCGGGTCCACCCGCCGCAGCCGGGCTCGGGCGCTGTCCACGAACGGGCCCATCAGGCGGCGCTCGAGCGGCGCCGTGGCCAGGCAGGCGGCGTCGACGAGGAGAGGGACGAGCAGGGCGCCGGTGGCCGCGACCGGTGCCGGCGCTCCCACGGCTGCCCCAACGACCACGATCGCCGCCTGCAAGACAGCCCAGACGGCCGCCAGCGTCTTGAGGCGCCGCGTCAGCCCGAGCTTCGAGGTGCGCCCGCGCACGGACAGGCCCCGAGGCCCGACGGCCAGGGCCACGGCGGTCGCCAGCGCCGACAAGGGCCACCAGACGGCAGCCACCAATCCCGCCACGGCTACGACGGCGAGCACCACGTTCCGCGGCTCATTGCGCCACCACCGAAGGGCGAAACGCGTCCCAGCGCCGGGGAGGTAGTGCTCTCGCTGGGCGACGCGGAGCCATCGCGCGCCGGCGGGGCCCAGTGCGACCACGCACGCGCCGAGGGCAGCCCAGGCCGCCACGCCGGTGGCAGCGTTCATGGAAGGTGCCGCTCCACAGCGGCCCGCAGCTCGTCGGGCGCCGCCAGCGGCAGCAGGTGCCCCACCCCGGGGCACAGCGTCACCTCGGCCTGACGGAACCGGGCGGCGGCCGCTTCGGCGACGGCCGGCGGGACTGTGGTGTCGTCGGCACCCCAAACGAGGGACACCGGAGAGGTCACGGCTGCCAGCAGAGCCGAGTAGTCCTCTTGCACCGTCTGCACGAACACCGCCCGCATGATGCCTTCGGCCGCCGCGTAGTCGGCCGACCCGTGATGCCGCCGGGCGGCCTCCATCCGTTCCTCACCGAGAAGGCCAGCCCGGTGCAGGGCACGGACCACGCGGAACCGGCGGGCGGGGCGGGCCGGTGGACGTGCCCGCACGAGCGGGACGCCCGTGAGGACCAGGCCCCGCACGAGGTCGGGGCGGGAGGCGGCGAGGTGGACCGCCACCCGGCCACCGAAGGAGTGGGCCAGCACGACCACCGGTGCCGCCATCTCGGTCACCACCTCCGCCACCCGATCGGCGTAGGCGTCGGACCCCCACACCGCTGCGGGCGGGGGCGTGGCACCGAAACCCGGAAGGTCGACGGCAATGGCGTCGAGCGGTCGCCGCCCCGGCGGCGCCAGCACCGCGTCGAAGTCCCGGTGGGTACGTGCCCATCCGTGGAGCGCCAGCACGGCGGGAGGACCCTCTCCGGTGCGGGCACCGAACAGGGTGCCGCCGGCGAAAGAACGCAGCACGCTATGCGACCGGGCCGCGCTCCACGGCGCAGCCGGCGCCTGCCGGTGGCGGTGCTGCTCGCCTGGAGCGGTGAGCTTGGGTCATCGGTGACTGCCTCCTCGATCGCCGGGCCCCGCCCCTTCCGGCCCCTGCGGCCCCTCCGGCCCCTGCGGCCCCTGCGGCCCCTGCGGCGGCGGTAGGAGCCCTGGTGCGGGTCACCCTACCGAGGACCGGCCGCCCGGAGTGACAGCCGCTCGGTAGCGTTTGGTCGGTGACGGCTCCTGCACCCTCCGAGCTGGATCGCTCCACCCCGCCGGACGACGGGCCGGTCGACCGCGCCCTGCTGGCGGGGCTCCTCGATGAGCAGCGCGAAGCGGTCCTCGCCGAGGACCCGGTCCTTTGCGTGCTGGCCGGGGCGGGAACGGGCAAGACCCGCGTGCTCACGCTGCGGGTAGGTCGGCGCCTGCAGGACCGCACGGCCCACCCTGACCATGTCCTCGTCTGCACCTTCAGCCGCAAAGCAGCCGACGAGCTGCGCCAGCGCCTGTGGACGACGGGCGTGGGTGCCGATGTGCGTGCCGGAACCTTCCACCGCACGGCACTGGGGCTCATCCGCCAGCACCGTGCCGACCGAGGGCTCCCGGCTCCCGCCGTCCTCGCCGACCGCCAGGGGCTGTTGGCTGAGCTGCTCGGGGACCTCAGGAACCCCGGGGACAAGGGCTACGGCTCCAAGACGTCGAGGCGCTCCGGCGGGCGCCGGGCGCAGCCGATGCCGCTGACCGCAGCACAACGCCAGGCCGTGCGCCGCCTGGAGACGGAGCTCACCTGGGCAAAGGCGCGCCTGGTCCCGCCGGACCGCTACGAGGCAGCGACCGCCGAGGCCCGGCGGCGGCCGACCCTCGGGCCGGCGCGGGTCGCCGAGCTGTACGGCCGCTACGAGCTCGCCAAGCGGCGCCGAGGCGTCCTTGACCTCGACGACCTGCTCGAGGTGGCGGGCAACCTGCTCGAGGAGGACGCTCGGTTCGCGGCGGCCGTACGGTGGCGCTTCCGGCAGCTGTTCGTCGACGAGATGCAGGACGTCAACCCGGCGCAGTTCCGCCTGCTCCGGGCGATCGCCGGCGCCAATCCCGACCTCTTCGTCGTGGGCGACCCCCACCAGTCGGTCTACGGATGGAACGGTGCCGACCCCACCCTGCTCGATCGGCTTGCAGAGACGTACCCGCAGACGCGAGTGATCCGGCTGGACCGCAACCACCGTTGCTCCCCCCAGGTGGTGGGTGTGGCGGCGGCTGCCCTGGGCGTCGACGGCGCCACGGCCCCCCGCAGCACCCGGGCCGACGGACCGGTCCCCCGCGTGGTCTCGCACGCGACGGACAGCGACGAGGCGGCATGGGTCGCCCGCCAGGCATGGCTGGCACACCGGCCGGGGCGGCGTTGGTCGCAGATCGCCGTGCTCGGCCGCACCAACGCCCAGCTCGACCTGCTCGCCGACACCCTCACCGCGGCCCGGGTCCCGTGCCGGGTGACCGGTGGAGACCTGGCGCCGGCGAGCGACGTGAGGATGCCGGCCGGAATGTCCCGCGCCAGGCACCCCGGACACCCCGGACCCGCCAGCGACGGGGAGGACGAGGTCGGCATCGACGACGGTGGTGCCGGGCCCGACGCCGGTGGTGCCGGGCCCGAGGACGGTGGTGCCGGGCCCGAGGCCGGTGGTGCCGGGCCCGACGAGGGCGACGCCGTGGTCCTCAGCACCTTCCACCGCGCGAAGGGGCTCCAATGGCAGGCCGTCTTCGTGGTTGGGCTGTCGGACGGTATCGTCCCGCTGCGTACGGCCCGCACGGCCGCCGCCATGGACGAGGAGCGGCGACTCCTCTACGTGGCGCTCACCCGGGCGGAGCTCGAGCTGGCGTGCTCGTGGGCACACCACCCCGATGCCCGGTCTGCGGCCGACGGGGCGCCGCCCCGCGACCCTTCACCGTGGCTGGCAGTGATCCAGGAGGCGATCGCCCGTCTGGGCGCCGAGCAGGCACCCGTCCCGCGCGAGCAGGTCGCCACCCACGTGGCCGAGCTCCGCCGCCGGCTCGATGCCGGCCCGGACCACCCGACGTTGGGTAGCCTCAGCCGGTGAGCGACATCGTCGAACAGCTCGCGCAGATGGTGGGCCCCGAGTGGGTGGCCACCGGTGACGCCATCGCCGACGACGACACCCACGACGAGGCGCTCACCGGCGCACCCGTCCGCCCGCTGGCGGTCGTGCGCCCGGGGTCCACCGAGGAGGTCCGGAGCATCCTCGCCGCGGCGGACGCCCAGCGCGTGCCCGTCATCGCCCGCGGCACCGGCACCGGGCTGTCGGGGGGCGCCCGGCCCGCGCCGGACGCCCTCGTCGTCGCCTTCGACCGGATGGACCGGGTGCTCGAGATCGACACCGCCAACCACGTGGCCGTCGTCCAACCGGGCGTGACGCTTTCCGCCCTGGACGACGCACTCGCCCCCCACGGGCTCGTCTACCCGGTGTACCCGGGCGAGCTGTCGGCGTCGATCGGCGGCAACGTGGCGACCAACGCCGGCGGCATGCGCGCCGTGCGCTACGGGGTGACGCGCCACCACGTCCTCGGTCTCGAGCTGGTGCTCGCCGGCGGTGCAGTGCTGCGCACGGGCGGCAAGTACGTCAAGTCCGCCTCGGGATACGACCTGACGCAGCTCGTGATCGGCTCGGAGGGCACGTTGGCCCTCGTGACGGAGGTCACGGTGAAGCTCGTGCCCCGCCTCCCCCACACCGCCACCGTGCTGGCGCCCTTCGCCAGCCTCGAGGCCGTGACGGCAGCCGTCCCCCCCGTCGTCGCCGGCGGTGCAGCGCCCCTCATCCTCGAGTACATCGACAGCCTGGTCATGGCCGCCATCACGGCGGCCGCCGGCATCGACCTGGGCGTCCCTGCAGCCGTGCGCGAGTCGACCGCCGCCTACCTCGTCGTGGTCCTCGAGAACGCCCACGCCGACCGGCTCGACGCCGACGTGGAAGCGGTGGCAGACCAGCTCGCCGGGCTCGGCGCGACGGACGTGTACGTCCTGCCCCCGACGGCCGGGGCCGACCTCATCAAGGCACGGGAGCGGGCGTTCTTCGTCGGCAGAGCGGCGGGCGCCCACGACATCGTCGACACCGTCGTGCCTCGGGCCGCCATCGCGTCCTTCCTGGCCGCCGTCGGCGTGCTGGCCGACCGGCACGGAGCGTTCGTGAGCGGTTGCGGCCACGTGGGCGACGGCAACGTGCACCTCTCGGTCTTCCAGCCCGACCACGAACGACGGGCCTCGTTCCTGCGCGAGGTGTTCGCCGCCGCCGTCGACGCCGGCGGCGCCGTCTCCGGCGAGCACGGCATCGGCACCGAGAAGATGGCCTACTTCCTCGCCCTGGAGGACCCCGTGAAGCTCGACCTCATGCGGCGCATCAAGGCAGCGTTCGATCCACACGGCATCCTCGGGCCGGGTCGCCTCCTCGGGCCAGGCCTGGTCGACGACGGCAGACAGATCGAGCCACCAGCATGAACGGCGCGGAGGCGCTGCTGCGCACCCTGACCGCCTCGGGAGTCGACGTCTGCTTCTCCAACCCCGGGACCTCGGAGATGCAGTCGGTCGCCGCCCTCGATCGGGTGCCCGAGCTGCGGGGGATCCTGTGCCTGTTCGAGGGGGTGGCCACGGGGGCCGCCGACGGGTTCGCCCGGGTGGCCGGCCGCCCGGCGGCCACCCTGCTCCACCTCGGTCCCGGGCTCGGCAACGGCATCGCCAACCTCCACAATGCCCGCCGGGCGCAGTCGCCGGTGGTCAACGTGGTCGGCGACCACGCCACGTACCACAAGCGCTACGACGCGCCCCTGGAGTCCGACGTCGCCGGTCTGGCCCGGTCCGTCTCGCGGTGGTTCCGCACGAGCGCCCGGGCCGACGACGTGGGTCCGGACGCCGCCGACGCCATCCGAGCCGCCTACGGTCCGCCGGCCGGCGTGGCCACGCTGGTGTTGCCGGCGGACCTGTCCTGGACGGAGTCCTCGCGGGGCCCGGGCCCAGCCGTGAGAAAGCCACCGCTGCCCCGCGTCGCCGCCGAACAGGTGGAGGACGCGGCCAAAGCACTGCGCAGCGGCGAGCCGGCCGCGCTGTTGCTCGGGGGGGCCGCCCTCCGCCCGGACGGGCTCGGCGCGGCGGAACGGGTCGGGCGCACGACGGGGGCAAAGCTCGTGGCCGAGACGTTCCCGACCAACATGGCGCGCGGGGGCGGCCTGCCACCCGTCGAGCGGCTCGCCTACCTGGGGGAGATGGCACTGGCCCAGCTCGACGGCGTCCGCCACCTGGTGCTCGCAGGCGCACGGGCGCCGGTCTCCTTCTTCGCCTACCCGGGGCTGCCCAGCGACCTGGTCCCCGAGGGGTGCACCGTCCACGTGCTCGCCACCACGGCAGAGGACGTGGCCGGCGCCCTGGACGACCTGGCCGAGGCGGTCGGTGCACGGGGCGGCAACGCACCGGTCGACGCGGGCACGGTGCCGGACCGGCCGACCGGGGCCCTCACCCCCGAGACGTTCGCCGCTGCCGTGGGACACCTCCTGCCCGAGGGTGCCGTCGTGGTCGACGAGACGGTGACCTCCGGGGTCTTCCTGCCCGAGGCCACCGCCGCCGCCCCACGTCACGACTGGCTGACCCTGACCGGTGGCGCCATCGGCGACGGCCTCCCGTTGGCCACGGGCGCGGCGGTGGGGGCCCCCGACCGGCGCGTCCTGTGCCTCCAGGCCGACGGCAGCGCCATGTACACCATCCAGTCCCTCTGGACCCAGGCACGCGAGGGGCTGGACGTGACCACCGTCCTTCTCGCCAACCACTCGTACGCCATCTTGGAGTTCGAGCTGGCTCGGGTGGGTGCGGGGGCGGGCGGCGACCGGGCACGCGCCCTGCTCGACCTCTCGCGCCCGGACCTCGACTTCGTGGCGATCGCCCGAGGGATGGGTGTGCCCGCCTCCACCGCTCGCGACGCCGGTGAGCTGGCCGACGAGCTGGAAGGGGCGCTGGCGACGCCCGGGCCTTCTCTGATCGAGGCGGTGCTGCCCGGTCGCTGACCCGGCCCGTCAGGCGTCGGCCAGCTCGGCCACCACCACCGTGTGGTCGGAGGGCTTGTTGCCGGCCGGGCTCTTCTTGCGGGCGTCCCGATCGACCTCCACCGATCGGCACCGGCCCGACAGGCTCTTCGACAGGAGCACCAGGTCGATGCGCATGCCCTGGCCTTTGTGGAAGCTGCCCGCCCGATAGTCCCACCACGTGAACACGTGCCCGCCGGGGTGGAAACGGCGGAAGGCGTCCTCCAAGCCCCAGTCGAGGATGGCGCCGAGAGCAGCCCGCTCGGGCTCGCTGACGTGCGTGGAGCCGACGAACTGTGCCGGGTCCCACACGTCGTCGTCGGTCGGGGCCACGTTGAAGTCCCCGCACATGGCGACCGCGTCCCCCGGGTCGTACTGCTCGGCGAGGTACTCCCGTAAGCGCGCCAGCCAGTCGAGCTTGGTGAGGTAGTGCTCGCTGCCCACGCTCCGCCCATTGGGCACGTACACGGAGTGGACGCGGATGCCGGCACAGGTGGCCGCCAGCAGGCGGCAGCCGTGGACGTCGTAGGCGTCGCCCATGCCGCAAGACGGCCGCTCCAGGCCGACCCGGCTCAGCACCGCCACCCCGTTCCACCGGCCGTCGCCGTGGTGCACGGACTCGTAGCCGAGGTCGGCGAAGGTGGCAGCCGGGAAGGCGTCGTCCGCCAGCTTGGTCTCCTGCAGGCACAGGATGTCCGGCTCGTTGGCAGCCATCCACTCCAGCACGAGGGGCAGCCGTGCCCCCAGCGAGTTCACGTTCCAGGTCGCCAGGCGCACCCGGTCAGCCCTCCCGGTCGACAAGGACGAACAGCAGGTCGGCCTCGCATGCGGTTGCCCCGCCGACGTGGGCGCGCCCGTGCCCGGTACCGGCGCGGGCCGAGAGGCGGCCCATGGTGACCTCGAGCTCGAGGGTGTCGCCAGGGACGACCTGGCGCCGAAAGCGGGCCTTCTCGATCCCGCCGAACAGGGGCAGCTTGCCGGAGTAGCGCTCGTCGGCGAGCACGGCGATGCCCCCGAGCTGGGCCAGCGACTCGACCATGAGCACCCCGGGAAGCGTGGGCCGCCCGGGGAAGTGCCCGGCGAAGAAGGGCTCCTTCCCGGTCAGGTGCCAGCGCCCAATCGCGTGCTCGGCGGGCGTCACCGAGACGATCTCCGACACGAACAAGAAGGGGTCTCGATGCGGCAGGAAGTCCTCGGGGCGCACGAGGCGAGACGTTACCGCCCGCGGGTCCGACGGCCGGCCGGCCGTCACCGGCTCGCCGTCAGGTGGTGGCGCCCGCCGGCGCAGCCAGCGCCACGCCCGGAAGAGCGAGCTCGGCGACTCGGCGGGACGGGTCGAGGCCCGTCAGCACGAACGGCCGCCGCTCGCCACGCGAGAGCATCTGCCGGGCCTTGGTCGGTGGTGGCTCCCCCATCGACGTCAGCGGGATGTAGCAGTGCAGCGTCTCGCCGCTGGGCAGCGGAACGTCCACCATTGCGCCGTGGGAGGTGAACGACACCACCTCTCCGTCGAGCTCGCTCCCGACCGGGAACGTGGCCACGAACGTGATGAAGGCGAGCGGCTCGTTCACGGCCGGTGGGGGGGTGACCGCTCGGCGCCTCCGGCGGCGGCCGGCCTTCCCGTCCCGCGCTTCCTCGGTGGCGCCGTTCGCACCCGCTGGCGCGGCGGCGGTGACCGGCTCCGGTCCCTGCTCGACCACCGGGTGCAGCGCCTCGGCGGTCGCCTCGTCGATGGCCTCCCGCAGGGCAGGATCCTCCCGAGCACGCGATCGGCTGGCCGCAGCTCGGTCGGGGCGTACCGGCAGCGTGGCGGCCGGCGCGGCACCAGGGAGCACCGCGGGTTCGGCCGGCGCGACAGCCGCCGCCTTCCTCGACCGTCCCGCCCGCTTCTTGGCCGGCGCCGCGGGTGCCTCGGCCCCGGGCGCGACCCCGGCTCCGGGCTCCGCGGCGGGCACCGCGGGCTCCTTCGGGGCGGCCTTCTTCGCTGCCGCAGCCCGCTTGCCGGTTCGTGCCGCCTTGACGGCTCTGGCCGGCTCGGCCGGCTCGGCCGGCTCGGCAACCACATCGGGCTCGCCGGTGCCGGTGACCCCGGCTTCGGCCTCGGGGGCGGCGGCCGCAGCGACAGCGTCGGGCGCGGCGGTCACCTTCTTCGCCGCGGCCTTCTTGCCCCGCACCCTCTTCCCGGGGGCGAGCGCGGGTGTGGCCTCGGTCCCGCCACCGGCCGGTGTGGCGGCGACGGCCGCAATGGCGGCGGCCTTCTTGGTCGGGGCGACCTTCTTGGTGGCGGCGGCCTTCTTGGTGGCGGCCTTCTTGGTGGCGGCGGCTTTCTTGGTGGCGGCCTTCTTGCCCCGTCCCGTCGGCTCGACCTCGGCCACCTCGGCCATCTCGGCCGCCTCGACCGGCCCGGCGACCTCGGCCGCCCGCTTGCGCTTGGCCGGCGCGGCCGGGCCACCCGACGGCGGCGCCGGCAGCCACACGTCGCCCACCTTCGGCGCCGTCCCGTCGGGCAGCACGGCCATTCGGGCCGCCGCCGCCTTGCGGGCCGCCTTGGCCAGTTCGGCCGCCTTGTCGGGCGCCGACAGCTCCGCCGCGCCGGCGCGCCGGGCGCGGGCCGTCGCCTGCCTGCTCTTCGGGCCCCGGACCGGGATGCGGGGAGTGAAGATCCAGCCGATGCCAGGCACCGGCTTGCCGCCGATCAGCCGCCCCTCGTCGAACAGCCACGGGTGCTCGGCATGGAACTCCTGAAAGGAGTCGTTGGACAGCACGGCGGCACCGGACCGCTCGGCGATCCGCAGCACGAAGGCGTCCCCGCGGCCGATGGCCCCGGCCGGCGGCGACACCACCTCGCCGTGCAGTTCCGCCTCTTCGAGCGCCGCCCGTTCGGTTGAGTCCACCCGGTGCTCGAACGAGGCGTCGACCACCACCACGATCTCCGCCTCGGGGTCCTCCTCGGCGTAGGCGCGGACGGCTTCGTCGAGCTGTTGGAGGCTCGGCGTCGTCCGCCCTTCGGTGGCGAGATTGGAGCCGTCGACGACGACCACCCGCTGCTGGCTCACGGGCGGTCCCGTCTGGCGCCTTGCGCCCGCTCAGCCGATGGCACGGTCGAGGAGGTCGGCCTGCTCCAGCTGGTGCAGGGCGCCGCTACCGGTCGCCGGGCTGGCGGACTCGGCCCGGCTGACGTGGAGGAGCCGGTATCGCTCTCGCAAGATCCGATGGAGCCGGGCGTGCACGAACGACCACGCCCCCATGTTCTCGGGCTCCTCCTGCAGCCAGACCACCTCGGTCGCCGACGGGTACCGCTCGAAGACGTCGCCGAGAAGCCGCTCGGGCCACGGGTAGAGCTGCTCGACCCGGACGACGGCCACCGCGTCGGCAGGGTGCGGCGAGCGGCGCTCCGGTGCCGACACGGGTTCGGGACCGGCGCCCTGGCGCCGCTGGTCGCGCCGGTGCATCGCCTCGTGGGCCACCTTCCCGCTGGCCAGGACGACCCGCCGCACCGCCCCGGGGTCGGCGACCCCGGGGTCGTCGACGACCTCGGCGAACGAGCCAGTCGCCAGTGTGGCGAGCGGCGAGCGAGAGGCCGGCGCCCGCAGCATCGACTTGGGCGTGACGACCACGAGTGGGGTGGCGGGCACCCGCCGCGCCTGCGAGCGCAGCAGGTGGAAGTACTGCGCAGCGGTCGACGGCACCACCACCCGGAGGTTGCCCCGCGCGGCCAGCGACAAGAACCGCTCGATGCGGGCCGAGGAGTGCTCGGGCCCCTGGCCCTCGTAGCCGTGGGGCAAGAGAAGGGTCAGGCCCGCATGCTGGCCCCACTTGTCCTCGGCGGCGACGATGAAGTTGTCGATGATGATCTCGGCGCCGTTCACGAAGTCGCCGAACTGGGCCTCCCAGCACACCAGGGTGTCGGGCGCCTCGACCGAGTAGCCGTACTCGAACCCGAGCGCGGCGTACTCGGACAGGAGCGAGTCCCGCACGGTGAACCAGCCCAGGCGCTCGTCACCGGCGAGCGCGTCGAGGTGGGCCAGCGGCACGTACTGCTCGCCCGTCGTGTAGTCGACGAGGACGGCGTGACGGTGGCTGAACGTGCCCCGCCGGCTGTCCTGGCCCGTGAGACGGACGTCGGTGCCCTCGACGAGCAGCGAGCCGATGGCCAGCTGCTCGGCCAGCGCCCAGTCGACGTGGCCGCCGGCGACGAGCTCGTCGCGCTGGGCGAACTGGCGCACCAGCTTCGGGTGCAGCGTGAAGCCTTCCGGGACGGCGGTCGTGTCCCGGGCGAGGCGGTCCAACAGCTCGGCAGGCACGCCGGTCTCGAGGTGTGGGACCTCGGGACCGAAGCGGTCGATCGCCGGCACGCGCGGCGGCGGGGGCGGCGCCTCGGCGCGCACCTCGTCGAGGGCGGCCTGGAGTCGGGCGTTGAAGTCGTCGAGCGCCTGCTCGGCTTCCTCCAGGGTGATGTCGCCGCGCCGCACCAGCGTCTCGGTGTACAGCTTGCGGACCGAGCGCTTGGCGTCGATCCGCTGGTACATGAGGGGCTGGGTGTAGGAGGGGTCGTCACCCTCGTTGTGCCCGTGGCGGCGGTAGCAGACGAGGTCGATCACCACGTCCTTGTGGAACGCCTCGCGGAAGCCGAGCGCCAGGCGGGCGGCCTGCACGCACGCCTCCGGGTCGTCCCCGTTCACGTGGAAAATGGGCGCCTGCACCATCTTGGCCACGTCGGTGGCATAGACGGACGAGCGGGCGGCGAGCGGCGACGTGGTGAAGCCGACCTGGTTGTTCACGACGATGTGGACGGTCCCACCGATGCGGTAGCCCGAGAGGGCCGAGAGGTTGAGCGTCTCGGCCACCACGCCTTGGCCGGCGAAGGCCGCGTCGCCGTGGACGAGCACCGCCAGCACCGGGAACTGGATCGAGTCCCAGGGGCGCCGCTCCTGGGTGCCGTCGCTGGGCGGCAGCACCCGGTCCTGCTTGGCCCGCGCCATGCCCTCGACCACCGGGTCGACGGCCTCGAGGTGCGAGGGGTTGGAGGCCATGGCGATGGGCAGCTCGACCCCCGACACCCCGCAGAACTTCCCGACGGCACCCTTGTGGTACTTCACGTCGCCCGAGCCCTGCACCGACTCGGGGTCGAGGTTGCCCTCGAACTCTTCGAAGATCTCCCGGTACGACTTGCCCACGATGTTGGCCAGCACGTTGAGCCGGCCACGGTGCGCCATGCCCAGCACGGCCTCGGAGGTGCCCGAGGACGCCGCCCCGTCGAGCAGCGTGTCGAGCATCACGATGAGGGACTCGGCGCCTTCGAGGCCGAACCGCTTCTGCCCGACGTAGCGGGTGTGCAGGAAGCGCTCGAACACCTCGGCGGCGTTGAGGCGGTCGAGGATGTGGCGCTGCTCGTCCGCCGTGATGGCGACCGGGTGGCCCTCGACGTGCTCCTGGATCCAGCGCTTCTGCTCGGGGTCCTGGATGTGCATGTACTCGATCCCGAGCGTCCGGCAGTACGCCTCGCGCAGGATGTGCAGGATCTCGTCGAGGGTGGCCGTGTCCCGGCCCGCCAGGCCGTCGGCCAGGAAGCTCCGCGCCAGGTCCCAGATCGTCAGGCCGTACGTGGCCGGGTCCAGCTCGGGGTGGAGGCTTGGCGGTTCCATGTCGAGGGGGTCGAGGTGCGCCATGAGGTGGCCGCGCACGCGGTACATGTTGATGAGGGTCTGGACGTGCACCTGCTTCCGGGCGCGAGTGCGCTCCCCTTCGGCGTCCTCCAACGCGTTCGTGTCCTTGTGCCACCGGGCCGGCTCGTAGGGAATGCCCATCGAAGCGAACACGTCGTCGAAGAAGCCGTGCTCACCGGTGAGGCACCCGGCCACGTAGCCGAGGAAGAGGCCGGACTCGGCGCCCTGGATGATCCGGTGGTCGTAGGTCGAGGTCAGCGTGACCACCTTGCCGACGCCCAGGTCGGCCAGCAACCGGGGATCGGCTGCCTCGAACCCTGGCGGGAAGCCGAGGGCGCCGACGCCGACGATGGCTCCCTGGCCGGGCATCAGCCGAGGCACCGACTGGACGGTGCCGATAGTGCCCGGGTTCGTCAGGCTGACGGTGACGCCGGCGAAGTCGTCGGGTGAGGCCTTGCCGCCGTGGACGCGGCGCACCAGGTCCTCGTAGGCGAGGACGAACGAGCGGAAGTCGAGGCTGTCGGCCTCCTTGACGCACGGGACCATGAGGGTGCGGGTCCCGTCGGGCCGCTCGATGTCGACGGCGAGGCCGAGGCCGACGTGGTGATGGCGCACGATGGCCGGGCCGGGCTTGCCGTCCTTGCCCTCCAGCTCGGCGTAGGAGGCATTGAGCGCCGGCACCGCCTGCAGGCCCTTGACGACGGCGTAGCCGATGAGGTGGGTGAAGCTGACCTTGGCCCCGGTGGTCCGCGCCAGCTGGTCGTTGAGGACCTGGCGGTTGATCTCGAGGAGCTTGGCGGGGACGGTCCGGACGCTCGTGGCCGTCGGGACGCCGAGGCTGGCCGCCATGTTGGCGGCGATCCGCGACGCCGCCCCGCGCAGGGGCACCGGGCTCTCGGCCTCCTCGGGCACGATGCCGGCCGCCGCAGTTCCTACCGGCGCAGTGCCGGCCACCGCCGCCCCGGCGGTGCCGCCCGGAGCGGCCTCGGTCGCCGTGCCGTTGGCCGTCGCCGTGCCGTTGGCCGTCGCGCCGGGCACCGCCGGGGCGGCAAGGGCCGGGGGGGCGGCGACAGGGCCACCGGCGGCGCTCGTTGCGGCACCGGGTGCCCACGCGCCGGGCGCACCCGTGCCGGGAGCACCGGCGGCGGCCGGTGCCGGTGCCGGTGCCGGTGTCGCCGGCGCACCCGCTCCCGGCGCCACCCCCGGCGGTGCGGGGAGCGGGGCCGGACGGTAATCGGAGAAGAACTCGCGCCAACTGTCGGCGACCGACGAGGGATCGGCGAGGAACCGGTCGTACATGTCGTCCACGAGCCATGCGTTGGGCCCGAACGAGCCGCCTGATCCGGGCCTCCCCGCGTCGTGGGGTGGACGGGCGCGTTCGCCACTGTGCACTTCGGACATGGGACCACCCTACCGGCGTTGTGCAGGGTGGGGGGCTTTCCGGCGACGGTTGCCCGCGCTCGGCCCGCGCCGCCCGGCCACGGCGGCCGGTAACGTCCGTGTGGCATGGCGCCTTCCGTGCCCGCCCCCTTGCCGGCCCCCGACTCCCTGGCGGCCACCGGCCCGCTGCCCCTGCCCCGCCCGGCGGGCGGCACGTTCCCCGCGGGCCTTCACGTCGTCGAGCGGCCATGGGCACCGGTGGCCGGCGTGCCCGCAGCCGGCGACGCCCACGCCGGTGCCGAACCCCCGCCGGTCGTCGTGCTCGTGCACGGGAGCCTCGACCGGGCGGCGAGCTTCACCCGCACCATGCGGCGGCTGCCGACCACATGGCGGGTGCTCGCGTACGACCGCCGCGGCTACCAGGGCTCTCGCGAGGGCGGCGTCGTCGGCCTCACCGGCCACGTCGAGGACCTCCTGGACGTGGCGGCGGCCACCGGGCGCCGGGTGGCAGCGGTCGGGCACAGCATGGGCGGAGTGGTCGTCCTGGCCGCTGCCGTGGCGCGCCCGACGGCCTTCACCGCCGTGGGCGCCTTCGAGCCCCCCGTCCCGTGGCTCGGCTTCGGGCGGGACGGGGCACCCCTGGCCGACGTGCGGGCGCCCGACCCCGGCGCGACCGCCGAGGCGTTCTTCCGGCGGATGGCCGGGGACTCGGCCTGGGACCGCCTCCCCGAGACGGCGCGCACCGCCCGCCGGCTCGACGGCCCGGCCCTCGCCACCGAGCTGGCCGCCCTGCGTCGCGGCGCCCCGGCGCCCTTCGACATCGCAGCGCTCACCGTTCCGGCCGTCTTCGGCTCCGGAGGCGAGGTGACCGAGGAGCGGCGGCGCCGGGCGGTGGCGTGGCTGGCGGCCAACGTCCCGGGCAGCCGTCTCGTGGAGATCCCGGCGGCCGGTCACGGCGCCCACCTCACCCATCCGGGTGCCTTCGCCGACTTCGCCGCCGCCGTGGTCGCCCTCGGAGCGGAAGGCCCCGCTGGCGAAGAGCCGGCACGGCGCGGGGGCACCGGACGGTGAGGGTACTCCTCACCGGGTCGCACGGCCTCATCGGGTCGGCGCTGGCGGCGGACCTCGAAGGACGGGGCCACCTGGTCGTGCCGCTCGTCCGGTCGTCGCCGGGGCGCAGCGGCACGGGCGTGGCATGGGACCCGGCCACCGGGGACGTGGACCACGGCGCCCTGGCCGCGGCGGGCCCCTTCGAGGGCGTGGTCCACCTGGCCGGAGCCGGCATCGGTGACCGGCGCTGGACGCCGGCCCGCAAGCGGGTGCTGCGGGACAGCCGGGTGGGGAGCACCCAGACCCTGGTGGCGGCCCTCCGCCGGCTCGACCCGCCGCCGGGAGTCCTCGTGTCGGGCTCCGCCGTCGGCTACTACGGCGACCGCGGGGCCGAAGAGGTGACAGAGGAGAGCGCGCCCGGGTCCGGCTTCCTCGCCGACCTGTGCCGGGACTGGGAGGCGCAGGCGGTGGCCGCCGAGGACCTGCTGCGAGTGGTGCGCGTGCGTACCGGCGTCGTGCTGGCGGCTGGCGGCGGGATCCTGGGCCGGCTGCTGCCGGTGTTCCGGCTGGGCCTAGGAGGCCGCCTCGGTCGCGGCGACCAGTACCTCAGCTGGATCAGCCTGCGCGACGTGGTCGGGGTGCTGCGCCGGGCGCTCGAGGACCCAGGTCTCGCCGGGCCGGTCAACGCCACCGCCCCCGAACCGGTGACCAACGCCGCCTTCACCTCCGCCGTCGCCCGGGCGGTGCGCCGGCCGGCGATGCTGGCCGTGCCCGCACCCGTGCTGGAGCTGGCCCTCGGCCGCGAGATGGCCCGCGAATTCCTCCTCGGGGGACAACGGGCACGCCCGGCCGTCCTGGCGGGGCGGGACCACTCGTGGGCCGACCCCACGCTCGAGGGCGCCCTGGCCGCCGTCACCGCCCCCCGGACCTGACCGGGATGGCCGTGGAGCCTGCTGCCCGCGCCGCGGCCGCAGCGTCCCCGGACCGCCGGCCGGCGTCGGAGCTCCTCGCCCGTGTGGGCTGGGCGCTGCTGGCGATCGGCATCCCGGGGCTGGTGGTGGCCGCCGTGCTCGCGCCGGCGGCGGCCGGGGCCGCCACCCGGCAGGACTGGCCCCCCTTCGTGCTCGTCACCGGGCTGCTGCTGCTCGGCCTCGTGGCCCGGGAGGACGGCCTCTTCGACGCCGCCGGGGGCCTGATGGCGGGGGCGGCGGCCGGCGGCCGGAGCTTGTTCGCCGGGGCGGCACTGCTGGTGGCGGTGGTGACGGCCGTCCTCAACCTCGACACGGCGGTGGCGTTCCTGACCCCGGTGTTGGTCGTGGCCGCCCGGCGCAGGGCGACGGCCGAAGCGCCGTTCCTCTACCTGGCCGTGCTCCTGGCCAACGGCGCATCCCTGCTCCTGCCGGGCTCGAACCTCACCAACCTGATCGTCCTGGGCCACCTGCACCAGTCGGGAGGTGCCTTCGCCGCCGACATGGCCCTCCCCTGGGTGGCCGCCGTGGTCACGGTGACGGCGGTCGTGGGCGTGGCCCACCACCGCGGCCTCGCCCACGCCGGACGCCGCCGCCGCCAGGTCACGCGCCCCCGCCTCGGCGCCGGGCTGGCCGGGGTCGCCGTGGCGGTGGTGGCGGTCGTGGCGCTGCCCCCGAGCGGGGCCGCCGTGGTGGTGGTGGTGGCCGGCGTCGCCGGCGCCGGCTGGGGACTCGGACGCCGCCGCCTGTCCGCCGACCACGTGCGCCAGGCCGTGGACCTGCGCATCCTCGGAGGGTTGTTCGCCGTGGCCGTCGCGCTGGGCACGCTCGGGCGGGTCTGGCACGGCCCGGCCCATCTCCTCGATCACGCCTCGTCCGTGGGGAGCGCGGTGGTCGGCGCAGTCGCCGGCGTCGTCGTGAACAACCTCCCCGCCGCATCCCTCCTCGCGGCCCGGCCGGCGGCCCACGCCCACGCCCTGCTCGTCGGGCTGGACCTCGGGCCCAACCTGGCGGTGACCGGGGCCTTGTCGGCCGTCCTGTGGCTGCAGGTCGGCCGGGCGGCCGGGGCGGCACCCTCGGCGCGGCGCTACTCGGCGCTCGGCGTCGTCGTCGTGCCGGTCTCCATGGCGGCCGCCCTGGCTGCCCTGGCCATCGGGCACTGAGCGGCGCCTGGCGCGACCTCGACCGGTGCGGACGCGCCGTGGGGGCCCCGTGGGGGACGACGAGGCCGCTCGACACCGTCCGTGGTGCGGCCCCGGCCGGTGGGCACCGTCCGGTGGCGCCGCGCCGACGTGGCGTGGGCGACGGCCGCCTCCTGCCTCTACGCCTTCCTCGCCGTCGGCGTGATCTGGCACATCTGGACCGGGCACCCCACGACCGAGACCATCGGTGGGGCCGACAGCTCCATGGACAGCTGGTCCCCGGCCTTCGTGGCCCACGCCGTCGTTCACGGCCGCAACCCGTCCTTCACCGTCCATGGCAACTGGCCGTTCCACCCACCAGGCCGGCACCGCGGACTGGTGCGGGCTGCGCTGTGGCCGCTGAGTCGGTTCAGCCGCAGGTGGTGACGGGCGAGTCCGCCAGCTGGTCCCGAGCACGAGGGCGACGCTGCCGGGAGCGGTCCTTCAATCGCTCGAGCCGCGGGTCCCCGCTCCCCGACACGACCGGGGAGTGGGCGAGCGTGAGCGCCCCGGCGAACAGGACGAGCAGCGACAGGGCCTCGAGCGGTCCCCATGGCCCGCCGGTGCGCAGGTCGTCGCCGAACAGCCCGACGCCCATGAGGATGCTGGCGAGGGGGTCGAGCAGCACGATGGTCGACTGCGAGGCCGTGATGGGGCCGGCGTGGTAGGCGTTCTGGGTCAAGAACACGGCCAGCGCGCCGCCGCCGGCGAGGCCGTAGGTCTCCCAGTGCCAGAACACCGACACCCAGTTGCCGCTGGCGAGGTAGTGGGTGACCTCCTTGGTGCAGGCGGCGGTGAAGGCGTAGGCCACCGCGGCACCGGTGCCGTACATCGCGGCCCGCCACCAACGCGGTCCTCGGCGGGCGAGGGCGACGGCGGCGACCGTCACCACGAGGCACGGCATCCCGACCTCGATCCAGTCCATCGTCGTCGGCTGCAGGTTGCCGCCACGCGGGGAGGAGAAGACGAGGAAGCCCGCCAGCCCGCCGGCGGCCGCCACGGCACCGCACCACTCTCGCCAGCCCACGGCGAAGCGGAACCACACCACGAGGATGACGACGAGGAACAGCAACTCGGTGGTGAGCACCGGCTGCACCTCCGTGAGGCGCCCGAGGTGCAGTGCCGCCGCCTGGGCCACGAAGGACACGATCATGAACGCGAAGCCGGCCAGCCACACACGCCGCCGGACGGCGTACGCCAGCAGCCGCAGGCGCAGGGCGTCCCCGACCGGAGCGTCCTCGACCCCCATCCGCTGCAGCACGCTCGTCAGGGCGTTCGACATCGAAGCGAGAACAGCGAGGAGGTAGACCATCGGCCCCCTCATCCTAGGTGGGCACCTGATCAGGAGCTGCGGCGACGCCTCGACGGGTCTCAGGCGATGACGGCCGGTTCGGTCCCGGCGGCCGGTGTGGCCACCGGCGGCCGCCGGGTGAAGTCCGGCATCCCGAACGGGAGGTCGCCCACGAACGCCCAGCTGCGCCGGTGGATCGCCGAGAGCCCGTAGCCGCGCAGGGCGAGCTTGTGGGCCGGTGACGGGTAGCCCTTGTTGCGTTCGAAGCAGTAGGGCGGGTAGTGCTCCGCATCCGCCCGCATCAGGCGATCCCGCACGACCTTCGCCAAGATGGACGCCGCCGCCACCGCCGCGCAGCGGGCGTCGCCGTCGACCACCGGGAGCACCGTGGCCGGCAACCCGGGCGGTGGCGCCGTGTCGGGCGGTGGGCGCAGGTAGTCGAACGGACCGTCGAGCACGATCGCGTCCGGCACCAGCTCGAGGGACGCCAGCGCTCGGTAGGCCGCCAGCCGGAGCGCCGCCGTCATGCCCAGCCGGTCGCACTCGGCGGCGCTGGCGTGACCGACCGCACCGTCGGCGCACCAGGCAGCCACCTCGCCGAAGACCTGTTCGCGCCGGTCCTCCGCCAGCGCCTTCGAGTCCCGGAGCCACGCCGGCATCGTGCGGGTCCGGCACCCGGTCGCCAGCACGGCCACACCGACGCTGACCGGTCCGGCCCACGCTCCACGCCCGACCTCGTCGAGCCCGGCGACCCAGCGATGCCCGTCACGCCACAGGCGCCGCTCGACGTCGAGGGTCGGCCGCAGGCCGGCTCCCGGGCCCCGCCCGGCTCGCAGCGACCGTCCGTTGGCCCGCGCCACGGGGGCGGAGGTTACTGGCCGGCGGGGGTGGCCGGCCGCTCGACCAGGGCCACCAGGGGCTCCTCCTCCGGGTCGGCGTCGGTGCCGAGGAAGGCGTCGAGCAGCTCCCCGGCGACGGCCTCGCTCGTGAGCCGAAGGCCGAAGGCGAGGACGTTGGCGTCGTTCCACCGGCGAGCGCCGGCCGCCGTGGCCCCGTCGGTGCACAGCGCCGCCCGCGCCCCTGGCACCTTGTTGGCGGCGATCGACACGCCGGTGCCCGTCGTGCAGCAGACCACCCCCCGGTCCGCCCGGCCGGCGGCCACGGCTTCGCCGACACGCCGGCCCGCCTCGGGCCACGGGTCACCATCGGCCACGACGTCGACCAGGTGCCCGGCCTCCCGCAGCCGTTCCACGACGTGCAAGGTGAGCGGGGTCACCTCGTCCGTGCCGAAGGCGATCCTCACGCGGCGAGCCTACGTCTCCGACACCGCCCGGCAGCCGCTCGTAACCTGGCCTCCATGACCCCGCGCCGCGTCGCCGTCGTGCCCCACACCCATTGGGACCGCGAGTGGTACGACCCGTTCCAGACCTTCCGGCTCCGCCTCGTGGACACCGTCGACCAGCTGCTGCCGCTGCTCGAGTCCGACCCGTCCTATGCCCGTTTCCTCCTCGACGGCCAGATGGCAGCCGTCGACGACTACCTCGAGGTGCGCCCCGAAGCCGAGGCACGGCTGCGGGCACTCGCCGCCGCCGGGCGGCTCGCCATGGGCCCGTGGTACGCGCTCATGGACGAATTCCTCGTGTCGGGCGAGACCATCGTCCGCGACCTGCAGCTGGGCATGCGCCGGGCCACCGCCTTCGGCGGCGCCATGCCGGTGGGCTACCTCCCCGACATGTTCGGCCACGTGGCCCAGATGCCGCAGCTCCTCCGGCTTGCCGGCCTCGAGCACGCGGTCGTGTGGCGGGGCGTCCCGTCCGCCGTCACCAAGACCGCCTTCTGGTGGGAGGCGCCCGACGGCTCCCGGGTGCGGGCCGAGTACCTCCCCGTCGGGTACGGCAACGGCTCCCTGCTCCCCGACGACGCGAAGGCCCTGGTGCGCCGCGTCCAGGACCACCTGGAGGAGATCGGCTCCTTCCTCCTCGGGGACCTCCTCCTCATGAACGGCTCCGACCACTTGCCGCCCCAGCCCGGCCTGGGACGCGTGGTCGCCGAGGCGAACGCCCTCCAGGACGACTTCATCCTCGAGGTCACCTCGCTCCCCGAGTACCTGGCCACGGCACCGACCGACGACCTCGAGCGGTGGCTTGGCGAGCTGCGCTCGGGGGCCCGGGCCAACCTGCTCATGGGCGTGACCTCCAATCGGGTCGACGTGAAGCGGGCCGCCGGGGCGGCCGAGCGCGCCCTGGAGCGACGGGCCGAGCCCTACGGCGCGCTCTTCCTCCCGCCCGAGCGATGGCCGGAACGCGTGCTCGAACTGGCCTGGCGGGAGATGGCGCGCAATGCCGCCCACGACTCGGTGTGCGCCTGCTCGGTCGACGAGGTGGTCGACGCCGTGCTGCACCGCTACGCGTCGGCGCGCCAGATCGCCGACGGCGTCGCCGAGCGGGCCCTCGCCGAGCTGGCCCGGTCGATGGCCGAGCCCGGCCCTGTCGTGGTGAACCCAGCCGCGCGCCCTCGCAGCGGCGTGGTCGAGCTGGTCGTGGGCGAAGTCGTCCCGGACGGGCCGGGAGCCCAGGTGCTGTCCGAGCGCACGGAGCTCCCCGGCCAGATGACGCTCGACGGTCCGACGATGCGCACGATCCTCGGCATGCTCCAGGGGCCCCGCATCGACGACGACGCGTGGATCCAGGACGTGCAGGTGGGCGAGGACGAGACCGGCATCGACCTGACGGTGACGATCGGCGCGCACGAGAACCCGGACGTGCCGATGGCCGCCGCCCGCCAGGACCTCGCCAGCCGGATCGGCGCCCGACCCGACGTGCCGGTGCGCGTGCGATTGGAGCAGCCGCCCATCCGCCGCGTCGCCGCGCTCGTGCGGGACGTCCCCGGCTTCGGCTGGCAGGCGCTCGCGGTGGTCGAGCCGACCCACCCCGTGCGCGTCGAGGACCGCGCCGACGGAGCGGTGGTGCTCGACAACGGCCTCGTCACCGTGGTCGTCGACCCTGAGGACGGCACCTTCTCGGTCAACGGCACGGCCGGCATGGGCCGGCTCGTGGACGGCGGCGACCTCGGCGACTCGTACAACTACTCGCCACCCGCCCGGGACACGACCGTGGACCGTCCCGAGTCCGTGGCCGTGGCGATCGGCGAACAGGGCCCCGTCCGGGCGACCGCCGTCGTCACCGCCGCCTATCGGTGGCCGGACCACGTCGACGGCAGCGGCCAGCGCCGGGTGGACGAGCAGCGCGTGGCCGTCACGACGGTCCTCGAGGTGCGCGCCGACGAGCAGATCGTGCGGATCGCCACCAGCTTCGTCAACCCCTCCCGCGACCACCGGCTCCGTGTCCACCTGCCCCTGCCCCACCCGGCGGACCACTCCGAGGCCGGGTGCGCGTTCACCAGCGTGCGCCGGGGACTGACGGCAGAGGGCCGCCCCGACGAGCTCGGGCTGCCGACCTTCCCGGCCCGTCCGTTCGTCACCGCGGGCGGTCTCACGGTCGTGCACGACGGGGTCGTCGAGTACGAGCTGGTCGACATGGCGGACGGCACGGCGCATGCGCTGGCCCTCACCGTGCTGCGGTCGACCGGCATGCTGTCCCGTCTCGGCATGGCCTACCGGCCGTTCCCTGCCGGGCCGCTCACCCCGGTCGAGGGCCTGCAGCTGGTAGGCCGGCGCATCGAGGCGCGCTACGCCGTCGCGGTCGGCCCCGTCGACCCGTGGGCGATGGCCGACGACGTGCTCGTCCCACTGGAGTCGATCGGCAACTTCGGCGGCGGCTGGCGGCCGGCGAGCGGGAGCGCCCTGCAGGTCCGCGGCGCCGAGGTGAGCAGCGTCCGCCGGGAGGCGGGCACCCTCGAGGTCCGGGTGTTCAATCCGGGGGACGACCCATGCCGGGTGGAGGTGGCGGACCGCTCGGGCTGGCTCGTCGACCTGCGCGGCCGCCCCATCGAGCACTTCGACGGCGGCTTCACGCTCCACGGCCACGGCATCGCCACGTTCCGGCTGACGGAGCGGTGAGGTTCGTCGGGACGGGGCGCCGTCTTCGTCGCTGCCTACAGGTACCGCCCCCACACGCACGCGTGCAGCCGGTCGATGGCCGGCAGGAGCCCGCCGGCCGACCGGGCGAAGGCGTCGGCGGCCAGCACGCTGTCCCCTCCGAGCCCGAGGCTGCTGCCGGTCCGCAGGACCCGGCCTCGGCGATACGGCTCCGGCGACCGCCCCGTCACGACGGGATGCCGCGCACCGCGGCGTCCTCCCATTCAGCCCATTCGGGCTTGGCCGGGCGCTCCATGAGGGTGGCAACGGCTTCGGCGGGGGACGTCCTTCCCTCGATCAGCGCGGCCACCTGCTCGGCGATGGGCATCTCGGTGCGGTGGGCGGCGGCGAGGTCGACCAACGGCCGGGCCGTTCGGACGCCCTCGGCGACCATGTGCATCCCCGCCAGCACGTCGTCGAGACGGCGCCCGGATCCCAGTGCGAGGCCGACCTGCCGGTTGCGGCTGCGCGGGCTCGTGCACGTGGCGACCAGGTCTCCGATCCCGGCGAGCCCGCCGAAGGTCAGCGGATGGCCGCCCAGCGCGACGCCGAGCCTGGCGAGCTCGGCGAGCCCACGCGTCACGAGCACCGCCCGGGTGTTCTCGCCGAACCCGAGCCCATCCGAGATCCCCGCCGCCAGGGCCATGACGTTCTTCGTCGCGCCGGCGATCTCGCAACCCACGACGTCGGTCCCCGTGTAGACACGGAACGTGCTGCAGTGCAGGGCCTCTTGCACCCGTTCGGCCATCCCGAGCTCGGGGAGCGCCACCACGGTGGCGGCCGGGTAGCCGGCGGCCACCTCATGGGCGAGGTTGGGGCCGCTGAGCGCGCCAGCAGGGTTGTCGGGAAGCACCTGGCCCACGATCTGGGACATTCGCAGGTGGCTGCCCTCTTCGATCCCCTTCGCCAGGCTGACCACCGGCACGCCGGGACGCACGGCCCCCACCATCCCTTCGAGCACGTGGCGGAAGCCGTGCGACGGCACGGCGACCAGGATGACGGGGGCCTCGCCCACGGCCTCGGTCAGCGACGTCGTCGCCCGGACGGCGTCGGGCAGGCGGATGTCCCCGAGATATCGCCGGTTGCGATGATCGCGGTTGATGTCGTCGGCCACCTCGGCCGAGCGCGCCCACAGCAGGGTCTCCCCCCGCGCGGCCAACAACGAGGCGATCGTCGTCCCCCACGACCCGGCTCCGACCACGGCAACGCCACTCTTGGCCATGGGACGAGACTACGGCCGCGCTCGCCGACACTCCAGGGCCGCCGTGGCGGCTGCCGGCGGCTCTCCTACACTGTGCCGGTGGCCACCGGCACGGCAGTGACGTGGTCGGTCGACGGTGGGCCGTCTTCGTCCGGACCGACGTGCAGCCTCCTGGGCGAGACGGCCGCCCTGGTGCCAGTGAAGGCGTTCGCCGATGCAAAGCGAAGGCTGCGCGGCGCCCTCTCCGACGACGAGCGCCAGGCTCTCGTCCGGCGCATGGCCGCCCAGGTGGTGCGGGCCGCCGCTCCGCTCCCGGTGGCCGTGGTGTGCGACGACACGGAAGTCGCCGCCTGGGCACGCGACCACGGGGCGCTCGTGGTGTGGGAACCCGGTCGCGGATTGAACGGTGCCGTCGAAGCGGGCGTGGCGCGCCTGGCCGACATGGGCGTGCGCACCGTGGTCGTCGCCCACGGCGACCTGCCGCGGGCCCGCGGTCTCGCTTCCCTCGGCGACCCGGCACGCGTCACGTTGGTCCCCGATCGCCACGGCGACGGCACCAACGTGGTCGCCCTTCCCGCGCGCTGCGGCTTCCGCTTCTCCTACGGACCCGGCTCGTTCGCCCGCCACCGTGCCGAGTGCACGCGCCTCGGCATCCCGTTCCGGGTGCTCCGGCGGCCAGCCCTGGCCTTCGACGTCGACTGGCCGTCCGACCTCGCGGACACGTAAGGGCCGCAGGAGCCGGCGAGACCATCGTCCCGCCGGCTCCCCGTCCGGCCTCGACCGGCGCGCGGCCTAGCGAGCGGCTCGCTTGGCCGGTGCCCGCGTCGCGGTGCGCTTCGCCGGGGCCTTTCGAGCCGTCGACGTCGCTGCGGTCCGGGTCGTCGCCTTCCGCACCGCGGCGCGCGGCGTCGCCTTCTTGGCGGCGGCGCGCGGCGTCGCCTTCTTGGCCGTGGTCGCCCGCTTGGCCGGGGCGCGCTTGGTGGCCTTCTTGGCGGTGGTCCGGGTCGCCGCCTTGCGAGCGGTGGCGCGCGTCGTGACCTTCTTGGCCGTGGTCGCCCGCTTGGCCGGCGCGCGCTTGGTGGCCTTCTTCGCCGCGGCGCGCGGCGTCGCCTTCTTGGCCGTGGTCGCCCGCTTGGCCGTGGTCGCCCGCTTGGTGGCCTTCTTCGCCGTGGCGCGCGGCGTGGCCTTCTTCGCCGTGGTCGCCCGCTTCGCCGGGGCCCGCTTCACCGCCTTCTTGGCCGTGGCCCGAGCGGACGTCTTCGTTGCAGACGCCGCCCGCTTGCTGACTCTCTTTGCTGGAGCTCCCGTACTGGCGGATATCGCCACAGGTTCCACCTCCTTGGTTGTCATGTTGGATATGCCGGGGTGAAGCCCTGCGGCACGCCGAGCGGTTCTCGCCGACTTCCGCACTGCTGCACCACCCACATGGTGGTCATGCCGCACCGTTCGACAGCGACGCGTTCTCTTCGCGCCTCCACCGACCGGAGCGTCTTGCTGCACCCGCTGCGCGTCTCGTCGCAACCTGTTCGTGTCGAGCGACCGTTGATTTGCGATGACGCATCGTTCTCTCCATCGCTCACGTCGCCTTGCACACGTCACGGCAGCCCCTTGACCGCGCAACGGGTGAACACAATCACAGTGCGTTTCTGCAGCCAGGTCAAGAATGGTCGCGTACGAGGTGTGCGCGCGACGCGACGCGAGCGCCGCGCGACGGTCGTCGCGTCTGCGCGCGTGCCCGTCTCCAACGCCTCGAAGGCGGTGCCGTTGCACCGCAACCGTTTGCTTTCGCGCTGCGCGACACGTCATCGACCGCGCCACCGACCGCACTCGATCGGCCGGTGCCGTCGTTGCTGCGCGACGCGCCACGGTGCGTCCAGCGCGACGCGTCACACGACAGACGCCACGAGGCACAACAACGGTGCCGGCGACGACCCGCGACTCTGAGGAGCAGCGACGACGCCTCGTACTCGGCTTGCAAGCGGCCGCACGGCGGGCCGGGTCCGGTGTCTACTTGGGTGCAGGTCCAGGCGGATGGGTCTGGGCAGGCGCCGAGCGGTCGACGCTCGTGCTCGGGCCCTCGCGCTCCGGCAAGACGTCGGGGCTCATCATCCCCAACGTCCTGGCTGCGCCGGGCGCGGTCGTGTCGACGTCCACCAAGCCGGACGTGCTCGCGCGCACCCACGTGCCCCGACAAGCGGTGGGCTGGTCGCTGCTCTACGACCCGAGTGGCACGGTCGACGCGCCACCGGGCATCGAGCGCGTCGGCTGGTCCCCGGTGGCGCAATCGGCGCAGTGGGACGGGGCCTTGGAGGTGGCCGACGCCATGGTGCGCGCTGCGCGCGGCCGTCGTGCCGGGTTCGCGAGCGCCGACGACCACTGGACGGAGCGCGCGGTCGCCCTCCTGGGACCGCTCCTGCACGCCGCCGCCCTCGACGAAGCGCCGATGGCGACCGTTCTCCATTGGGTCGACCGTCACGACGGGTCGCGTGCCCTCTCGGTGCTCGAGGGGGCCGGTGGCGACGGCGCAGCGCCGACGGACGTCCTCGCGGGCATCCTGGCGACCGACGGGCGCGAGCAATCCGGTATCTGGTCGACGGCGTCGGGCGTCCTCGGCGCATACCGGTCGGCGGCAGCGCTGGCGTCGACCCGCCCGCCGTACCTCGACGCCGACACCTTCTGTGCCGGGCCCAACACGCTCTACGTGTGCGCTGCCGGCCGCCAGCAACAACTGCTGGCGCCGCTCGTCGTCGGCATGCTCGCCGACGTGCGCGACGCCGCCTACCGGCGCGCCGGTGGCAGCGGGACCACCCGCACCGGCGGCCGAGGCGCGTCCGCCGACGCGCCCGTGCTCCTCGCCCTCGACGAGGTCGCCAACATCGCTCCGCTGCCGGACCTCCCGGCGATCGTGAGCGAAGGAGCGGGACAGGGCCTCTTGACGTTGGCGTGCCTGCAGGACCTGTCCCAGGCGCGTGCGCGCTGGGGGCGGGATGCCGATGCCTTCCTGTCGCTCTTCGGCACGACCGTCGTGCTCGGCGGGATCGCCGACGTCCCGACGCTCGAGGCGCTGTCGACCATCGCCGGGGAGGAGGAAGTGCTCACGCGCACCGTGGGCTATGCACAGGGGCCGGCCGGCAAGGTGCTGCCGTCCGTCAGCACGTCCGGGACGCTACGGCGCCGGCTGCCCGTCGACGTCGTGGCCCGCGGGCGCGACGGCGCGGCGCTCGTCGTCGACCCCCGCAACCGCATGGGGTGGGTCGCCCTCACCCCTGCCTTCGCCACCGAGCCGTGGCGCACGCTCGCGTTCGGCCGTGAGCGAGCTCGGCCGGTGCTCGAGCGGCGGGCTCGACCGGTGCTCGGCGATCGCACCGGGGGCCCCACTGAAGGCCGGACCGACGGTCGCGCCCGTTGAGCAGCGCCCCCACGCGTGGCGCGTCGGCGCGCGTCGGCGCGTCGGTGTGGCGCCAGCGCCAGCGCCAGCGCCAGCGCCAGCGCGTTGATCGTCGTCACCGACCGAGTGACAGCTCCGGGCTGACCGGTGCCCGGCGCCCTTGCCGCCCGAGCCGCCGCTGGGCATCCGCCAGCTCGCGCACCACGACGAGGTGCTCGGCGAGACGACGGGCGGGGAACCGGGTCAGTGCGCCGGCACCCTCGTCGACGCCGAGGGCATCGGCTCGGTCGGTGACGTGCCACGTCGTCCGGTAGCGCTCGACGGCGGTGGCGGCGCGCTGCCAGACCGTGAGCCCCTCTGCCGTCGCGGGACGGGGCCCGAGCGTGCGCAAGAGGTGCGGGGGGGCGACCAGACCCGCCAAGGCACGCCGCGGCTCGGCGACGCCCATCGCCGGCTCCCAAGGGGCGAGCGCGTCGACGCACCGACCCACCTCGGCACCGGGTGACCCCGTCTCGAGCGCGCCCGCCCACGCGGCCACGGCGTCGCGCCGGGCGGCCGCGGCGTGCGGTGTGCCCGCGAGTGCTGCAGCGAAGCGATGCTCGTCGACCGCCCCCGCAACCCGCCGCCTGCCGTCCGGCATCTCGGTGGTGCGGCCGCCGACACCGATGGAAGCGGCGCCACGATGCAGCGCGACGGTGTCGAGCGAATCGCCCCCTCCGAGGACCGACGCCACTCGCTGGTGCCACTCCTCCCGATGGGTCGCCATGCTCGACGGCGTCTTGGGTGGACGGGTGGCGGCCCACGCGACGGTGCGCGCACGGCCCGATCGCCGGCCACCGAGCGCCTGGCGGATCTCCGCCTGCCGGGCGCTCAGGACGCCGAGGATGGCCGGGTCCATCATCGCCAGCTCGTAGGCACCATTGCGCCGCGGTACCCACTGCAGGCCGAGGCCACGAGCCAGCTCGTCACGGAGGTGGGCGTCGTACAGCTGCCCGGCTGCTCGTGCATGGGCGTGCAGGCCGCGCCCGTCGACCGCCGTCCAGCGCCCGTCGTCCCCGTGGCCGACGTTCGCCACCACGACGTGCGTGTGCAGGTGCGGGTCCCCGGCACGGCTCAGTCCGTGCGTGAACGACGCCGCCACCGGACCTTCGACGCCCACGAGCACGCGCTCGGCCTCCGGCCCGCGCCGGGCCGACAGCGCGTGGCCGGCGACGTAGGTCATGGCCGAGTCCACCGCGCGCTCGTGGGCATCGAGCACCTCCGGCGCCACTTCGGGGCCACCGACGCCCCACAGCACGCTGACGGACTTCGGTGCGGCGAACGTCAGGTCGAAGCCGGCGACGCTCCCCCGCCTCCGGGTCAGCGCTCGCCCGGTGACGGGCTGCTGGCCCGCCAGGGCCGCTTCGAGGTCGGCTGCAGCGACCGGCCCCACGAGCCCGAGGCTCGCCGCGCCCTGCCCCACCCACCTCCCCGGGCCGAGCGCGTCGGCGGGTTCCGCCAGGTAGTAGCCGGCTGATCCGGCGCGGAGGGAGGTCACTCGAAGCAGGCGACCCGCCCCCACCGCCGGCGCTGACCGGAGCTCCAGCTCCCATACCTCATGCTATCTCATGTTATTCAATGCATCATAGCGCCGCAAGACCCGGCGGGCCACCTGTGCTGCGGCCCCGATCAGCTCAGGCGGGGCGACGACCCGTGCGTCCGGCCCCAGCTGCAGCAGGAGCCGTTCGAGCCAGGCTCGACCACCCACCGCCAGCACCAGCTCGGTCGTCCCGTCGCTGAGCCGGCGAACGCCGAGGGCGGGCACCGAGTCCAGGACCCACGCAGCCGCCGGGCCGACCACGAGGCGCACCTCGGTCGACCCCGGCCCAGGCACGAACGCCTCCGGTCGCCCCGCCTCCGGCGCGACGTGGTGCTCGGCCGGGGTGAGCAATCGCTCCAGCTGGCGGATGCGGTCCACCCGGAACCGGCGAACGCCAGCCGATCGGTGGCAGTAGGCGTCGAGGTACCAGTGGCCGTCGAGCGCCACGACCGCCAGCGGGTCGACCGTCCGGTCCGTCGTCTCGTCGGTCGACGCGGAGTGGTACTCGAGCCGGAGCTGCGTCCCGGTGCCGACCGCCGCGCGCGCCTCTTCGAGGAGCGCCGGCCGGTCGAGGTCCACCACGAGGCGCTGCTGGACGCCCAGCACGCCCTCGAGCTTGGCCAACGCCCGGGCGAGCGCGCCGTCGTGGTCGGCACCGGGGACCGCCAGGATCGTCCGCGCGGCGGCGGCCAGGGCCAGGCCCTCGGCAGCCGTCAGCCGGCGGGGCCGAGCCAGCTCGGCGGGGAGGAACGCCTGCACGGTGTCGTCGGTCACGACGATCTCGAGCAGCTGGTCCGGCGAGTACGGGGGGAGCCCGCAGCAGGCGGCGAGCTCCAGCTCGTGCACGAGCTGGTCGGCGGGGATGCCGAACCGGTCCGACACCTCGGCGATGGGCGCCTCCCCGACCCGCGCCAGCCAACCGACGATGGCGAGGAGCCGGCGCAGCCGGGTGCTGGCCCCGTGGGGGCCCGGCCGCCGGTCGTCCTCGGCCACCGTGCCGGGGGCGCTGGCCGGTGCCGACGTGACGGTGGTGGCCGGCGGTGCGGACGGGGCCGGCGGCCCACCGTCGCCGACCGGCCCGGCGGCCCGCACGGCCCGCACGGCCCGCACGGCCTCCAGCCACCTCACGAGGTCGGCCCGGACGGCGGGCGGCGCCACCACCTCGGCGTGGTCCAGGAGCCCGAGGACCCAGGACCTCATCGCCTCGGCGCTCGTGACGCCCAAGCGCAAGAGGACCGAACCGTCGGGACGCCGCTCGACGACCGCCGCGTCGCCCACCTCGGCCACCACGCGGGGTGCCTCCACCGGGTCGACGACCAGGACCACGGCGTCCTCTTCCTCGTCGTCCGCCGGCCGCCACGGGTCGTCGGGACCCTGGGCGAGGACGACGCCCTCGGGCAGCCGCCCCGACTCGGGAACGCCGACCTGCGGCGAGCCGTCGATCCGGTCGATCCGAAAGGTGCGGACCGCCGACCGATCCGTGTCCCAACCGACGAGGTACCACCGGCCGCCCTTGAACCGCAGGGTCGCCGGCGCCACCGACCGCCCCTCACCGCGATAGGGGAAGCGCACCACGGACTGCGTTCGCACGGCGTCGAAGAGCGCCACGAGGGCCGGCGGCGGGACCACCGCGGCCACCGGACGGACGTCGGCCACGCCGAGCGCGCCAAGCTTCGCCAGCGCATCCCTCCCGCTAGGATCGCCGAGGTGCACGCCGGCCACCGCAAGGTGCAGTGCGGCCTGCTCGTCGGGTTCGAGCTGCAGCTCAGGCAGGTAGAAGTCCTCGGGGTCGATGCGGTAACCGAACTGCTCGGGACCCTCCACTGGCTCCGTGCGCACCGGGATCCCCTCTTCGCGCAACAACCGCTTGTCGCGCTCGAAGGCCTGCCGGCGCGCCCCGTGGCCGGACGGGTAGCCCGGGACCTCGGCAGCGATCTCGTCCAGGGTGCGCGGGCGCGACGACCCCAGCAGCATCAAGACCAAGTCGGTCAAGCGTTCCAGTCGGTCCGGCGTCGCCACGACGCTCAGCGTACGGCGCAGGGGCGGACGTGACCGCCGCCGTCTCCGTCCTCGCCTTCAACCTGCACCCGTTGGCGTGGGCCGTGCTCCTGGTGGCCACGGCGATGTACGCCGTCGCCATCCGCAACCCCGCGTTCGCCGTCAACCCGCGACAGGCGTGGGCCTTCCTCGGTGCCGTGGGCGTGCTCCTGGTGGCGCTGACGTGGCCGCTCGCCGATCTGGCGGCCCACCATCTCCTCGTCGCCCTCGTCGTCCAGCGGCTGCTCCTGCTGCTGGCCGCACCTCCACTCCTCCTGATGAGCGTGCCGACGGCGCTCGTGGTGCGGGCGACGCGCCCGGCCCCCATCGACGGGGCCGTGCGGTTCTGCAGTCGCCCGGTGCCGGCCATCGCGCTCGTCACCGTGATCGCCATCGCCACCCTCACCACCCCCGCGGTCGACGGGCAGGCCTCGTTGGCCGCGGTACGTGCCCTCCTCAACGTGACGCTGCTCGGCGCCGGGGTCGTGCTGTGGCTCCCGGTGCTGCGGCCGCTCCCCGGCTCCCCGGCGATGACGGCGCTCGGGCGGGCGGGGTACCTCGTCGTGCAATCGATCTTGCCCAGCTTCCTCGCCGTCGTGTGGATCTTCGCCCGCCACCCTCTCTACGCCGTCTATGCCCACACCGGACGAACGTTCGGGATGTCCCCGCTGCTCGACCAGCAGATCGCGGGGTTCGTGGCCAAGCTCACCACCATCTTCGTGCTGTGGAGCGTGGCGTTCGTGATCGTGCACCGCGCGGAGGCGCGGCCCGACGACGACACGCCTCTCACGTGGGCGGACGTCGAGCGCCACCTCGAACGGGTCGATCGCCGCGCCCGCCGGCGCGCCGCCCTCCCGCTCCCGTCCATGCGAGGCGGGCACGCCGGCGGAGGCATCGGACCGGGCGGACGGGACGGCGGGACGGGCGGACGGCCCCGCACGCACGGGAGCAGCGGCTCCGACACGCGGCCCGACGATCGCCCGGACGAGCGCTCCGACAATCGCCCGGACGAGCCGGGCACCGGATAGCGCTCAGCCGGGGCAGCCCGGCCCGGCCCGCGGTCCCTACAGCGGGAAGAGGATGTGGCTGTGGCCGAAGGGCACCGGCTGGCGCGTGAGGAGCAGGGTCTGCAGCACCCGGTGGTCGGGATACCCGAGCTCGACGACGGCCAGGTCGCCCGCCGCCTGGCCCGTGGGCCGGAGCACCTCGGCGCGAGTGAACCGGCCCGTGAACGCAACGAGGCACACGCTGAGCTGGTCTCCTGCGGTGGCCGCCCGGTACAGGAGGGGCGCACGGGTACGGAGGGCGGCCGTGCTCTCGAGCCGGACGCCGTGGAGGTGCCCGCGATGGTGGACGGCCGCCGACGCCGCCGGCAACGCCACATAGCAGCTGCTGTTCCCGGTGCCGAGGTCGTTGCGCACCGACGAGCAGCTGGCCAGCACCAGGCCGCCGGTGGCGGCGAGGACCGCCATCGCCAGCCGACACCGGCGGACGCCGCGACGCCCGACCCCACCGACCGCCACCCGCCCGCTCATTGGTCGGTCCCCTCTCTGCGCTCCCGTTCGACGACGACGGGCACGGCGACCGCGGCCCCCTCGCCGACCTCCGTCCTTCGCCGGGCGTCGTCAGCGTCCGGCGCCGCCGGGTCGAACGGCGGCGCCGCCGGCTCGATCGGCATCGCTCCCGGCTCGGTGACGTCCGCCTGGTGGCGGACGGCCTCGGCGATCGGCGCATCTCGCACGAAGCGGGGCCAGCGCCCGCGCCGCACGGCGAAGGCGAGCCCGCCGGCCCACAGCCAGCCGACCAAGAGGACGAGCCAGAAACTGACGAGCCGGTAGACGAAGACGGCGGCAATGTCGGCGCTCGTGGCACCGCCGAAGTAGGCGAGGGCGATGGTGATGCTCCCCTCGACGGCGCCGAGGCCACCGGGGGTGATCGGCAGGTTGGCCGCCAGCTGGCCGGCGCCGTAGGCGAGCAGCAGCCCTTCCCAGGGGATGCCCGACCCGGTGGCGACGAAGGCGAGGGCGAAGCAGGCGCAGTCGAGCAGCCAGTTGACTGCGCCCCAGCCGAGGGTCACCCCGACGTCGCTCGGCCGGAGGCGGACCACGGTGGCCCGCCGGACCAGCCGCTCGATGGCCAGCTCGTGGCTGCCTCGCGGCCGACCGGTGAGGCGCGTGGTGAGGCGCAGCGCCCACCGCGTGACGGCGGCCAAGGGGCGCTCGTAGAGGAAGAGGGCGCCGACGACCAGCGTGGCCCCGAAGACACCCACGACCACCGGGACGAGGTCGAGGCTGGCCCCCTCCCCCGTCGCCATCGCCAGGCCGACCAGGGCCACCAGCGCCAGGGACAGGGCGGCAGCGATGCCGGTGCCGACGAGGGCCCATCCGGCCAGGCCCTCGTCCGCACCGAACCGCCGGAACCAGCGGAAGCCGTAGATGGCGGCGAGCGCCGGACCGGCCGGCAGCGTGTTGGTCATGGCCTGCGAGCCGAGGGTCACCCCGGTGAGCGGGCCGAGCGGTGGGTCCAGCCCACCGGCCCGCAGGAGCCGCTGCTGCATGCCGACGAACGCCAGGAGCGACGCCGCCTCGGCCACCACGGCCGGCACCAGCCACCACCACCGCAGTTGGGAGAGGACCTGGCCCAGGCCCGAGAGCTCGCCCCGATGGCCGCTCAGCTCCTCGACGGCCACGACGAGCAGCCCGATGCCGACGAGCCAGCGCAGCGCCGGCCACGCGCGCCGGAGCGCGGCCCACCCGATGCGCCATGGCGACGAGGCCGACGACGGCCTCGGTGTCGGTGTGGGATGGGGTCCCTCGTGGGTTCCGGTGGGCGTCGCTGCTCCGGCGGGACAGCCTCGGCCTCCGCCGAGGAGCGCTTCGTGGGCACGGACCACGTGGCCCGGGGCGGGTGAGGCCGTGCCGATCAGCCCGCGCTGGCCGATGCTACCGGCGCTGGGGTCAGCTTCTGTGCCAACGCACGGGCACCGCGGGTCACTTATGGACCGACCCAGTCCCTCTCGGTGCTCGTACCTCCCCGCGGCGGGCGGCGATCACCAGGTGGGCCAGCCGGCGGGCAACGCGCCCTGGACCGTGCCCTCGCTCACCCCCGGGGGCGCACCGAGGGCCTGGAGCAGCTGGGAGAAGTTCTCCCCGTAGGCGGTGGATGTGGTTGTGTTCCACTGCCCCGTGGCAGCGGCGTTGCCGTTGCCCGGAGGCTGCGCCCAGCCGGTCTCGAGGTTGGGTGAGGCGTCGACGAGTGTGCCGATGACGGTTGTCGGCGTGACCTGCTGACCAACCTGCACCCTCGGGACCACGTTCTCTGCGACGTAGACGATGTTGCCGGCGGCAGGACCGTTCGACAGCTGGTAGCTGATGAAGGCACCGCCCGGCCACCCCGAATTCGTGGTGTTCAGCACGACCCCGTCGCCGATGGCGTAGATGGGACCACTCCCCGCGTAGTCGACGCCTTGGTCGATCCGCTCAGGGACGAGGTTGCTGATGGCACGCAACGGGTTGGCGTAGCCGGCGAGGGTGCTCGTCGGGGCCGTCGGTGACGCTGTCGTCGCGGCCGGAGGCGATGGTGTCGTCGGGGCCGTCGGTGACGCTGTCGTCGCGGCCGGAGGCGACGGCGCCGTCTCTGCCGACGCCGACGCCGACGCCGACGCCGACGGTGGCGCTGTCGACGAGATCGCGGCGATCGGCCCGCTGCCCGGCGCCACGGTGATCACCTGGCCGGCGTAGATCACGCTGGGGTTGGCGATCCCGTTGGCGCTGGCGAGGGCCTCCACGGTGGTCCCGAAGCGGGCGGCGAGGGCCCACAGGGTGTCGCCGGGCTGGATGGTGTAGCTGCTCGAGCTCGCCGGCGCGCCGGCCGGCGCTGCCGAGGCAGCCGTCGTGACCGCCACGCCCGCGGACACGGACCCTGTGCCCGAGGGACCCGGCGCCACAGTGATCACCTGGCCGGGGTAGATGACGCTGGGGTTGGCGATCCCGTTGGCGCTGGCGAGGGCCTCCACGGTGGTCCCGAAGCGGGCGGCGAGGGCCCACAGGGTGTCGCCGGGCTGGATGGTGTAGCTGCTCGAGCTCGCCGCCGCGACGGCCGGCGCCGGAGTGTCGACGTCCGCAGCCAGCACCGCGTGCACCGGCACGCTGCCGGCGACGGGCGCGGTCGCAGCCCCGGCAGTCGCGGGGGACGCAGCGAGGAACCCGGTCGTGGAAGCCGTCGCCAGGGCCGAGATCACGACCGTGCGGGCGGACCGTCGGCCCAGGTAGGCGATCAGGGCGGTCGTCATCGTCAGGAGACGGCGGCGCAACCAGCCCATCGACGAACCGGCCGCCAGACGGTCGGCCAGGCCCAGGAGGCCGTTGTAGACGGAACCGACAGCCCCGGCCCACAGCACCTGGGTGACCGTCCAGCGGTCGAGCAGGCGCGCCCGGGACCGGGCGGAGACGGCCGGCGCGGCAGCCCGCAGCGCGTCGAGGCTGCCCGCCGGGTCGACCGTGACCTCCCCTGCCGCCCTCGCCAGCCACGCGGCCAGCTCGTCCTCGGACCAACCCGGGGTGGCCTCGCCGAACCGATCCTGCTCGAGGGACCGCCGACGGAGCCGGGACAGCTGCAGGGCGTACAGCGCGAGCAGGGCCGCGCACAGGGCTCCGCCCCACTCGGCCGGGCCGGACCCGGCGGCGATCCCACCGGTCACCATCGCCAGGCCGCCGACGGCCAGGGCGCCGACCGTACGGCGCCGCCGGCGCAGCTGGCGGTCAGGCCGCCCAGCGCGGGACGGCGGTACCCCAGTGGTCGGCGGGGCCTCCTGCGGACGGATCGTCGCGTCGACGGTCACGGTTCCCTCCAAACTGCTTGCTGCGATGCTGCAACTGCGTACGGGGTTGGTGCGATGCCGCCCGACCCGACCGGGTGGTCGTGGAGCAGTGTACGCACAGGTTCGCAGCGGCGTGGGTCATGCCGGTGTTGTCCCAGGTCGACGTGGCGCCGCGGGCGCCGCACCCAGCGAGGGCGTCCGCGAGCGCCGGCGAGCGCACGCCGACGAGCGGGCTCGTGCCTGAACGCAGGCCTGAACGCACACGTGAGCGCGCGGGGCTTAGATTGCCCGCATGGTCTTCCTGGTGAGAAAGCTGATCGCGGTGCTGCGGACGCGCAGGGAGCACCGCCGGCGATACGGGCGCTGAGGCCAGCCCGCCCGTCGCTACGGCCAGTGAGGCCAGCCCGCCCGTCGATACGGGCGCCATCGAGGCGAGCCCTCAACACCGGCAGTCGTGAGCGACGCGGGCAGGCAGCCAACCCCGCAACGAGCTGAGGGTCGCGACCTGGGGCGCCCGGCGGAGGTCGTCCACGGTCACGACTCGCTCGACGAGCCTTCCTTCGGCGAGGCTCCGTGCGCGCTCGACCCCGGGCAGCAGCCCGCAGTCGAGCGGTGGCGTGCACCACTGTCCGCCCAGGCAGACGGCCAGGTTCGCTCGGGTCGTCTCGGTCACCTGGCCCCGCTCGTTCACGAGGACCACGTCGTCGGCGCCGGCATGCCGGCGTGCACGCGCGTCGTAGCGGCGGCGGTCGGTGGTCTTGTGGAACAACGTGACATCCCTCGATGTCACCGGTTGGGGGTCCACGCAGAGCCGGAGGGTCGATCCGGTCCCCCGGGGGAGCGATGCCGTCTCGACCTCGACCGACCCTTCCGGTCGCAGCACAACCCGGACACGAGCCGGGACGCGCAAGCCACCCGCGGCGCCCGCGACCTGATCGTCCACACCCCTCAGGTGGGGAGGGACCAGCCTGGGACCTGGACCTCCATGCGTGTCCGCCGGCGCCATGGCGCACCAGGCTACGTCTCCGTTCCCGTGCGCCGAGGCGGAGGCTCCTCGTCAGGCCGACGCGCGTGCGGCGGTCGTCGCAGGGGCTCTCAGGGCACGTACTTGATGTACGTGAGCATCGGGAGGTAGAGGCTGATGATGATGGTGCCGACCACACCGCCCATGACCACCACCATCACCGGCTCGAGGATGGAGGTGAGGTTGCTCACGGTCTGGTCGACCTCGCCCTGGTAGAACTCTGCCGCCTTGAGCAGCATGTCGTCGAGGGCACCGGTCTGCTCACCGACCTCCACCATCTGGACGAGGAGCGGCGGGAAGACGTCGCGCTGCTTCATCGGCTCGGCGAACGTCTTGCCCTCGCGCACGCCGGTCTTCACGTGCTGGGTCGCCTCGGCGACGACGGCGTTGCCCGACGCCCGGGCGACGATGTCGAGGGCTTCCATGGCCGGGACGCCCGACGACAGCAGCGAGGACATGGTGGACGAGAACCGGGCCAGGGAGGCCTTGTGGGCCAGCGGGCCGAAGATCGGCGGCCGGAGCTTGAAGCGGTCCCACTTGGCCCGGCCGTTGGTGGTGTGGATCCAGTGCCGGAAGAGCACGGCGGTGCCGACGATCACCGCCACCACGATCACCACGTGCCAGCTGACCAGCGTGTTGGAGATCGAGATCACCATCTTGGTCGGGACCGGCAGCGGTGCCTTCAGCGTGGCGAACAGCTTCTTGAACGTCGGCACCACGAAGACCATGACGGCCGTGAAGATGAGGCCGATCACGACCAGCACGACGACCGGATAGGTCATGGCGCCGCGGATCTTGCGGCTGAGCTCCACCTGCTTCTCGAGCTGGACGGCCACGCTCTGGAGGACGGTGTCGATGGAGCCGCCGATCTCACCGGCGCGGACCATGGAGATGTAGAGCTCCCCGAAGGCCTTGGGGTGCCTGGCCATGGCGTCCGACAGCGAGGAGCCGGCCTCGACGTCCTCGTTGACCCGGCGCAAGACCTGGGCCAGGTGCTTGTTCTCCACTTGGTTCGACAGGACCGAGAGCGCGCGGCTGATCGACAGGCCGGAGTTCACCATCGTGGCGAACTGGCGCGTGAACATCGCCACGTCGCGCTGGGAGATCCGGTCGCTCAGCCCGGGGATGGTGATCTCGGTGCGCAGCCCGGCTCCGCCAGCCGGCGTGACCGACACGGGCAGGTAGCCCATCGACCGCAGCCGGCCGACAACGAGCGGCACGCTGTCCCCGTCCAGGCGGCCCTCGATCAGGTTCCCCGAGCGGTCCCTGACCTTGTAGGCGAACGTGGTGGCCACGGCGTTCCTCCTGTCCCGGTCCTACCTGCCGTGCAGGTGGTTGCGGAAGTCGTCTTCGTTGCGGCAGCGATCGAGCGCCATCGCCTCGGTCACACGGTGCTGGCGGACGAGCGTCGCCAGGCACTGGTCCATCGTCTGCATGCCGTATTGCCCGCCGGTCTGCATCAGCGAGTAGATCTGGTGCGTCTTCGCCGCCCGGATGAGGTTCTGGATGGCCGGCGTGCACAGCAGCACCTCGGCAGCGACCGCCCGGCCGCCCCCGTCGACCGTCGGCACCAGCTGCTGGGTGACCACGCCCCGCAGGGCAGAGCTCAGCTGGATGCGGATCTGCTCCTGCTGGGTCGGCGGGAACACGTCGATGACGCGGTCCACCGTCGACGGGGCGTCCTGGGTGTGGAGCGTGGCGAACACGAGGTGCCCGGTCTCGGCCGCCGTGAGGGCGGTGGAGATCGTCTCTAGGTCGCGCATCTCGCCGACGAGGATGACGTCGGGGTCCTGACGGAGCGCCCGGCGCAGGGCCTCGGCGAACGAGTTGGTGTCGGCGCCGACCTCGCGCTGGCTGAGGACCGACCGCTTGTGCGTGTGGAGGAACTCGATCGGGTCCTCGACCGTCACGATGTGGAGCGGCTTCGTGCGGTTGATGATGTCGACGATCGACGCCAGCGTCGTCGACTTCCCCGACCCGGTGGGCCCCGTCACGAGGACCAGGCCCCGCCGCATCTCGGCGAAGGACGCGATCGTCTCGGGCAGACCGAGGCTCGCGAACTCGGGGATCTCGTGCGGGATCGGCCGCAGGGCCACGGCGATCGTGCCGCGCTGGAGGGCCACGTTCACGCGGAAGCGCCCCACGTCGGCGACCGAGTGCGAGGTGTCGAGCTCGTGCTCGGCCTCGAACCGCTCCCTCATGCTCTGGGGGAGCACGCCGAAGATCATCTCCCGCACCGTGTTGGGGTCGAGCGGCGGCACCCCGTCGAGCGGACGGAGCGCGCCGTGCAGCCGGACGGTGGGGGGCAGGTTGGCCGTGAGATGGAGGTCCGAAGCGCCCACGTCGACGGCGTAGCGCAGCAGGTCGTCGAGGTGCAGCGGCATCTCCTCGCCGAGCGGCGGCCGGCCGCTGGCCACGACGGGGTCGCCGTAGGCGGGCAGGCCCCCGGTGGCCGTCCCCCTCACCCGTTGGCCCGGGTCGGCCGGGGCGCTCGGGTCGGCCGCGGCCGCGGCCGCGCCGGCAGGTGGAGCACCGGTGGCGGTGCCGCTGACGTGGGCCGCCGCGCCGTTCTGCGCCGGGGTCGGCGCGGCGGCCTCCACCCCCAGCAGGGCGTCGACGACCGCCGGGTCACCGAGGGCGGGCACCACCTGGCGCCCGACGCGCTCACCGAGCGCTTGCACGATCGAGGCGTCGGGCGGCTCGGCGAAGACGAGGACGACCTGCGACCCCACCACTCGCAGCGGCACGACGCGATGTGCCCGCGTCACGTCGGCCGGCAGGAGGTCGCCGGCCTCGGGAGCGGGCAGGTCGGCCGTCAGGTCGACGGCCGGCAGCCGCGCCAACTGCGCCAACGTGCCCACCACGACCCCCGCCGGCGCGACGCCGCGGGCGATGGCGAGACGGGCCAGCGGGACGTCGCTCGCCACCGCCTCGTCGACGAGCGTCACCAGGCTCGCCTCGTCCATGTAGCCGGCGCTCGCGAGCGCCCGGGCGAGACGCCGGGACCATTCGGTGCGTGCCGTCGCCTGTGCCGTGCTCACACCACCACCACCCGCAGGACCTCCTCGAGCGTCGTGCTCCCGCTGACGGCCTTCACGAGCCCGTCCTGGCGGAGCGTCCGCATCCCCTGCTCGATCGCCATCCGTTCGATGCTCACGATCGACTGCTGCTCGATGATCATCCGCTCGATCTCCTCCGTGATGTTCATCACCTCGGCCAGGACCATGCGGCCGAAGTAGCCGGTGTTGCCACAGGTACGGCAGCCGACGGCGTGGTACAGCGTGGAGGTGTCCACGCCTTCTAGATCGGCCTCTTTGTAACCGGCGGCAAGGAATTCTTTTTCGGACGCCTGGTGCGGCTCCTTGCACCGGTCGCACAGGACCCGCGCCAGGCGCTGCGTGAGCACCCCGCCCACGGCCGAGGTGACGAGGAAGGGCTCGATGCCCATCTCGGTGAGCCGCAGCGGCGTGGACGCCGCCGTGTTGGTGTGGAGGGTGGTGAGCACCAGGTGGCCGGAGAGGGCCGCCTCCATGGCGATGGTCGCCGTCTCGGTGTCGCGGATCTCGCCGATGAGGATGATGTCCGGGTCGGCGCGCAGGATGGACTTGAGGGCGGTCGAGAAGTAGAGCCCGGCCTTCGGGTTGATCTGGACCTGGGTGATGCCGTCGATCTGGTACTCGACGGGGTCCTCCACGGTGACCACCGACTTCTCCGGCGACATCACCTCCTGCAGGGTGGCGTAGAGGGTGGTGGTCTTGCCGGCCCCCGTCGGCCCGGTCACGAGGATGACGCCGTAGGGGTGGTTGTAGGTCCGGGCGTAGCGCTCGAGGTTGTCCGGCAGGAAGCCCAGGTCGGGCAGGTGCCGGATGCTGGCCGACTTGTCGAGGAGCCGCATCACGCACGTCTCGCCGTAGAGGGTGGGCAGCACCGCCAGGCGCAGGTCGATCTGGCGGTCGCCGACCGACAGCGAGACCCGGCCCTCCTGGGGGACGCGGTGCTCGGTGATGTCCATCTCGCCCAGCACCTTGAGCCGGCTGACGACCGCCGCGTGGATCGACGGCGAGGCCGCGCTGGCGTCGTGCATGACGCCGTCGATCCGGAACCGGATGCGGAGGCGCTTGGGCGTCGGCTCGATGTGGATGTCGCTGGCCCGCTCGTTGAGCGCCTGGAGGATGAGCAGGTTGACGTAGCGGACGATGGGCGCGTCCTCCACCACCGCCTGGAGGTTCTCGATCTCGAAGGCGCCCCCGCGGCCGGTGGCTGCCCCACCGGCGGCGTCCTGCGCCGCCTCGGCGACGTCGTTGTCGGCGTCCTGGAGGTACCGGAGGTGGGTGGCGATCTGCGACCGGGTGGCGACGACCGGCGTGAAGTTGCGCCCCATGACGGTGCGCAGGTCGTCCATGGCGAACACGTCGGTGGGGTTGGCCATGGCCACGACCGGCACGCCGTTCTCGATGCGGATCGGCAGCACCATGTGGTGGCGGGCGACCGACTCGGGGATGAGCGCCGCCACCGAGGTGTCGATCGGGAAATTGGCGAGGTCGACGAACTCGAGGCCGACCTCCTCGGCCATGGCCCGCACCAGGTCGTCCTCCGTGGCCATCTGGTGGTTGAACAGGTACCGGGCGAGCGACTCCCCCGTCTGCTGGTGGGCCCGCAGCGCGTCCTGCATCGCCTCGGGCGTGACCTGCCCGTGCTCGACGAGGTGCCGGGCGAGGGGCGGCCACTGCTGCATGTCGACGCCCGGCGGTGCGGTGGCCGCGGCGGGGGTCGCGGTGGCGGTGGCCGGCGTAGCCGGCGTGGCCGGCGTGGCCGGCGTGGCCGGCGTGGCCGGCGTGGCCGGCG
>DAHUZJ010000130.1 GCA_027306585.1 Acidimicrobiaceae bacterium | reverse complement strand
GCTGTGCCCTTTCCTGGGAGGGATGCGCCGCCGACGACCGGGGCGTCGAGGGTCTTGCCGCCCATGGAGCCGTAGAACTTGGCGTCACCGAAGGCGAACACGCCACCATCGGCGGCAGTGAGCCAGTAGCCCTTTCCGTCCGGCGTGGGGGTGATGCCCACGCATGGCGCATTGAGGTGCTTGCCACCCATCGAGCCGTAGAACTGGGCGTTCCCGAAGGCGAAGACGCCGCAGTCCGCCGCAACCTGCCAGTAGCCGCCACCTGTGGGGGTCACCGCTCTGGCGGCAGTGAGCTGCGCCGAGGGTTGAGAGGCCAGTGGCACCGAGCCGGCGACCCGATAGGCGATCATCGCCCCTGCCGCCAACACCACCACTCCGAACGCAGCCAGCACCGCCCTCGACAGGCCTCGCTTCATATGCCCTCCTCGGCGCGTAGCCCGACCTCACGGTGCGACGCACGGCGATGGTACGTGACAACCTTCGGCGCCTCGTCGCCACCACGCTGCAACGTAAGCTCGCTCCCGTGGCCCACGGAGCACCCAGGGTCGGCGGCATCTACGACCCCATCTGGGGCGAACCACTGCCGGCCGCCCGACACGACGGTGGCCGCCGGCGGCGAGGCCGTCGTCCGATCCGCCGGAAGCGCAGCGCAATGGCAGCGGCGGCCGTCGTGGGGCTCCTGGCCATCGGCCTGGGCATCTCGATGTCCGGCTCGCGCTCGGGCGGGGATCCACACGACCACGTGTACGACCTGCTCAGGCGGACGGTGCGTGGCGCCGTGCCGGGCGTCGCCACGGAGTTCCACTGGGGCTACCGGGCTCCCGCTCGGTGGGAGACCGCCTGTCCGCTGATCCCCCGTGCGACCTCGGGCTGGTCGCCGGTCTCGGTGTCCGTCGACTTCGTCGACCGTGATGCTCCTGCGACCATCACCGCCCAGTTGAACGCAGCCCTCAGCCGCCACGGCTGGGCCCGCCACGACGAAGTCGTCACGGTCGGCCAAGGGAGGACCGCCCACTGGACCCTGGCGGTCAGCGGTGGCCGCCCCGCGAGCGCCTTCGCCTATGCCGTTCCCGCAGGCTCCGATCACTGGACGCTCTCGGCAGGGTGGCGGCCGCCGGGTCCCGTCGGCGAACCCTGCCCCTGACAGCACAACGCCTCGCCGCACCTCCGACGCAGCCGCCATTCCCTCGCCACCGTCTCTCCAACGGCAACCAGGGGTGGCGCGCCGCGCACCGGTACCGATAAAGTTGACCTAGCTAGTCGGGTTTTGGCCGGCTCAGCCGAGACGAGGAGGAGGTGGGAGGTGGACGGCAACGCCGTTTCGGAGCACCCCGAGGCGCGGTCGCCGGCGTTGCGGCGGCTGCTCTCGTTCCCGGACCCCGTCAACGAGGTGTCGGCCCGTCTCGTCGCCGGCGGCGTCGTGGTCATGGCACTGGTGACGATCTTCACCGATTCGCCGTGGATGGCGGTCGTCATCGCCTACGGGTTCTGGGCACGGGTGCTGACGGGCCCGTCGTTGAGCCCCCTCGGACAGCTCGCGACCCGTGTCCTCACGCCGAGGGTGCCAGCCCGGACCAAGTTGGTCCCCGGCCCGCCGAAGCGCTTCGCCCAGGGAATCGGCACGGTGCTCTCGACCACCGCGGCGATCCTGGCGCTGGGGTTCGGCTTGCGTGGACCGTCGTACGTGCTCCTCGGGCTCTTGGCCGCCGCCGCCACGCTCGAGTCCGTCTTCGGGTACTGCTTGGGGTGCCGGATCTTCGCCCTCCTCATGCGGACCGGTCTCGTGCCCGAGGACGTCTGCGAGTCGTGCGCCAATATCTGGGCGAGGCAAGCGCCGGCGGGTGGCCGAGCCTGAGCGCGGCCCCGTAGCCCGCACCCCGTCACCCGCACCCGCACGCGGCGCCTCGGCGCCTCGGCGCAGCGGCGCCTCGGCGCAGCGGCGCAGCGGCCTTCAGCCTGGCAGCAAGCGTGCCGATGAACTGCGTGGCGCCCAACGCGCCGCCGGCCCGCACCCGCGGGACCGGCCGTGGAACGAAGGACGGTGTCGATGGCGCAGGTGTGGGGCCACGGGGCAGTCCGCGGTCCTGCCGGCAGCTCGGCCTCGGCCGATGCCCAGAACGTCTCGATGGTCTCGGACCGGATCGGCGACGCCCTCGTCGCCGCGGGACGCGTCTCGCCCGAACAGCGTGACTGGGCGCTGCACGTCCAGCGACGCACCGGCTCGCACCTCGGCGCGATCCTCCTCGCCGCGGGGATCATCTCTCGCCAAGGTCTCTACCAGACGCTGGCCGAGCAGTGGGGCGTCCCCTTCGTGGACGTCACCACGGTGCCCCTGGCCGTCTCCACCCGGCGCGACCTCGACCCCGAGCGCTTGGCGCGCGACCTCTGGGTACCACTCGGCCGCCACCGGGACGGCACGTACGTGGTGGCCACGGCGCGGCGGCCGACCGCGACGCTCCAGCAGGCCATCGCCCGTGAGCTCGGCGGACCCGTCGCCCTGCTCGCCACCACCGACTGGGATGTCGACTACGCCTTACGGCATCTCTTCCGAGACCAGCTGCTCGACGCCGCCAGCCACGGCCTCTGGCGCAGGGACAAGGAGCGCTCGGCACGCACTGTGCTCAGCCGTTCACAAGCCCTGATCCTCGCCGCATGCGTGGGGGCCCTGGCAGCGGCCGCAGTGGTCGCACCTCGCGCAACCTTCGCCGCCTGTTCCGCGCTCGTCGCGGTCGCGTTCCTCCTCTCGGTGGTGTTCAAGTTCGCCGTCTGCTTGGTCGGTGCCTACCACGAGACCTTCGTCGAGGTGACCGACACCGACGTCGCAGCACTGGAGGACGCAGATCTCCCCGTCTACACGGTGCTCGTCCCCTGCTACCGCGAGGCGAACGTCGTTCCCCAGCTGATGGCCAACCTGGCAGCGCTCGACTACCCGGCGGCGAAGCTGGAGGTCCTCCTGCTCCTCGAAGAGGACGACGACGAGACGCGCGCCGCCGCCGTTGCGGCGCGCCCACCGGCCACCGTCACGTTCGTCACCGTGCCCCGTGGCCAGCCGCAGACCAAGCCGAAGGCCTGCAACGTCGGATTGGCGTTCGCCCGCGGCGAGTACCTCGTCATCTACGACGCCGAGGACCGGCCCGAGCCCGGACAGCTCAAGAAGGCCATCGCCGCGTTCCGCAAGGGTGGGCCCGAACTGGTCTGCGTGCAGGCGGCGCTCAACTACTTCAACGCCGAGGAGAACGCGCTCACCCGCATGTTCACCCTCGAGTACTCGTTCTGGTTCGACTACATGCTGACCGGCCTGTCCGCGCTGGGCCTTCCGATCCCTCTCGGGGGGACGTCCAACCACTTCCGCACGGACGAGCTCCGTCTCCTCGGCGGTTGGGACCCGTTCAACGTCACCGAGGACGCTGACCTCGGCATCCGGGCTGCCGCCCTCGGCAAGCGCGTCGGCGTCGTCAACTCGACGACGTTCGAGGAAGCCAACAACGCCTACGGCAACTTCGTCCGCCAGCGGTCCCGGTGGATCAAGGGGTACCTGCAGACCACGCTGGTGCACCTCCGCCATCCCGTCGAGCTCGTGCGCACCGTGGGTTGGAAGCAAGCAGGCGGGTTCGCGCTGTTGATCGGCGGAACGCCACTCTCCTTCCTCGCCATGCCGCCCCTCCTGCTCTTGCTGATGGTGTCGCTGGTCCTGCCCCCCAGCATGCTGGCGTCGGTCTTTCCCGGATGGGTGCTCTGGGTGAGCCTGGCCAACTTCCTGCTCGGCAACGCCCTCATGGTGTACGTGTCGATGATGGGCGTCTTCAAGCGGCGGCGCCACCGGCTCGTGCTCTGGGCGCTGATCAACCCCCTGTACTGGTGCCTGCACGCCGTGGCCGCCTACAAGGCACTCGGGCAGCTCGTGCTCCGCCCGCACTACTGGGAGAAGACGGCCCATGGCCTCACCGCCCTACCGCCTTCCGCCGGCTCTCACTGAGCGCTGGGCCGCCGCCCGCTGGCCCACCACCCTGGGCCGCAGGTCCCTCCTGCGCGCCGGCCTGTCCGTGCCGTACGTCGCACTCGCCATCTGGCTGGACCTCCACGGCATTCGCTCGGCCGACAACGTGCGCCTGGAGCACGCTGCCGAGAGCCTCGGCTCTCCCGTCACCGTCGGTGCAATGGCGCACGCCTTTCCCCCGGTGCCGCTGGCGATCGCCCGGGTGCTGCCTGGGGGTGCCGCCGCGCTCGGGATCGTGGGCGCCTTGTGCGCCGGCGGCATCCTGCAGCTGGCGTGGGAGCGGCTGGTCCGCGCGCAGGTCCCCCACTGGCTCGTGGCCGTCCTCCTGGTCGGCGTCGGCGGTGCGCCGGTCTTCTGGTTCAACGCGGTGGACAACCTGGTGGGGTTCCTCGGGGTCGCGCTCTTCGCTGTCGCCGCCGCCGGGATGCTCGACTTTCTCTACCTCGGGAGGACGAGCGGCGGCTACGCCGCCGGGCTGAGCCTCGCCCTGGCCGTGCTCTGCGACCCGGCGGCTCTGGTGTACGTGGGCAGCATCCTCGTGGCCGTACCGTTCCTCGCGTGGGAACGGTTCCGGAACGAGCCCAGCTCGATCCGCTCCGCGATCGCTGTCATCGCGTTCCCTTCGGTGGCAGTCCTCGGCGCGTGGGCGTTCCTCGAATGGCGGTTCACCGGCACGGTGCACCACCCACTGACACTCGCCCCCCGGGCGTTCACGTTCCCGCTGGGTGTCACCGGCGGCTTCCTGCGGGCCGCCTCCCACGTCGGGTGGCAGCTGCTCGCCGCACCGATCTTCGCCGTGACCGCCGTGCTCCTCCTCTTTCGGCGTCCGGTCGCCTTCCTTGCGCTCGTGGCCGTGCCGCTCGACCTGGTCGTCACGGTCTGGCTCGGTCTGCACCCGTCCACGGAACAGGGCCTGGTGCTGCTCGACCTCGTAGGCCTGCTCGCCGTGGAGCGACGACCCGGCTCCCTCGTGTCGGCGGTCCTCGCCATCGAGACCGTGGCCGGCCTGGCCTGCGCCCTGGTGCTGACGGACGCCGCGGGTACCGGCCAGCTGCTCCACGTCCTCGGGCTGTGATCACGACGAGGAGCAATGCGATGCCGGACACGGCCAAGCAGGCGGCCGCCACCACGAGGAGCGCCACGCCGAACGGCGGGCAAGCGCGCGCGCACGGCGCCGAGCAGCCCCTTGGCGTACCCGGCACTGCTCGACACGGCGGCCACGACGAGCGAGCCCCCGATCGCCGTCTCGGCGCCGCCGGTCGTCTGGGCGCCCGTAGAGTCTGGAGCATGAGCGTGAGCGTCCCGCTGGCACGTGTCCGAGTCGAGCTCGACCAGCGCGCCAACCGCACCTATCTCCTCACCGTCGGCGACGACGGCCGGCCGCACTGCGCCGCCGTCGGTGTCCGCTGGCAAGGGGACGAGCTCGTGGTCGACGCGGGGAGGACCTCGGCGACGAACGCCGCTGCTCACCGGCTGGTGACGCTGCTGGCCCCACCGGCCACCCCCCTCCCCGCCCTCGGCCAGCCATCCGACGGCTACGAGGTGCTCGAGGGCTACAGCCTGATCGTCGACGGCGACGTCACCGCCGTCCCCCTGCCCGCCGGCGGCAGCGGCAGCAGCGGCGGCGGCAAGGGCACCGGTGACGGCGGCAGGAGCGGCGGCGGGGAGGTCCGGATCCGGCCGACGCATGCCGTGCTGCACCGCCCGGCCACCGCGCCCGACGGTGGCCCGGCCCACGATTGCATGCCGGTCTACGACGACGGCCCGCAGCGCTGACGGACGACGTCGGCTCGAGCGCAGGAGCGAGCCACCGCCTACGCTCGCCGCGATGAGCGACGTCAACGACTGGAACGCACAGGTCATCGCGGAGTTCCGCGCCAACGCGGGGCAGCTCGGCGGCTCCTTCGCGGGGGCGCCGGTGCTGCTCCTCCACACCACCGGCGCGAAGAGCGGCGAGGAACGCGTGCACCCGATGATGTACCTCGATCTCGACGGGCACCGCTACGTGTTCGCCTCGAAGGCGGGCGCCGACACCAACCCCGACTGGTACCACAACCTCGTGGCGCGTCCGCAGGTGACCGTGGAGGCCGGTACCGAGACCTACCCCGCCACCGCCGCCCCGGTGACCGGCGAGGACCGCGACCGCATCTACGCCGAGCAGGCACGTCGCTACCCGGGGTTCGCCGAGTACCAAGAGAAGGCGAACCGGGTCATCCCCGTCGTCGAACTGCGCCGGTCCTGACCACGACGCGGTCGGATGCGATGCCCGAGCAGACGGTCGGCGCCGTCGTGGTGCGCGACGGGCGGGCGTTCGTCATCAAGCGGTCGCTGACCCGCCGGCTCTTCCCCGGGTGCTGGGACATCCCCGGCGGCCACGTGGAGCCCGGCGAGACGGCGCTCGCGGCGTCGGCCCGCGAGCTCGAGGAGGAGATGGGTGGACGAGACCGAGCTGGACGTGCTGACCGAGCGGCGTTCGGCAGGCGACGACATCGTCCGGCAGACGGTCGCCGCAGCCTTGGCCCTGGCGCGCCGGCACGGAACCGGGGGCCCGGCGTGACCGGCGGTCACTCGGCCACCAGGGAGCGGCCGGTCTCGAGGTCGGCGTAGGCGGCAACGAACCGCTGGATGGTGGCGAGGCAGACGTCGACCGGCTGGAACGTGCCGAAGGCGAGGGTGTGCACCCAGGTGGCCAGCCCGAAGGCCGGGGTGGCACGGTAGCGGGCCCAGGCCTCGTCCCACCCGGGCGCCGGGACCCCGGCGCGACCGAGGTCCTCGAGGTAGCCGGCGAGGAGGTCCCGCTCGCAGCGCCGCCGGTCGGGCACGTCGAGGCTGCCGGCGAGGAAGTACCCGACGTCGTGGGACCAGTGCCCCGTCCGGGCGAGCTGCCAGTCGAGGAACCCGGTGCGCCCATCCGGTAACCGGTAGGTGTTGGCGGGGTGGGGATCACCGTGGAGCAGGGTCTGCGGACCGGTCGCGGCCAGTGCGGCGCTCCGGGCGAACTGGCGACCCAGCACCCGGGCGCCGCCGGTGGCGACGGCCGCCCCGACGGCACCCCGACGCGCCGCCCGCCGGAGGCCGCGCGCCAAGCTGGCCACGGACACTGCCGCCCACGCCGGGCCGAGGCGCCAGGGGCGGAGGAACCGCAGGGGCAGTGGGAGGGCCCGCTCCCAGTAGGCGGCGTGCAGGCGGGCGAGACCGGCCAGGCCGGACCGAACCTCGGCGACGTCGAGGGGTGCCTGGCCCGTGCTCGGCCGGGCGCCCGCCGACGTCACGTCGTCCATCACGACCACGGTGGCCAGGCGGCCCCAGTCCACACCGCCGCCGAAGGGCCGAGGATGCTCGAGCGGGAGCGGCACGCCCGACTCGGCCAGCCGGGCCTCGACCGCCAGGGCACCCAGGGCCAGCAACGCCAGGCGGTTGCCGGCGCTGCCGGGCCCCTTCACGAACACGGTGGCGGGGCCACCGCCGCGGGCGTACGTCAGGCGGACGCGGGCTCGGGAGTTGGTGCCCCCCTGGACCGGTCCGACCTCCACGGTCGCCACCACGACCCCTGGCGCACGGCGGGCCAGGGCGGCCGACATCCATGCCGGCGTCAGCTCTGACCAGGAGCGCGGCACGCTGAGCACGGATCCATCCTGCCGGACGGCGGACCGCCGGTGGGCGTCCGACGACCTCCGCGGGCCCGGACCTTCGGGCAGTATGGGCCGATGGCGCTCCAATTGAAGCCGGGGACCTCGTGGTGGGAGACCTACCGCCGTTGCACCCAGGCCGCACCCGAGGCGTTCGACTCCGATCGCCTCCTCAACCTGACGCGCGGGGAATGGCGCCGCGTCGGCATCCCGGGCGACCACGTCAACGCCATCGACGGCACGCCGATCCCCGGCCCCCCGCTGGTCGACCGGGACGAGGCGACGGCAGCCGTGGCCTTCGCCTGCGACGAGCACGACGTGTGGTCCAAGGTCGACCTGGACGAGCGTCGCGCCCGGGTGGCCGCGGCCACCGACGCGTTGTCCGAGCACCGGGACCTCCTGGCCCTGCTCCTCGTGTGGGAGATCGGCAAGCCGTGGCGGCTGGCGTGCGCCGACGTCGACCGGTGCATCGACGGCGCCCGCTGGTACCTCGGGCAGATCGAGCGCCAGCTCCAGACGCCCGACGGCGGCCAGCGCCAGCCCCTCCCCGGCCCGGTCTCCAACATCGCCAGCTGGAACTACCCCATGAGCGTCCAGGTGCACGCCGAGCTGGTCCAGGTGCTGGCGGGCAACGCCGTGGTGGCCAAGACGCCCAGCCAGGGCGGGTTCCACACGCTCACCCTGGCCCACGCCCTCATGCGGCGCGCCGGCTTGCCGGTCACCCTGCTCTCGGGCATGGGTTCCCGGCTCGGCGACGTCCTCATCCGCTCGGAGGGCATCGGGGCGCTGATGTTCGTGGGCGGGCGCGCCAACGGCCGGCGCGCCGCCGTGTCCCTGGCGGACACCCGCCGGCGTCACATGCTCGAGCAGGAGGGGCTCAACGCCTGGGGCGTCTGGGACTTCTCCCAGTGGCACCTGCTGGCCCAGCACATCCGCAAGGGCTTCGAGTACGCGAAGCAGCGGTGCACCGCCTATCCCCGGTACGTCGTGCAGCGCCGGCTCTTCCCGGCGTTCCTCGAGACGTACCTCCCGGTCGTGCGGGCCCTGCGGTTCGGCCATCCCCTGGCCGTCGAGCACCCCGACGACCCGCTGCCCGAGCTCGACTTCGGTCCGGTCATCCATGCCACCAAGGCGGCGGACCTGGTCGAGCAGTTCGACGAGGCGGTGCGCGGCGGCGGCATCCCCCTCTACCGCGGGTCCGTCGGGGACGGCCAGTTCCTCGACGTGCAGGACACGTCGGCCTACGTCGCACCGGCCTGCGTGCTGCAGCCACCGGCGTCGTGGTCCCTCCACCACGCCGAGCCCTTCGGGCCGCTCGACTCGGTGGTCGTGGTCGACACCCTGTCCGAGCTGATCGCCGCCATGAACGCCTCCAACGGCTCGCTCGTGGCGAGCATCGCCACCGACGACCTGGACGTGGCCAGCCAGGTCGCCGAGGAGCTGCAGGCCTTCAAGGTCGGCGTGAACAAGCCGCGCAGCCGCGGCGATCGCGAGGAGGTGTTCGGCGGGCTGGGGGCCTCCTGGAAGGGTGCCTTCGTCGGCGGTGACCTGCTGGTCCAAGCGCTGACCTACGGGCCCCAGGGCGAGGACGAGGAGCTCTACGGGAACTTCCCGAACGGCTCCCGGCTGCCGCCCCGCTGACCGTGCAGCACCCGTGACGGTCGCGCGCGCCGACCTCACGCGGGCCTTCTACGCCGCCTACCAGGACCGCTCCCGGGCCGTCCTCGAGGGCTTCCATCCCGTCCGCCATGCCCTCCGCTTCGGCGCCACCCTGGAGCTGGCGGTCACCTACGCCCCTGACCGGCTGGCCGTGCTCGTCGAGCGGCTGGCGCCGGAGACCGCCACCGCGCTCGCCGCGGTCCTCCAGGTCGTCGACCGCGAGCGCTTCGGGCACCTCTCGCGCCGGTCGCTCTCGAGCCCGCTGCTGGCCATCGCCGACCGGCCGGCGGACCGCCTCGCCGCCGCCCTCGCCGCGCGGACGAAGCCCGTCGTCCACCTGGAGCGCCCGCGCGACCCGGGCAACGTCGGCGCCGTGATCCGCGTGGCCGCCGCCGCCGACGTCGGCGCCGTCACGGTGTCGGGGACCCTCGACCCCTGGTCCCCGGTCGTGCTGCGGAGCGCCACCGGGCTGCAGTACGCGGTGCCCGTCGGCGGGGCAGAGCTCCTCGAGCACTCCGGCCGCCCCATCGTGGCCGTCGCCGTCGACGGCGAGCCCATCGAGGGTGCCAAGCTGCCGGCCGACGCCGTCCTGGCCATCGGCGGCGAGCGCTTCGGCCTCTCCCCGGAGGTCCGCGAGCGCGCGGACCGGACGATCGGCATCCCCATGCGCCCAGGCGTCTCGAGCCTCAACCTGGCAACGGCAGTTTCAGCCGTCCTCTTCTCCTGGCGGGCCGCGGCACTCGCCGGCACCGGGTCACCACCATGGTGAGCTGCTGCCCGGCGCCCCGAGCCGGCGCCGCGCCACGCATGAGGGGTGGCGCGCGGGCCAGATGGGTGCCAGATTGATGATGCGTCGGCCCGGTAGGCGGGTGCCAGGACGATCAATCACCGGACGGACCGTGGAAGCGTGCGAGCGGCCGGCGCCGGCCCCACCGGCACGGCGAGCGCCGGCCCCCGCATGCTCCCCTCGACGATCGGAGGCGAGCCATGACGCACTCGTTGAGCTCCCCGAAGCCATCGACGGCACGGGAACGGGGGTCCCGGCCGTGATGCCCCCGGCACTCGTCGCCGCCGCCAGCGAGGCGGCCGGCCGCCACGCCGCGCAGTGGACGGGCACGTACATCTCCGGTGGCGGCATCTTCTGGCTCGGCCTCGTCAACGTCGCCATGCTGATCGCGTTCTTGGTCGTGGGCACCCAGCGTCGTGACCACCCGACCCGGCACCCGGCCGCCGCCTCGGCCCGGCGCGCCGGGGCGTCCCCCGAGGACGAACCCGCCGGCGCCGGCCAAGCCCCGGCCACGGCCCGTCCCACGGCCCGTCCCATGGCCCCGCTGGCGTCGGACGCCGAGCGCGATCGCGCCGCGGCCAGGGTGTCGCGTGCCATGGCCGTCGGCCAGCTCTCGGTCGACGAGGGGGTGACGCGGATCGACGCCGTCTACGCCTCGCGGGACCGGCACCAGCTGTCCGCCGTCGTGGCCGACCTCCCGTTGGAGCCGGAGCCCGCCACCGAGACCCGGAGCCACCGCACGTACAGGGACCTCCGCGACTTCGCCGCCTTGGCCCTCGGCGCCGCGCTCGTCCTGCAATTCCTGGCAGGGATCTGGGAGATGTGGCCGGTCGTGGTGGCGGCCATGGCGCCCTTCGCCTTCGGGCGGCATCGAGCCGGCAGGTGGGCGTCCGGCAGGTGGGCGTAGAGCACCCGGCAGGCCCCGGTGGCCAGCCACTGGGCCAGCGGGACGTGGGGTCCCAGGTGGCCGACGCGCGGCGGGCTCAGGGGGTGGCCGGCAGGCCCAGCTCCCGGGCGATGAGCATGCGCTGGACCTCGGAGGTCCCCTCCCCGATCTCGAGGATCTTGGCGTCGCGGTAGAAGCGCCCGACCGGCGTCTCGTTCATGAACCCGTAGCCGCCGAAGATCTGCGTGGCCTCCCGGGCGTTGGCCATCGCCGCCTCCGACGCCACCAGCTTGGCGATCGCCGCCTCCCGGCGGAGCGGCCGGCCGGCCACCAGGCGAGCGGCGGCGTCCCGCACGGCCAGCCGGGCCACGTGGGTGCGGGCTTCCATGTCCGCCACCTTGAACTGGAGCACCTGGGACTGGGCCAGCTTGCGGCCGAACGCCTCACGCTCCCCGACATAGCCCAGGCACTCGTCGACGCACCCCTGCGCCAGGCCCACCGAGAGGGCGCCGATGGCCACCCGCCCGGTGTCGAGGATCGACAGGAACTGGGCGTAGCCCCGGCCCTCCTCGCCGAGGAGGTGGTCCGCCGGCACGCGACAACCGGCGAACGCCAGCTCGTGGGTGTCCGACGCCGTCCAGCCCACCTTGGAGTACTCGGGGCCGACGGTGAAGCCCGGCGTGCCCGACGGCACGACGATGGCCGAGATGTCGGGCCGCCCGTCGGCGCGGCGGCCCGTGACGGCGGTGACCGTGACGAGGCGGGTGATGCGCGTGCCGGAATTGGTGATGAAGGCCTTGGTGCCGTCGACCACCCACTCGTCGCCGTCGCGGCGAGCCGTGGTGCGCGTGGCACCCGCGTCCGAGCCCCCCCCCGGCTCGGTCAACCCGAAGGCGGCCAACGACCGGCCGCTGCAGAGGTCAGGGAGCCAGCGTTGGCGCTGGTCCTCGGTGCCGAACCGGTGGATCGGCATGGCCCCGAGGCCGACGCCGGCCTCGAGCGTGATCGCCAGCGACGAGTCCACCCGCGCCAGCTCCTCGAGGACCAGGCAGAGCGCGAAGGCGTCGCCCCCCATCCCCCCGTACTCCTCGGGGAACGGCAGGCCGAACAGCCCCATCTCCCCCATGGTCGCCACCAGCGGATACGGGAACTCGCCCCGTTCGTAGTAGCCGCCGATGACGGGTGCCACCTCGTCGCGAGCGAAGCGACGGACGGTCGCCACGAGAGCCTCGTGCTCGGGACGCAGGTCGAGGCCGGCCGGCGACGGGACGCCGGTCATCGGTCGCCACCCTCGGGCGTGGCCGCGATCGCCCGCCCGCCCTGCGGCCCCTCCGGCGAGCTCCCCACCGTCCGGGCCAGCGCCTGGACCACCCGGGAAGGGCTCGGCCGCCCGAGCTGTCCGGCCAGCCACACCGACGTGGCAACCAGCCGGGGCAGATCGACCCCCGTGGCGACCCCCAGCCCGTCCAGGGCCCAGCACAGGTCCTCGGTGGCCAGGTTGCCCGTCGCGCTGCCGGCGAACGGGCACCCTCCGAGCCCGCCCGCCGAGGCGTCCACCGTGGTGACGCCGGCCTCGACCGCCGCCAGCGAGTTGGCCAGGGCTTGGCCGTAGGTGTCGTGGAAGTGGACGGCGAGCCGCTCGGGACCGATCCCGGCGGCACCGAGCCGGGACAGCAGGTCGTGGACCTGGCCGGTCGTCGCCACGCCGATGGTGTCGCCCAGGCTGATCTCGTCGCAGCCGAGCCCGAGGAGGCGCTCGCTCACCGCCACCACCCGGTCGGGGTCCACCACGCCCTCCCATGGGTCCCCGAAGCACATCGAGACGTAGGCCCGCACCCCGAGGCCGGCGGCCCGTGCCTCGTCCACGACGGGGGCGAACATCTCGAGGGACCCTTCGACCGACCGGTTGAGGTTGCGCCGGGCGAACGACTCGGTGGCACTGGCGAAGACGCAGATGTCCCGCACCCCGCACGACAGTGCCCGGGCAAGCCCGGCCCGGTTGGGGACGAGCGCCGGGAACCGGACCCCGGCGGGACGGTCGAGCCGGTCGAACAGCGCCTCGGCGTCGGCGAGCTGGGGGACACGGGAAGGATCGACGAAGCTCGTCACCTCCACCGTCGGGAGCCCGGCGTCGACGAGCCGGCGGACGAGCGCGGCCTTCACGTCGGTGGGCACGACGGAGGGCTCGTGCTGCAAGCCGTCGCGGGGACCGACCTCCCAGATGGTGACCCGCGGGGGGAACCCCCGCCTCGGGTGCACGGCGGGCGCGGTGACCGTCACGTCACGCCCCCTCGCGGTCGCCGGAGCCGTCGCCGGAGCCGGTGCCGGAGCCGTCGCCGGTGGCGACCTCGGCCAGCGGTTCGTCGAACGCCACCGTCTGGCCCACCCGCACCACCACTCGCGCCACGACGCCGTCCGCCGGCGCCACGACCACGTGCTCCATCTTCATCGCCTCCACCGCCACCAGCGGCTGCCCCGCCGTCACCTGGTCCCCCGCCGCCACGTGGACGGCGGCCACGGTCCCGGGCATCGGGCTCCGTACGGGCCCTCCGGGCTCCTCCTCGCCCGCCGGCCGGCCGCCGGCGGCGTCCCCCAGGGTGAACCGCCACGCCGCCCCGTCCCTGCCGACCCAGACCTCGTCGCCGGCGACGGCGGTGAGCCAGCGGGCCGCGACGCCGTCGAGCGCGAGCGTCAGGCGGTCGCCGTCGAGCGCGGCGGCCACGGCGCGGGCTGCGGCGTCCCCGACCGTCACCTCGGCCGCCGCCAGCGGGCCGCGCAGGGTCACCGCCAGCGGTGCCCCGTCGCTGCGCAGGCGCACGGTCGTCGGGGCCGCGGCGCCAACCCGCCAGCCGTCCGGCAGGTCCCAGGGGTCGACCGCCGGGCCGGCC
>DAHUZJ010000128.1 GCA_027306585.1 Acidimicrobiaceae bacterium | reverse complement strand
CGGCCTCAGCCGTCGTAGCCGTGCGGCGGGAGGCCCGCCACGCCGGCGTCGACGCCGAGGATCGCCCCGGCCAGCGGCTCGGCCACCAGCTCGGCCTCGGAGAGCCCGACGCACGCGGTCGTCACGAAGAGGGTCCGCAGTCCGGGGCCACCGAACGCGCAGCTGGTCCCCTTGTGCACCGGGAGCGGGATCACTCGGTCGAGCCGGCCCTCCGGCGTGTACCTGCGCACGGCTGCGCCTCGGGCGAGCACGACCCAGAGACAGCCCTCGGCGTCCACGGTCATTCCGTCGGGGTTGCCCGCCCCCTCCTCCACGGCCACCAGCGTGCGGCGGTGACGGGCCTCGCCGGTGTCGACGTCGAAGCTCATGGCGTCCACCGTCCGCTCGCCGGTGTCGATGTAGTACATCGTCGAGCCGTCCGGGCTCCAGCCGAGCCCGTTGGACAAGGTGACCCCCGCGAGCGCCACGTGCACCGTGCCGTCGGGGTCCAGCCGGTAGAGGTGGCTGGCACCGGGCGTCCGGTCGATCGTCATGGTGCCGGCCCAGAAGCGGCCCCCGGGGTCGCACTTGCCGTCGTTCATGCGGACCGAAAGCCCGTTGGGCCAGCCCGGGGCCGGGAGGTCGGCCCCTGCCGTCTCCCGCCACAGCCACCGGAGCGGCGCACCGGCCAACGGATCAAGCACGCAGAACCCGTCGCCGGCGGCGGCCACGAAGCCGCCTCCCGTGCGAGGCGCCACCGCGCCGAGCGCGGTCCCAGCCCGCCACGACCGGTTCCCACCGGTCGCTGGGTCACTCTGGTGGAGCTCGCCGCGCAGGATGTCCACCCACCACAGCGTGCCCGTACCGGCGTCCCACACCGGCGACTCCGCCAGGAGCGCCTGCGCGTGCACGACCACCTCGACGCCGGCGGCGGCCGCCGGCCGCCACCCGCCGAGCGACGCCGGGCTCAGCGGATCGCCTCGCCGGACTCGGGATCGAACACGTGCACCGCCTCCTCGTCGGTGACGGTGAGCACGACCTTGTCGTCGATGGCCAGCCGTTCGGTTCGGGGCAGCTTGGCCATCATGGCGGCGTCACCCACCCGGACGAGCACGTGCTGGTCGGCACCGAGCGGCTCGACGACCTCGACCACGCCCCGCAGGGCGGTGCCGACCTCCCCCGCCTGTTCGGGATCGACGACCCGCAGGTAGTCCGGCCGGATCCCCGCCGTCACGACCGACGTGGAGCGGGCGAGCACCGCGGCGGCAGCCATCGGTGGGAGCCGCACATCGACGGCGGCGTTGCGGAGCACCACCGCGTCGCCTTCCCGGTGGACGGCGCAGTCCATGAATCCCATCGACGGCGAGCCGATGAACCCGGCCACGAACCGGTTCGTCGGCCGGAGGTAGAGCTCGTCGGGCGTGCCCACTTGGCGGATCTCGCCGTCGTGCATCACCACGATCCGATCGCCCATCGTGAGCGCCTCCACCTGGTCGTGGGTCACGAAGATGAACGTCCCCGAGACTCGACGGTGCAATTTCAGGATCTCGGCCCGCATCTCCGCCCTCAGGTGGGCATCGAGGTTGGACAGGGGCTCGTCCATCAAGAAGACGTTCGGGTCCCGCACGATGGCGCGCCCGAGCGCGACGCGCTGTCGCTGGCCGCCTGACAGCTGCTTCGGTCGACGCTTCAACAGATGATCGATCCCGAGAACCCCGGCCGCGTCCCGCACCCGCGTGTCGATCTCCGGCTTGGCGACGTGCTGGCGCCGCAGCGCGAACGCCATGTTGTCGTAGACGGTCATGTGCGGGTAGAGGGCGTAGTTCTGGAACACCATGGCGATCTGGCGGTCCTTCACGTCGACGTAGTTGACCAGCCGGTCGCCGATCAGCACCGAACCGCCGCTGGCCTCCTCCAACCCGGCCACGATGCGCAAGAGGGTCGTCTTGCCCGACCCCGAAGGTCCGACCAGGACGACGAACTCGCCGTCGTCGATCGTGAGCGAGCAGTCCCTCAAGACCTCCTCGCTCCCGAAGCGCTTGTAGACGTTCTCGAGCGTCACCGAAGCCATCGAGATCGCCCCTTTCCACGCGGGCCGGGCCGACCGACCGTCTGAGGGTTGGCACCGTTCATCATGATCGGCCTGCGGCGCCCGGCGTGGCGGGATGCGCCATGCGCTCGAGGGCCGACAGCGGGTCCGGGCGCCGGCTGATGAGCCGGCCGCCGTCCACCCTGATGCTGGACCCCGTGATGAAGGACGCCTCGGGTGAGACGAGGAACGCCACCGCGGCAGCAACCTCCGCCGGGGAACCCAGCCGGCCGACGAGCGTCGGCGCCTCGACGGTGTCCGAGGCGGCCGACGAGAGCGCCCCGGCCGTGGAGTCGCTGTCGATCATGCCCGGCGCGACGCCGCACACGCGGATCCCCTGCGGCGCCAGCTCGACCGCCAGGGCGCGGGTCAGCGCCGCCAGCGCCCCCTTCGTGGTCACGTACGGGACGTACGTCGGCGCCGGAAGCCGCTCCTGGATGGCCAGGAGGTTGACGATCACCCCCCCACCGGCCGCGAGGTCCGCCGTCGCCGCCTGCGCCAGGAACGCCGCGGCCGACACGTTGGTCGACAGGATGCGGTCCCACGTGGCCCGATCGACCTCGCCGAAGGAGCAGCGGCGGCCATGATCGGCGACGTTGTTCACGAGCACCGACACGGGCCCGAGCCGCCGGCGGACCTCGTCGACGACGGTCGCCGGTGCGTCCGCGGCAGCGAGGTCGGCGACGACGGCGATGGCCTCGCCGCCGCGTTCGATGACATCGCCCGTCGTCTCGTCGATCGCGTCGTGATCGCGGTCGACGACGCCCACCGCGAGCCCATCGGCGCACAGGCGGTGCACGATCGCCCGACCGATGCCGCGGGCACCGCCGGTGACGATTGCCACCCGCCGGCCGGATCCGCCGTCCCTCGAGAGCTCCTCCATTGCCCGTCCCCTAGACCCCGGTGATCGCCCCGGACGTCAAACCTCGGACGAGGAACCGCTGCACCGCGAAGAACGCCACCGCCAGGGGCACGGTGGTGACCACCGCCGCCGCCATCATGCCGGCCCAGTTTGTGTTGAACGTCCCGGTGAAGGAGGCCAGGATCCCAGGTGGCAGCGTCTGCCGGTTGATCGCGGTGATCAGCACGAGGGGGAACAAGAGGTTGTTCCACGTGTTCATGAACACGAACACGGCGGTCGTGGCCAGCCCGGGGACCACCAGCGGCAGGACGATCCTCCAGAAGACGAAGAGCCGGGACGCGCCGTCCGCTCGCGCCGCGTTCTCGATCTCGATGGGGATGCCGTCGACGAACCCCTTGATCAGCCACGCGCCAAACGGCAAGGAGAACGAGCAGTAGCCGATGATGAGCCCGACGTAGCTGTTGAGGAGGTGCAGGTTCAAGAACTGGAGGTAGAGCGGCACGACCAACACCGCCAGCGGCAGCATCTGGGTCGCCAGCACACCGTAGGTGAGGCCGCTGCGCAGGAGGTACCGCCCTCGCGAGAAGCTGTAGCCGGCCAACCCGGCCACGACGACCGTCACGACCGCCGTGATCGACGAGGTGACCACGCTGTTGACGAGGAAGTCGGCGAACGGGAAGGGCCCGCTGAAGAGGTACCTGTAATTGGCGCCGGTCACGTGCCTGGGGAAGTACGTGGGGTGCGAGAGGGCGACCTCGGCCGTCGACTTGAACGACGTCATGACCATCCAGTAGATGGGGACGAGCGTCCAGGCGAGGGCGATCGCCACCAACACCGCGACCACGGCCTTGACGGCCGGCGACCACGGCTTGCGAGCCCCCCCCGCCGAGGCGGGAGCCCGGGAGAGGACCGCTGCCCACCGAGACCGTGCCTGGGCTTGCTCGAGCGTGGTGGTCACGAGGAGCCTCCCGACTCCGACCGCACCAGGCGGACGAACAGCAAGGCGAACGCCAGCAGGATGATCAACCAGATGACCCCCACGGCGGCGGCGTAGCCGACGTGGTAGCTCTGGAACGCCAGGTCGTAGACGTACAGCACCAGGGTCATCGTCGAGTACCCCGGCCCCCCGCCCGTCAGCGCCTCGGGCATGGCGAAGTTGTTGAAGTTCGTGATGACCATCAGCAGGGCGGCGATCATGAGCGGGCCCCGGAGATAGTGCAGCTTGATGTGCCAGACGGTGGCCCAATAGCCGGCGCCGTCGGCACGCGCCGCCTCCACCACCTCCCCCGGGACGGCACGGAGCCCCGCCAGGATGACGAGGAAGAAGAACGGGATCTGGGTCCACACGTTGGCGGTGATCAACGATGGCATCGACCAGGTTGGCGAGGTGATGAAGCCCACCGGATGGCTGATCAGGTTCAGGTGGAGCAGCACCGAGTTCACCAGGCCGCCGTTTGTCTGCAGCATGTAGCGGAAGAGGTACGCCGCCACCACGGTGGGGATGGCCCACGGCGTCAGCAGCACCGTGTTGACGATGCGGTAGCGGGAGAGGTAGCGCTCGGCCAGCAGCGCCAGGCCCAAGCCGAGGATCGCCGCGGCGAGGACGGACACGCCGCTGAAGATCGCCGTGTTCGTCAGCGCGGTGGTGAACACGGTGTCGTGGGCCAGCGTCTGATAGTTGCGGAGCCCGACTCCAGGGCTTCCCGGGTTGATCAGGCTGGTGGCGGTGAAGGACAGCTGGACGGCACGGACCGCCGGGTAGGCGATGACGAAGGCCAGGATGGCCAGCATCGGCAGCGCCATCCAGTCGATGAGCCGGTTGGGACGGAACCGCCGCCGCTTGGGCGGCCCGACGCGGTCCCTGGCCGGCTGCTGGGTGGGTGAGGCGATCGCCGTCGTCATCCGCGTGCAGCTCGAAGGTTCACGATGTCCCTCCCCCGCCGGGCGGGACTGTCGCCAGCCGGCTGGGTTGCCCTCGTCGATCTCTCTTTCGGGCAGAGGTCATACCGCCGTCGTGGCACTGTCACCCGTCACGCCCCCGAGATCGACGACCTGCCGACTGTACACGCCACCTCCGGGCGCCGTCATCCCCTGCCCCGAGCCGGGGTCCGCACCGACGTCACGCCTGGCTCTCCCTCGTTCTCCCGTGGCGCCTGCCCATCCGGTCGGACCTCTGTCCGTCGACGAATCGGCCTCTCCTGGCCGCGGCAACCCCACGGCGCGCCGTTCGCGCACTGCGCGGCGCGCCGTGGGGCCGGCGACAAGCGGACGCTGCCGCGTCGCGTCGGATGCCTGCTACCCGGCGGGTGCGACGCCCGCCAGGGCCGTCTGCAGCTTGGACTTGATTGTGGAGGCGATCGTCGGCAACGGCGTCGAACTGGTCATCGCCGACTGCACACCCGCCATGATCGGTGTGAAGGCGGCGCCGTACTTTGTGCTCCACGGCGGCCGGATCATCGTCGGCTCGATGACGTTCTTGAAGGACTTGAAGACCGGGTTGTCGACTGTCTTGGCCCAGGCCGGTGTGTTCTTCTTGAGCGGTGGCAGCGAGTCCTCGTACGGGAGGGAGTACGCCTTGATCGCTGTCGACGACGTCGTCAGCCAGTTCATGAACTTCCACGATGCTGCCTTCTACTTGGCCGACTAGAACATCACGAGCGAATGGTCGGTGGGCACCGTGTAGTGCTTCTTCGTCGGGCCAC